>JAJTDX010000093.1 GCA_021298235.1 Cryomorphaceae bacterium | reverse complement strand
CGATCGCGCCACGATGACTGCCAGTTTAGAGGGAAGAGAACCTTTTATGGATCAAAACATCATAGAATGGACAGCACAAATTCCAGACGAATTCAAGTATCGAAAGGGTGTTAAAAAATATATTCTGAAAGAAATCGTTCACCGATACGTACCTAAAGAAGTTATGGATCGGCCCAAAATGGGGTTTGCTATCCCAATTTCAGACTGGCTCAGAACTCAGCTTCGGCCAATGCTGGAAGAATATTTATCAGACGACCGAATTAGGAAAGAAGGACTATTTTCAGTTGAGTTTGTACGACAGCTAAAATCTGATTTTCTGAATGGAAAAAAAGAATTTGACGTGAAAATTTGGTATCTGTTGATGTTTGAAATGTGGTACGAAGAATGGATGTAGATAGAACAAAGAGCAAAGAGCAAAGAGCAATGATCTTTAGCAAAGTTGTTTTTAAGGAGCGGAAGTTGTCCTTGCTCCTTGTTCATTATTCATTGCTCAAATTTTTACGACGTTGATTCAAAAAACAAACATACTCTATCTCTCCTATGACGGTATGACAGACTCCCTTGGACAATCCCAGGTTTTACCATACCTGCGTGAGTTGTCGAAGAAGGGGTATTCGTTTCATTTGGTCAGCTTTGAAAAACCTGATCGATACAAAGAGCATAAAGCTCAAATCGAAAAAATATGTGAAGAATCAGGAATCATTTGGCATCCGCTGACCTACACCAAAAAACCACCCGTGCTTTCCACTGTTTTTGATATCTCAAGAATGAGAAGAATCGCATTGAAATTACATCGTCAGTATGGTTTTTCTATTGTGCATTGTCGAAGTTATCTTGCTGCCCTCGTAGGATTGCGAATGAAACATACCAAAGGAGTGCCATTTGTGTTTGACATGCGCGGATTCTGGGCAGATGAACGTGTCGACGGTAAGATCTGGGATCTGAAAAATCGAATATTCAGAACCATATATAGATACTTCAAAAAAAAGGAGCTTGAATTCTTTAGAGAATCAGCTCATATCATTTCTTTAACGCAAAATGGAAAGCAAGAAATTACAGAGAATATTTGCCCAAGTGTGTCATCTGAAAAAATCACAGTAATTCCATGTTGCGCCGATTTAAGGCTTTTCGACCCCAACAAGATTAACCCGGGAGATCAAGAAACTCTCCGAAAGAAATTAGGCATCAGCAACGGCGACAGGATGTTGGGTTACGTTGGTTCTGTGGGGACCTGGTACATGGTTAATGAAATGCTTGAACTCTTCAAGTGGCTCAAGAAAAGAGAGAACTCCTGGAAATTTCTGTTTGTGACGGGTGATCAACCTGAGCACATTCATAGCACCGCAAAAAAACTTGGTATAGAACGATCCGATGTCCTCGTGCATAGTTGTGCACATGCTGAAGTGCCAATGTACATTTCCTTAGTTGAATTGTCCGTATTTTTCATTCTTCCGGCTTATTCCAAAAAAGCATCTTCACCCACGAAACAAGGAGAATTGATGGCCATGGGAATCCCACTTATATGTAACTCCGGTGTCGGAGATACAGCGCAGGTAGTGAACACGTATAAAAGTGGTCTCGCGCTTGAAGATCCTTTAGAGTATCCCGATACTTTGGTTGAACTCATAAAATCTTCGTTCGACAAATCAGAAACGATGCGCGGTGCAAAGGAATTCTACGGGCTGGATTCAGGAGTAGAGCGATATGCCAATGTCTACCACTTGTTAATTTCTGACTCAGTAACGGATTTCTAACTTTGCATCAGATGGCTCAAAAAATCGTTTTTCTGGTTCCTTATCCACTTGGAAGTGCACCTTCTCAACGATTTCGTTTTGAGCAGTATTTCGACCATTTGAAACAACAAGGATTCGAGTTGGAGGTGTATCCATTCTACGATTACCAATCATGGCAAACACTTTATAAAGAGGGAAAATCATTGCAGAAAGTTTTCACTGTGCTGTTGTGCTTTTTGAAGCGTTTCGGAATCCTTTTTAAATTAAAAAAAGCAGATCAGCTCTTCATCCATCGTGAAGTTGCACATGTAGGCCCCCCTTTGTTTGAATGGATCATTGCAAAAGTACTGAGACTAAAATATATATACGACTTTGATGACGCCATTTGGCTCCCTAATTACAGCGAGACAAATTCACGGTTTCATTGGGTGAAAGCTTACTGGAAGGTGAATTATTGCATGAAATGGGCCCATTCTGTTGTGGCAGGAAACGATTATCTGGCCAATTATGCGCGGAAATTCAATGCCAATGTGCAGATCATTCCAACAACGATTGATACAGAACAAAGCCATAATCAGATGGTCAATCATCTGGCTGTTCCATTGACAATAGGTTGGACTGGTTCGCATACAACAATGCGCTATCTCGGTATTTTGATTCCGATATTGAAAAAATTGGAGCAGCGATATAATTTTGAATTTGTTGTAATCTCCAACAGGAATCCGGATTTTGATTTCCGTTCTTTTCGATATGTCAAGTGGCAGAAGGATTCAGAAATAGAAGATTTGTCCAAAATTCAGATTGGAGTTATGCCTCTGGAAGCAGATGTTTGGTCAGAGGGGAAATGCGGTTTCAAAGGACTTCAGTATATGTCCATGGGAATGGCTACTCTGATGTCGCCAGTTGGTGTGAATAACACAATTATTGATCAAGGGAAAAATGGATTTTTGGTCTCCTCATCTTCGGAGTGGGAAGAAAAACTAGAATTGTTGTTGACCGATAGCGCCCTTAGAACTGAATTAGGCGTACAGGGAAGAGAAACGATTCTGAAAAGATTTTCTGTGGAGTCAAACAAAGCAAACTATATACACCTCTTCAAAACAAATAAATGAAGCTGATCTTTGCAAGTCACAATGAGCATAAAGCGAAAGAGATTCAATCTTTGTTGCCTTCAGGCATAGAACTGCTTACACTTGTCGATTTACAATTGACAGAGGAGATTCCTGAGACCGCAGAAACATTGGAGGGGAATGCCTTGTTAAAAGCCTCCTATGTGCATGAACGATTCGGCATGAATTGTTTTGCTGACGATACCGGACTGGAGGTCCATGCACTGAATGGAGCGCCTGGAGTATTTTCTGCAAGATACGCAGGGAAGGACAAGGATTCCGAAGCAAACATGGCACTTTTGCTAAAAAATCTGTCCAATGCCACGGACCGAAGGGCGCGTTTTCGTACAAGTATTGCACTTATTTGGAACGGAAAACAGCACTTCTTCGATGGTGTAGTGAATGGACAAATTGCCAAAGATCGTGCGGGTTCTGACGGTTTCGGCTACGATCCCATCTTCATCCCAGAAAATTCAACGCGCACGTTCGCAGAAATGACCCTATCAGAAAAAAACAATCAAAGTCACAGAGCGCGTGCACTGGAAAAGATGATTGCTTTTTTGAATAGAAATTAGATCGCCATCATATACGATAGCTTCTTTGATCTTTGTTCATTATTCCAGAACAAAATATGCACTGAAATAACTAACTTCGCGCACATTCATTAAAAAAACTTATACGTTTCATAAAACGAAAATATGAGCTCTAACTTAAAGATTTATTATACGCTGACTGACGAAGCACCGGCATTGGCAACCCATTCCTTTTTGCCTATAGTTCAGGCATTTACTAAGCCTGCAGGAATCGAAATCGAGACAAAGGACATTTCGCTGGCTTCAAGGATTCTTGCTGTTTTTCCGGAATATCTGTCTGATGATCAAAAGGTAGAAAACACACTGTCCGAGCTTGGTAAACTCGCTACTGCGCCGGAGGCAAATATTATCAAAACACCAAATATTTCTGCATCTGTTCCACAGTTGAAAGAAGCCATCGCCGAATTACAATCCCAAGGGTATAAGATTCCGGATTACAATGAAGCACCATCGACAGATGCCGAAAAAGATGCTAAAGCTCGCTACGATAAAATCAAAGGAAGCGCAGTAAACCCTGTTCTTCGCGAAGGTAATTCTGACAGAAGAGCACCTCTTTCTGTAAAAAATTATGCCCGCAAGCATCCGCATTCGATGGGTAAGTGGACGAATGATGTCACCTCTCATGTGGCCACCATGTCTGAGGGTGATTTCTTTCACAATGAACAATCATTAACCATAGCTGAGCAAACTACATATCGCATTGAATTCACTGATTCGCAAGGACAGACGACAGTTTTAAAGCAAGACAGTCCTTTACAGGCCGGCGAGGTGATTGATGCTACTTTTATGAGTAAACGTAAGCTTGTAGCTTTTCTGGAAGAGCAAGTAAAAGATGCCAAAGAGAAAAACGTATTGTTTTCCCTTCACATGAAAGCAACGATGATGAAGGTCTCTGATCCAATCATTTTTGGACATGCGGTCATTGTTTATTTTAAATCGGTTATTGAAAAACATAAAGAAACATTGGCCTCTGTTGGTGTTGACGTTCGCAATGGATTTGGCGACCTGATTGAAAAGTTGCAAAGTCTGCCTTCGGAACAAAGAGAGGCAATTCTTGCCGATATTGACGCATGCATGGCAAATGGACCAAAATTGGCAATGGTTAATTCGGAAAAAGGAATTACAAATTTACATGTACCCAGCGACGTAATCGTGGATGCATCTATGCCTGCTATGATCCGAAATTCCGGTCAAATGTGGGATAAGGACGGAAAATCATGCGATACCAAAGCAGTCTTACCGGATAGCAGTTATTCGACAATCTATCAGGTAATGATTGATTTCTGTAAGAAGAATGGTGCATTCGATCCTGTAACTATGGGAACAGTTCCCAATGTCGGACTGATGGCCCAGGCAGCTGAGGAATATGGTTCGCATGATAAAACATTCGAAATCAAAACTAGGGGAACTGTAAAAATCATAAACGGGACAGGAGAGGTTCTCCTTAGCAGTGATGTTGAAGAGGGGGATATCTGGAGAATGTGCCAGGTCAAAGATGCACCCATTCGTGATTGGGTAAAATTAGCAGTCAATCGCTCAAGATTATCCAAAACACCTGCAGTTTTCTGGTTAAACAAGGAGCGTGCGCATGATGCGCAACTCATTCAAAAAGTGGAGATGTATCTTCAAGAGCATGATACATTAGGTTTGGATATACGCATCCTTTCGCCCGATGAGGCTATACTATTTACAATGGAACGAATAGTGAAAGGTCAAGATACGATCTCTGTCACAGGAAATGTTTTGCGTGATTATCTCACTGATTTGTTCCCCATCTTGGAAGTAGGTACAAGTGCCAAAATGCTATCCATAGTTCCACTTATGAATGGTGGAGGTTTATTTGAGACAGGAGCAGGTGGTTCAGCGCCGAAACATGTTGAACAATTTCTTGAGGAAGGACATCTACGCTGGGACTCTCTGGGTGAATTTCTTGCATTGGCAGCCTCTTTGGAACACCTTAGTGTAACCACTGGAAACCAACAAGCGAAAGTGTTGGCAGACACGCTGGATCAGGCAACCGGCTTATTACTTGATACTAATAAATCCCCCGAAAGAAGTGTAGGACAGCTAGACAAACGCGGAAGTCACTTTTACCTTGCTCTCTATTGGGCCCAGGCTTTAGCTGCACAAAACGAAGATGTTACACTGAAAGAAACATTTTCAAAAATTGCCAATGAATTCTCGGCTAAGGAGGAGGCTATCCTTGAGGAGTTGAATGGTTCACAGGGATCTAAAATGGATATTGGGGGCTATTATCATCCTAATCCTGTAAAAACGAGTGAGGCGATGCGGCCAAGCAAAATTTTCAATCAGCTGTTAGGAATGATTGGGTAACGTGAGCTAATTTTTTGAGCTAGCGATGTTATTAATTTGATGGTTTAAAGTTCTTAAGGAAATCATTAAATTATGCAAGAGGACAATAATAGTTTCGCGGGCTCTACAGCCCTTTTAAAAGTAGTATCTTACTCTTTAATAGTCGGATTAATATTTACATTTTTAGGGGCAGCCTTCAAAGTACAGCATTTTCCCGGAGCCAATATTCTTTTGGTTGTAGGTCTAACAACATTATCATTGAACTATTTATTCGGTTCATTCGAACCCGCGGATAATGGATTTCAGAAATTGTTTTTTGGAGTCGCAATGAGCTTATTCACTATCGGACTTTTGTTTAAATGGATGCATTGGCCGGGAGCCAACCTCGCTATCATAGTTTCATTGTTCTTACTTGCAATTCACTATATTTTGAAGGCATTTTTTAGATCAACAAATCCATCTGTAAAAAAATCACAACTGCTCGCTTTTTACTTCTCCTATGCGATCGTCATAATATCCTTTCTTTTTAGAATTCTCAACTGGCCAGGAGCCGGGGTTATAATTGGGATAGGTTATGTAGCCATATTAGTGATGGCACTAATTCAGTTAAACGTTTTAAAGAAGTACAATTTATTCTTGATTGATTTGGTGTCAGTGAAAGGATTTTCAACGTTGTGTCTCATTTTAATTTTATTATTTCAGCGTCTTGATTCAAGCATTTCAAAAAATACCTTGAGCAGCTATATCATGAGATATGAGATGTTGGATCACCGAATCAATGGAGAATTAGAAACAGCTGCGCATTTGCCTGTAAATATAGATAATCCATCCGTTAAAAAGATAAATGCACTAACAGCTGATTTTATCGCGGACATAGATTTAATGAAGCAACGATTAGTTCTTCTTTCGAATGACGGAAATTCCATTCTAACCAAGTCGGATAATCCATTTAAACCAATGGGAATTGATGTATGGTTTTATTCAGATGCTGCCTCTGCAAATGGTTCAGGATATTTACGCGAGATGAATAGTTCTTTGGTTGACATCATTCGTGACTACAAAATGAAAATGGATGCGATCGTTAAAGCCACTGGCACTTCCAAACTAAAAGGCTATAATCCTGAAGGAATGCAAGACCGCTACAATTCCAAATTAGTTATAGATGAATTTACGAATGCAGACGATATTTATTTTTCCTATGCATTGAACATCACACTTTTGAATACATGCAGTGAATTACAGTACGAAGCGTTAAAAAATAGAAACTTACTTTTAAGTCAACTATAAACTCTTCCTCAGTTCGCGAAATTTCAAATATATTTAGGCAAAATTTCAACTATGCGTTTTGTCTTTTTACTGGCTTTCTTTCTCATTTTTCTTCCATCATGCAAAAGTAAACTGGAAGCTGTAGCTCCAGCGATCTCTGTTCAGGAAATTGCTCCGCCAAAACAACGTGAATCTACTCTATCGTTGCCAATAAAGATCAACCTACAGCCATATTTTACTGAAACGGAAAAAGCTTTACCGAAATCTTTTACAGGGAAAGAGGACAATTGCGAAGGCGTAAGTTACTCTTATAAATTTTTTCGAAATCCTATTGTCTTCAATGGAAAAGGAGAGAATTTGAATTTTGACGTGGATGGCAAGTATTCGTTGAACTTGAATTATTGTCCGGAGTGTACAGAATTGTTCAATAAAGATGGAAATTGCATTGTCCCACGCGTATATGTGAGCTGTGGAGTGGGCGAACCCTTGCGCAGAGTTTCTGTAGGATATTCCACCAAATTTACCATCACTCCAGATTTCAAATTTAAGACAGCAACAGAATTAAAGAAATTTGAAACCGTTGACCCATGTGAGTTTACTGTATTCAAATACGATGCATCTGCACAACTCAAAAAAGAAGTTACAGGTGTATTGAAAGACCTTGAAAAAACCATAGATAAAGAAATAGCATCCATTAACATTCGATCGGAAATAAAAGAAGTTTGGAATACTTTGGCAGAACCTTCTGCGATAGAAGGGTATGGATATCTGAGTATGCAACCAAAGGCGTTGTCTCTCAGTGATATTCATTTTGAAAATAAAACGGCTTACATTGACCTTAACCTGAC
>JAJTDX010000092.1 GCA_021298235.1 Cryomorphaceae bacterium | reverse complement strand
GGAAAACAGATTGATGATCGAAGCGTCTTCTCGTCCGCTATTCCCAGGAACATCAAGAAATACCACTTTCTTCAAAAGGACTACGCATCGTATTTGGGTGGCGACTATTCCAAAGGTCCTATGAAAGAATGGATTTCAAAAGGTTTCGTTTCATTTCAATTCAAAGGTAAAGATGCCATCATAACTGATATACTTCCGGGGAAATCACCCATTGATATACTCAATTCTAGATTAGGTAAGGAAGAAATCGGTGAAGAACATGCCTCTTTCAAAGGCATCAAACTGACGAATGAATTCCCTTCGACAGAAAACACTTTCTTTCATGTGTTTATTGAGGGAGATTATTGCATTCTTTCCGAGGAAGAATGGGTTGGTTCTGATATTGTGGGACAACTGAAGCTCGAAAACACGCTTTCGTCTGAACAGTTCTCATTGGATGAAATTTATGCTGACCTTCCTGCACGGGTTTCGGAAAGATTCATTGATGGAGACACAAGATATACCAAAACTGTATATAAATCAAAACTACTTGAAACTCATTACGGAGAAGGTATTTTCAGCAATATTACAATTCCAGTTCAGAAAGAAACCAGTGAAGAAAGTGAGGAAGATGTAAAAGAATCAGACGATTCTAAAACATTCAATATTAACGCGAAAATCAATGATTTCATCTCCTTCAATGGCAAAGGTAATTTCATCACGTTGACCGCAACAGGCGAACTGATGTCTTACACCGGTGGACGAATGAATTGGGTAAAAAACTTAAATGCCAAAACAATTGGAGGAATTCATTACAACGAGGAATACCAATTCATTTTAGTCACAACAAAGAATGCTCTTCATTTACTCGATAAATCAGGGAAATATGTGACCGGCGGACCTATTCCCATTGGCTCCAGGACACCGACACAAAGTGCTACTCTCTTCAATTTTAAAGGAAAACTCTACATTGCATATCCTGATAATAGTGGAAATGTGGTCGTCTTTGATTCTAAAAGAAAAAAACTTTCTACGTTCCCTCATGGACTAAATGAAATTTCTCAACCTGTAGAGATTTGGATCAGTCAGGAAAAACTATTCTTTGGAATTTTAAATAGCGCCAACTTTGTCATGATAGATGCGGAGAAGAAACAGGTTTATCGTTCATTTGCTTTACCGGGAGAAAGTATCTCCACGATTTCTGACAATGAGCTGTTTATGTTAACCTCTGATGGCGGAAAACTCTCAAGTGTCAATCAAAAAGGAATCAAACAAGACGTACGTTCTACCTCTAAAGGAAAACTTCTCTCAAGTGAAAAAGGCAGGAAAGAGACATACATGTCCAATTTTAATAATGGCCAGATTCAGTTTTTCGGTGCGCAGGGTGCCTTCATTGGAAAAGTAAAAACAGACGTGAAAGATGCCGAATTCTGGAATTTACAAACCATCAATGGGGTTTCTTACGTCACTTTGGTAGATGGACTAGAAAATAATTCTTACCTCTATGAATTAGATGGAGGAAAGTTCATGGATCGTTCATTTGAGGGAAGCAAGAAATGTCAGCTTTCTCTTACAGGAGAAGATCTATTGCTAACCACCGTAGTCGATAAGTACATCGTCCAGTACTACATTAAAAAATAATAAAACAGTCTACGACTATGAAAAAACTAATTGGAGTTGTATGTCTTGTGTTGGCATCTTTAAATTTTCACGCTCAAAATTATCTTGGAGTTCACTCCAGCAATTACAGTGGCGTAATGGGAACAGATCTTCAACCTGCAAGCTTTGTTGACGGACGCTTTGCAGTTGATGTTAATCTATTTAGCTTCAACGTAACTGCGTACCAAAATGCCATGCAATTTGACACGAAAGATATGCCGAAGTGGTGGACGAAATCATTTTTAGACACGTCAGTATACAACTCCTGGGCACGTCCAGAGAACACTTTTATGGATCGATATA
This sequence comes from Cryomorphaceae bacterium, assembly GCA_021298235.1. The sequence goes on along the minus strand of JAJTDX010000092.1, from coordinate 11,074 downwards.
TCCTTCAAAGATATGATGAAAATTCCTCAGATAAGCTTGGAATTTATGTAAATGCACAGATCGATCTTCTGAATTTTATGTTTCATCTAAACCGAAAAATTGCTGTTGGCTTTACAGGTAAACTAAGGTCGATTACCAACGTGGACGATGTAGATTCAAAACTGGCAATTCTTGCAGAAAATGGTTTAGACTATTCACAGCTCTGGAATCAGGAAATTGAAGAAAAAAGACTTAGAGTAAGTAGTATGACCTGGCTCGAGTATGGTATCAACTATAGCCAAGTCATCAAAGATGATGGAGAACATTTTTTGAAAGCAGGAGGTAGAGCTAAATATTTAACGGGATTGGTTTCGGCCTACATGCATACCAATGATTTTTATTACAAGCTTCAGGACAAGGATACTTCACTTGCCTTGCAAGGAAATTTTGATTACGGATATTCTGGAAATATAGATGGATTTGCCAATGGTGATCAAGATCTGATGAAGATGACCTCGAAATTTGGTTTGGGACTTGATTTAGGAGTTGTTTACGAATGGCGCCCGAATTGGAAAAGTTACAAGTACGATATGGATGGTGAAACTGACTTATGGCGCAGAGATCGCGAGAAATACAAACTTCGTGTGGGCGCCTCCCTTTTAGATTTAGGAGGAATGAAATTCCAGAAAGGAGGATTAAGCCGAAACTTTACAGTCAATTCAAGCACAAAATTTGATCTTAATGTTTTTGAATCAGCAGGTTCTCTTGCACAAGCAGACAGTATTCTGGATAGTTTAATTACGAGTACCGTAGATCAATGGGATGAAACGGAAGAAGCTTCTTCCACATTCTTTATGTATACACCTACCGCATTGAGTTTGCAGGTAGATTATAATATCTGGAAATGGTTTTATGTGAATGCTACGGGTATACTAAATGTGAATTCCAGAAAAAAAGGAACAAATGTGCATATTGCCAACCAATTCTCTTTAACTCCAAGCTTTGATTATGCCTGGTTTGGTTTACATCTCCCTCTTTCCATTAATTCGTATTCGGGATTCAAAGCTGGAATCGCAACTCGTCTGGGTCCGTTGACAATAGGTTGTACGGATTTTAAAACATTATTTGCTGTAGGAAAAGTGCGCGGTGCGGAGCTATATATGGGACTTCGTGTTCCAATTCTTTATGGCCACCCACGCGATGAGGACAACGATAAGGTTTCGGACAAAAAAGATGTATGTCCTTCAGTACCGGGAATCTGGGCTTTCAAAGGTTGTCCGGACACGGATGGGGATGGAATTGAAGACATGCTCGATAATTGTCCAAGAGAAGCCGGCCTTGCAGAATTTAAGGGTTGCCCGGATAAAGATGGGGACAAGATAATTGACAGTGAAGATAAATGTCCTGATTTAGCGGGAATTCAAAAATTCAATGGTTGCCCTGACAAAGACAACGATGAGGTTATCGATCCGGAGGATGAATGTCCGGAGATTGCGGGTCTCGTGACATTTAAAGGTTGTCCGGACACTGATGGAGACGGCATCAAAGACGATGAAGATGCATGTCCTGAAGTCGCTGGTCCGCTTGTTAATCAAGGCTGTCCAGACACTGACAAGGATGGTCTATTCGATTTCCTTGATGACTGTCCGGAACAGTATGGCCCGAAAGAAAATAAGGGTTGTCCTTGGCCTGATACAGACGGAGATGGACTGTTGGATAAAAACGATGAGTGTCCAAATCTTGCCGGACCGATTCAGAACAAAGGATGCCCATATCAGGATACAGACAGCGATGGCGTGTTAGACAAAGACGATGATTGTCCTGCGACTCCTGGACCCGTGGCCAATAAAGGCTGTCCGGTAATCGAAAAAGAGGTGGAAGAAATCTTGAAAACAGCTTTCGATAACCTTGAATTTGAAACAGGAAAAGACATCATAAAAGAGGTTTCGTTCCCTTCACTCAGTGAGCTTGCGGAAGTGCTGAAGAAAAAAGTTGCATGGAATCTTCAGATCTCAGGTCATACGGATAATGTTGGTGACGATCAGAAAAACCTCATACTTTCGAAGAAGAGAGCAGAGGCTGTAAAGAACTATCTATCCTCTCAAGGAATTGATGCGAGCAGATTCTTCGTACTTTATTTCGGAGAAACAATGCCAATTGCCACGAACGATACTCCGGAAGGACGACAAAAGAACAGGCGCGTTGAAATGAAAATTATCTTGAAGTAAGAGTTAACCAAACATAACAAGAGAGGGTTGGATGTAGTCTAACCCTTTTTTTATCTTTGAAAAATGTCATTGTCGAGGCGTAATCGTTTTTTGCTAAGTGTTCTTTCAGGTGTGTTACTTACCCTGTCTTTTCCCTTCACTGGCAGTCAGACCTGGCTCATTTTCGTCGCCTGGATTCCTTTACTTTTAGTAGAGGACAACATTCTTAGAAGCCGCTACAGGTCTTCTAAGGTTTTCATTCATGCCTACCTCACCTTTATAATTTTCAATATCGGTACGACCTGGTGGATCTGGAATGCAAGTCCCGGAGGTGCCATCATGGCATTTATACTGAATGCTTTATTGATGGCCCTGTCCTTTCAAACATTTCATGTTGTAAGAAAAAAACTGAGTGGAGTTTGGAGTGGGTTGATCTTAGTCAGTATATGGGGAAGTTTTGAGTACCTGCACCATCGATGGGAGCTCTCATGGCCATGGTTAAGCATGGGGAATTTCTTTTCCATCCGCACGTCATGGGTTCAGTGGTACAGTTTTACCGGTATAGCCGGAGGAACCCTTTGGGTCATGCTCGTAAATCACCTCGGTTTTGTTCTAGTTCGAAATTGGATAGGTTCAGAGAAAACCGACCCTCGATTTAATAAAAATCTCATCCTTCTTACTACAACTTTAATTGCCCCAATTCTACTTTCCGTTTTTTTATTCAATACCTACGTTCAGGAAAAACAACCTTTAGAGGTTGTCGCAGTTCAACCAAATATTGATCCCTACAAAGAGAAATTTACGGCTCCACTTTCGGAACAGTTAGTTAAAATAATCAAAGAGGCGGAGAAAAAAATAACTCCAAATACTGCATTAGTCCTCGCTCCGGAAACCGCACTCAGCAATACCTTTATTGAACAGGACTTACCCAGACTTGACTTTTTCAACTTTTTAAAAGAGCGTATTAAATCCTGGAAAAAAGCATCCTTATTTACGGGGGCCTCTACCGCAGAATTCTTTGAGCTCAAAAATTCAAGAGCTTCAGTAAAGCTTACTGACGGACCGGGTTTCATTGAATATTACAATAGCTCCTTGCTGATTGGTCCCGACGGTGGACATCGATTCCTACACAAATCAAAACTGGTTCTTGGTGTGGAAAAGGTTCCCTTCTCTGACTGGATTCCTTTTTTGGAAGAACTGTCTATAAACAATGGAGGTACGTCCGGAACTTTAGGGATAGAAAAAGAACCGAAAACACTTGAAACAAATCTTTTGGAATTTGCTCCATTGATCTGTTATGAATCCATTTACGGTGAATTCTGTGGCGAGCAATGCCGGAAAGGAGCAGAAGCGATTTTTGTCATCACCAACGACGGATGGTGGGGAGATACGCCCGGATACAAGCAACATATGAGCTTTTCCCAACTCAGAGCTGTTGAGAACAGAAGATGCGTAGTGAGATCAGCCAATACCGGAATAAGTTGTTTTATAGATCAAAAAGGCGAGGTTCAGTTGTCTTCCAAGTGGTGGCAAGCTACTGCATTACGTCACAAAATAGATTTGAATTCCAAGCAAACATTTTATACGCGAATTGGCGATCTTGTATCCGTTATATTGCTTTGTATAGCCTCTGGACTTATCCTTGCAACACTCTACACCTGGATAAAAAAAACTTATTTCTAACTATTCTGCCAATTTCATCAGTCCGAAGCGCTCACGTCTTCCGTAGGTGGCATAAATTAGAATATACTTCTGGTTGTAATCTACAGGACTTTTTCGCGGTACTGCCAAGGCTTGAACTTCTTTCCGATCGAACAGCATTTGTCTATCAACTGAACCGTCTTGCAAATCCACCTGAACCAATGCAACTGCATTCCTTTTCTTGGTAAAACTGGAAGGATAGATTCGATTGGTGTCTATGAATCGCCCAACGTCATCGTAGTTATTGATATTATCATTGAAAAGAATGCACATCTTTCCATTATCAATGAATCGCAAATAAGAGCTGAAATATCCGTCATCATTGGTTGAAACCTGTGTTTTTCGGATTTTTGTCAACCAATCAAAACCACCGTCTTTGCCAACCTTAAAGGCTATAATATCATTGTAATAATACGTATAGGATGTCCTGGTCACACCAGTTCGTGGATCGGTGTATGTATTGACAACGACATAAAACTGTTCGAGTGAACCAACGATGCTGCCATCCTTAAGTACTTCTGACTGACGGACCACATAATTATAAAACTGCGGCTCACCTCTCCCCCTGGATTCCCTTCGATCTGCACGTTGTCTTTCACGGTCAGACCAATCTTGGGTGATAAAATCCTTTGAAAATATGGTTGAACCCTCATCAATAATCTCGCGTTTCAAAAAGTTGGCGCGCAGATAGATAAGGCCGGAAACTCCTGGCTTTCCCTTTTCTCCGTACACGCCAAGTATGGTAAACACCTTTTCATTATCGGAGCTCATGGTCATGGCATCGATTCGTTTTCCCTGAACATCAATAACCATATCTTCCACCTCATCCTCAGTCACGTGTAAAATGTGAACCGACTTGTAACTTTGGTAATCCCTGAATAATTTTCGATCTATGGATTCAAACTCCGTGAGTGAAAGAAAATAATCCCCTGTATTCGAAAGATAATGCTGATCAATTGCACATAATTTTGGATCAAAAGGAAGGGCATAATCACCACTTGAATGTTCCTGAAGAGTGCTGTCGAGAATTTTAAATCCATATCTGTCCGGGAAATCACGTCTGCCTGGAATTTCCCAAATTATTCCTATGTAATTTAGATCTCTTGAGACAATTGTTTGAAATATCCCCTTACCTCTTCCTCTCTCCTCTTCAAATGTGGCTACCTCCACTGCCGGTCCTTTCGGCATGAGCTCCTCATTGTATTCCTGCATATACAAATGATTGACACCTTTCAATCGGTCAGAGAGAAAAACAATCAGTTTATTTCCGATACGCTGAATCCCTTCGTAATTGGCCATGCCATTCTCTACTTTCAAGGCAATTCTTTTCTGCAGGATATTTTCAAAATGAACATGCTTCGAAAGAGTCAACGAACCCAAGATTCCCCCCGACCAACGTAACGCGTAGAAATTCGAACCAGAAATCGGAAGAATTGTATTTAATTGGCTTCCCGATCTGAAAGACTCACTCCACTCGATAGGGTATTTTTGAGCACTCGCAGAAAGAAGACCAAGCGCAAAAAAAATACTCAGTCCAATGCGCTTTAAATAAATCATGAACGAAATCATACCAGATCGATGCCGGTATAGTTTGAAGGGGTTATTGCCTTTAATTCTGCCTTTAATTCCTCCGAAACATTCAATTGATCGATAAATGAATGCACTGTTTCTTTTGTTACCGCCTCATTTTTTCGGGTCAACCCTTTTAAAGCTTCGTAAGGTTTCGGAAATCCTTCTCGTCTTAATATTGTTTGAATTGCTTCAGCTACAACCGCCCAGTTCTTTTCAAGATCGCTTTCGAAGGCATCTCTGTTTAGCAACAATTTATCAAGGCCATTGAGGGTGGATTTGATTGCAATAAACGTATGCGCCATAGGCAACCCGATCGTTCTTAATACGGTTGAATCGGTCAGATCCCTTTGTAATCTGGAAACTGGCAATTTAGCGGAAAGATGTTCGAACAAGGCATTTGCTACGCCGATATGACGAACCAATTTCTCCTTCCTTCAATTTCTGTTTAAAATAGTCCATCGAAATATAGGTCCACATGTCACGATTCAAATCAAGAAGGATGGTATTGATCCTCTTCAAACAGTCAAAGAGTGCAGCAAGGTTGTCATAATGTTCGATTTGCGTGGTAGTTTGACTTCGGCTCAATCCAAGAATGGAATTAACGAAAGAATTAGCGAAAGACACCCAATCATAGGAGGGGTAAGCTACGTAATGTGCATTAAAATTTCCTGTTGCGCCCCCAAATTTTGCTGCGTATTTTATTGGTTCGAGCTGCTGTAATTGAATACTTAATCGCTCCGTAAAAACTTTAATTTCCTTTCCTAAACGTGTCGGTGATGCGGGTTGACCATGCGTACGAGCCAGCATAGGAATGTCTTTCCACTCCTCCTGCATTGCAGTTAGCTTGTCGAGCACTTTCCTCATTAGCGGAAAGTATTGCTCATGAATAGCTTCCTTCAAAGAAAGCGGAACAGAGGTATTATTTATATCCTGAGATGTTAGACCAAAATGCACGAATTCAGCATATTTCTCCAGGCCCAACTCATTCAACTTTTCTTTCAGAAAATATTCAACAGCTTTCACATCATGATTCGTCACTTTTTCGGTATTCTTGATCCAAAGGGCATCCTCTTCCGAAAAGTTTACGCAAATCATTCTCAAATCTTCCATCTTCTCCATTGGAAAGTCTTCTAAGGGAGTGAGACGCGTACAAACGAGCGCGATAAAATATTCCACTTCCACGATTACCCTGTAGCGAATTAGTCCATATTCTGAAAAATAGGACTGTAGTTCTTGTGTTTTAGACTGATACCGACCATCAACAGGTGAAATGGCAGTAAGACTGGATGTGGACATATTCAAAGAATTAACCGTCAAAAATGAAAGGGCAAAGATAATATTTCCATAGACGTAGTGTGGCTGTACCTGCTCTATTTCCTATTTTTGAAGATGCCAAAATGGAGCCACCTTATTCTTGGATTCAAAGTCTTTCTGAAAGCAGTACCGTTATTTTTCAGGTATCGATTATATTCATTTGCCATACTGCCCATACTTATCGCAATCATTTTAAATACGGGAAATGAATTGATTCTCCCAACTGAGAAAATTGCTGAAGCAAATTCCACAATAGGAATATTTTGGGCATGGATAGCCATTACGTTCCAAACGATTCTTGGAATTCTCATGTTTGCCTTGGGAAATTTTCTTGCGCCATTGATTCTAACCCCACTATTTACGTATTACAGCGAACGATGTGAAAAATTGATTTCCGGAAAAGACACCCCTTTTGAACTGTTTCAATTTTTAAAAGATGTACTTCGTGCCGCACGCTTGAGTCTAAGAAATATTATCTTATATTCATTCTGGATCTTGATACTGTACCTGTTCACAATTAGTTTATTAGGGGAAAGTGAAAAAGTAATTTTCAGACTTGGAACTTTTGTATTTGGCGCCTATTTTTATGGCTTTAACTTTTTAGATTATTCTTTGGAAAGAAAAAAACTAAACTACCACCAATGTATTTCTTTCATTAAAAGTCATAAAGGAATTGCCCTTTCCATTGGTGCATGCTTTTCATTAAGCATACTTTTTCCAACCGCTGCGCCTTTTCCTTTTGATTCACTCACCGGTATGAAAGACATGTTCATTTGGCTTTCCAGAGCTTTATCTCCTTTGATTGGTATCCTCGCAGCAACCTTGTGTATGGCAGAACTTGAGAAGGATTCTATAAAAATATCAACAGAAGCGACGGAAAAGTAAATAAACACTTTCTATAAAACATAAAATTGCTTTCTTTTGCAGTGAACATTTAGCTTGTATACAAACATTTAATCCTATGATCAAAGGAATTGTCTCCCTATCGGTATGTGCGCTTTTTTTTGTGAATGCTGCACTTGCAGAAAGTTTACCCCCGGATACCCTTACCACTCTCGTTGACAAAACAGCTGCATTGACCCTAATAGAAAAAGGAAAAGGACTTTTCAATGAAGGCAAAGTACGTGACGCACTTGTCCAATTCAGACAAGCTTCGGTAAAAGACCCCAACAATTGGCGTGGTGCTTATTGGGTAGGACAATGTCATTACCAGCAAAATAATTACGGACTTGCATTGAAATATGCTAAAGAAGCTGTCGAACTTGATAAAAATGAAGTCGATAAAGATGTGTACGAATTGCTAGGGAGGTCATATCACCGAATTGGAAATATAGATTCGGCACTAGTGAATTACAACATGGCCATTTCAATGCTTTCAGCAGGGAGAGTAAAAGAATTACAATTGGAATTGCGCATCAAACAGTGTGAATTCGCGAAAGCACAAATGTCTTCTGGAAAATTAGCCAAGAAAGAGTCTATGGGTGCAATTAATTCCGGGTACAATGATTACTGCCCAATTCTCACCCAAGGTGGAAAAACCATCTATTTTGTCTCGCGACGCAGTGATACGAAGGGAGGGAATATGAATCCGGATGATCAAGAATTTTTTGAAGATACCTATTTTGCCGTCTGGAATGATGAGATTAGCGATTGGGATTCTATAAGTAATGAGCTTGGTCGCGTTAACTCTGAAGGGTTTGACGCTATTAATTTTATTTCAAAAGATGGTTTGTATGGTTTAATGACTCTTAATAACACCGCCATTGAAAGCAGCAAACCAACCAAAGGTTCGGACATCTTTACAATTGAAATGACTAACAAGAATAAGTGGTCAACTCCAAAGAGGATAAACAACAAAACTATCAATACCTCATTTTTTGAGGGTGCCGCAACAATGACAGATGATATGAATACGATGTACTTTGTTTCTGACCGCAAGGGAGACAAATCTGGAACAGACATTTACGCGGTAACCAAAAATGGAAAAAATTGGGGAGAAGCAAAACCACTTCCGGCACCAATTAATACTGTAGGAAGAGAAACCACTCCTTTCATCACCGGAGACGGAAGATTTTTATTCTACAGCTCTGATGGCATGGAAGGCATGGGTGGATTTGACATCTATGTAGTTGAAAATAAAGGTGGAACATGGGGTACACCCGTGAATTTGGGAATTGAGTTCAATTCGGTGAACAATGACACTCATTTCCAATACTATCCGGCACTTAATAAAGCTGTTCTTTCAAGTTTTCAAATCATCGGACAGAAAGCGAGTATGGACATTTATCAGGTAGACACGACGGATTTCGCTATCCCTACTTCGAAATAAGCAGATTATTTCTTCCTCCGTGCAGCGATTTTTCTTTGAAATAGCCTACAACGGAAAATTGTTCTTCGGATGGCAAAGACAACCCGAACAGTCGTCCGTTCAAGAGACCATAGAACAATGTGTCTCCAGCATATATTCCAATAAGAAAATTGAAATAGTAGGGTGTGGAAGAACGGACACAGGTGTTCACGCAAATCAATATTTTTTTCACGTAGATTTGGAGAATCATGAAGTGCTTTCAGATCTCGAGCATTTCAAGTTTAAAATGAACCGCATGCTGCCAGAATCTATTGCAGTAAAACGGATTTTTAAATGTGATTTTCATGCACGCTTTGATGCTCTATCCCGGACATACCGCTATTATGTTTGCCAGGAAAAAGATCCGTTCAAAACTGAAAGTCATCTCTACATCCCTAATGTACCAGATTTTCACCTGATGAATCAGGCTGCTGAATTTTTCCTTGGCACCCAAGATTTCACATCGCTTTCAAAGCTTCATACGGATGTTAAAACCAATATTTGTACACTTACACATGCCAAATGGCACCAAGTAAGTGAAACGAGTTGGTATTTTGAAATATCAGCTGACCGTTTTCTCAGAAATATGGTTCGCTCCACGGTGGGCACACTTTTGGAGGTTGGATGGAAGAACATCGCTCCGGAAGAAATTCGTACAATTCTAGACGCTAGAAACAGAGGTGCGGCCGCGACTTCCGTTCCAGCTCATGGACTTTTCCTCTGGAAAATTGACTACAATTTCTAGCGGGCAATCACGAAACGTTTACGAAGCACGATCTCTTTATCACCGTTCATCAAGGATAAGATGTAGGTGCCTTCATTCAAATGGTTCGTAGCCAGAGAATACGACATTGATCCGGTTAAGACATGCGAAGATACCAGCTTCCCATTCATGTCAACAATTTCTGCGATATCAGACGTCAGTAATAGTGTTCCACTTAGCTCAACGACATTGGAAGCAGGATTTGGAATCATTGAAAGTCCATTGTTCTCTGCTTCGTTAATTCCTGCCACACCTCCAGTCATGACTAAAGGATCAGAGAGAGCATAACAAGCCCCATTAAATACCTCAACAGTGTAGGCCCCGTTAAAGGCCGCGTCATAGGTAGAGGCAGTCGCTCCGGCTATGGCATTTCCGTTGAGATACCATTGGTATTGAAGGCCTGAACCAATCACAGCTGAAAGCATTACTGTGCCTCCTACCGGAATAACAGTTGAAGACGGTGTTTGAATCTGCGCTGTCGGCGCTGCATTTACGACCACATTCACTGGGTCTGACACGGCATTGTTCGGACCAAGAGTAATGGAAACCGTATAGGCCCCTGATGTACCAGCTTCCATAAACCAATTCGTTTCTCCGGGAATAGCAACACCATCTTTTAACCATTGATAGGTATAGCCCACCCCCTGTATCGTCTCGAGACGGACCGTATGACCATCGCAAAACGTCGTAGCTCCTTTCGCGAATACACGTTTGTCGACGATTAAATTTTGATCACCGGAAATAAAAGGCATGTATCCAAAGAAGACTAAAAACATTTCATCATTCGTGCCCTCACCAGCGGAAACATTCTGTGGAGGAGATGATGGATTGTTCGGATTTGACGTCGTATTATCGTAGATTGCTTCTGCCTTGAGTGTAGTTCCTGTTGGCATTACCAAAGCATTCGGAAAAATAAAATTATCCTGCCAATGAAAATCCCACTTTGGAATCCATACAATTCGGGTGGTATCTCCCGTCAAAGGAGCGTTGGCCCAAACTTTAAAACTTTTGCCCAACAAGTGCATGTGAGGAAAAGCAAACAATGTTGTGAACTTATTCGGTAGAATTTGTTCAGAATTGAAAGTTTTGACCTGATTTGCCGAAATCGACAATGGTCCATTCGTCATAGTGGAATGATTCAATACTGCATTCACAGAAATCTTTCTCAAAGCCGCATTGTCTGTTTTGAAG
>JAJTDX010000013.1 GCA_021298235.1 Cryomorphaceae bacterium | reverse complement strand
CAACATCCCCATGAATTGCATTGTGTATCAAAACGGTGCAGCAGGTGGAGATGGAGTATACATTGGAACGGATTTGGGCGTTTTTTACAGAGACAACGGAACCAATACTTGGATTGATTTCAGTAGCGGGCTGCCGAATTGTGCTGTAACAGACTTAGAAATCTATTACGCAACAGGAAGACTAAGAGCTGCGACCTATGGTCGTGGAACATGGGACAGCGACTTATATTCTGCAGTTCCATCTTTACCGACAGCAAGTTTTGAAGCAAATGCAACTACTGTTTGTGAAGGTTCAGCAGTTTCTTTTACCAACACATCATCTGGAGTACCTACGTCGTATTCATGGACTTTTCAGGGAGGTACCCCGGCAACATCTACGGCAACCAATCCTGTAGTAACATACAATACTGCGGGAACCTATACTGTAGAACTTACCGCAACGAATGCCAGTGGTTCAAATACGCAAACATCAGTTGGATACATTACCGTAACACCTGTCTCTGGACAAGCACTTCCATTAACAGAAGGCTTCTCAGGAACCACCTTCCCACCAACCGGTTGGACCATCATCAATGAAAATCTTGGGGATACTACTTGGAGAAGAAGTGCAACGTACGGTGTTACACCGACTGCAGGAAATTCCATGTGGTTTGATAATTTCAACGTGAATGACATCGGAAACTCTGACGAAATGCGCACACCTAAGCTGAATTTTACTGGGTTATCTAGTGCACAATTGACCTTCAGCGTGGCTTATGCAGCATACAATGCGACCTACGTGGACGGATTGGAAGTTGGAATTTCAACGGATTGCGGTACCACTTGGAATACTGTTTACAGCAAATCAGGCTCCACTATTGGCACGACCAACTTACCCACAGCCAATGCCCAAACGACCATTTTCCTTCCAACAGCTACTCAATGGCGCACCGAAACGATAGACCTTACCACGTACATTGGTCAGAATGGAGTTATACTTGCCTTTAGAAATATCGCCGGTTATGGAAATGCTCTTTACGTGGATAACATTAATATAACTGGAGTTTCAGCTCCTACGGCTCCTACAGCCAGCTTCACGTCGTCCGCGAGTGGTAGTACGTGTGCCGGACAGGTAGTTACGTTTAACAATACTTCCACCGGTAACCCGACGTCGTACAGCTGGACATTCCCAAGTGGATCTCCGGCAACAAGTACTGCCCAAAACCCAACGGTTACTTGGGCTACGGCGGGAACGTATACGGTTACGTTGGTTGCAACAAATTCAAATGGTTCAAATACCACTACACAAACAATCGTTGTCAATCCGAATCCTGTGGTGACGCAGACTCCATTTAGCGCGGTCTGTTCATCCAGTATTCCGATGACATTGACGGGGGGTTCACCTGCAGGCGGAACCTATTCAGGAACAGGTGTAAGTAGCGGTATATTCGATCCCGCTGTCGCTGGAACAGGTAACACAGTTATTACTTACAGCGTTACCCAATCTGGTTGTACCGGAACCACAAGTGCAACGATTACGGTAAATGCTTCACCGAGCATTACCAGCACTACGCCAGGTAACATTTGTGGATCGGGTACGGTTTCTTTGGGTGCCACTCCATCTGCCGGAACGGCGACCTGGTATACAGTTCCTTCAGGAGGGACAACAGTTGGGACTGGAAACAATTATACGACACCGGTTCTATCTGCTACTACAACTTATTATGTAGAAACAACGGCTTCTGGTTGCACGTCCACAAGAGTTCCAGTGGTAGCAACTGTGAATACAGCGCCAACCATGACGAATCCGGGTTCGCAGACGTATTGCACAGGAACTGCAACCCAACCGATTGTTTTCAGCGGTTCGAATCCATCGTCCACGTACAGCTGGACAAATAGCAATACAGGGATTGGGCTTGCGGCAACGGGTACGGGTAACATTACTTCATTCGCTCCGGCTACTGCAGGAACTGCGACTATTGTGGTGACACCTGCTCTCAACGGATGTGCAGGAACGCCTCAAAACTTTGTCATGACGGTGAATGCCACGCCTTCTGTTGTTAGCACAACACCGGGAAGTGTTTGTGGATCCGGAACAGTTGTTCTTACCGCTTCTACTTCAGCAGGAACGGCAACATGGTACACAGTGCCAACGGGTGGAACAGCAGTAGGAACGGGGAATAACTTTACAACGCCAGTTCTCTCTGCCACTACAACCTATTATGTAGAAACTACATCGGGTGGTTGTACCTCGCCACGTATTGCAGTTGTTGCAACTGTAAATGCAACTCCAACCGTTACCAATCCTGGGTCACAGAATTATTGTACGGGAACATCAACACAGGTTATTGTCTTTTCCGGATCGAGCACATCTTCGTCCTATTCATGGATTAATGACAATACGGGTATTGGCCTTGCAGCAAGTGGAACCGGTAATATCAATGCATTCACTCCTGCAAATTCAGGGATCTCGACTATTACAGTAACTCCTGATCTAAACGGATGTGTTGGTACTCCGCAAACATTTACCATTGTGGTAAGTCAAACCCCAGCACCAACGCAGGCACCATTGAGCAGTGTTTGTGAGAACTGGGCTCCTGTGACATTAACGGGTGGTTCACCTGCTGGTGGTGTGTACACAGGCACAGGTGTATCTGGTGGAACGTTTGATCCATCAGTAGCTGGAACAGGAACCTTCCCTGTGACATATAGCTTTACCCAAAATGGGTGCACAGGTTCAGCAACTGCCAATATCACAGTTGATGCGTGTGCATCAGTCATCGAGCAAGGTACAGAAGAACTTATGCTCTACCCGAACCCGGCAACAGATTTGCTGACGATTTCCGGCAGTAGTCTAGAGTCCTTTAAAACAGTTACGATTTACGATGCTACAGGTCGAGAGATTGCTGTTTGGACTGTAAATTCGGATAACCTTAAGTTAGACCTTCGTGAATTAACCTCAGGAAGCTATACGATACGCCTGCTTGGCAGCGATCAAGAAATCATGCGTCGATTAGAGGTCGTTCGTATCGATTAATCATTGAAATTCAGCTAGAAAACAAAAGGATCCTTTTTAGGGTCCTTTTTTATTGAATACATGTTATTTTTCAGTATCAGCTGAGTTTATGCTTAGTGTTGATTTAACTTTCCTATGAAACAGGGGCTGCTTATTTTGTTTTTCTTTATTCTCTGTGGATGTGCCACAGAGAAATCTGTAGAACTTACAGACGGGACCTGTATTACGGAAAGAAAATACCAGCGAATTCTTAAACAGACATACCGTGAAGCCATGCGGGAATTGTCGAAGGAAGAGAAAAATATTATTCGTTCAATCACCATAGAAACTTCAGAATAAGATTGCCATGGGAGCTATAAAAATTCGAGATATCCAAAAATCATGTCGTGTCATTTCCATGGGTGAAGAAACTGCACTATTGAAAAGCTTGGATGACCTTCAGGGCGAAATTCCACTCTCCTTGATCCGTGATAACCACATAGAATTGACCGATAAACCATTTACACTTCCGGCTGCCCTTTTTGATCGCTGGATTTTGAATCCTGCCTTCATTGCAGCTCAAGACATGTTGGAACAATGGTTTCATCGTCAAGCGGCTCTATTGTTCTCAAAACGACGTGAACTTCTTGGAAATGAACTTACTTATTGCATTCGACCAAAATTATTAAAATCTGGCGGAGCATATATTGGTGGTTTTAGTTATAGCCTGGGGGAACTCTTTGAATCAATGGAAAATGGAGGACATTATTTTCTCGATGAATTTCACGGATACAAAGCGTTGTTTCTGATCTCTGTTTCAGGGTCACCTTTAAGTGGATCACATTCTTCAATATTTTGGTCAGATCATACGAAAGAGTTTGTGCGTTTTACCCCAAGTCAAAGCTTGCGAGACGGTTTTATAGCAGCATTTACAGCTATGAAGAAAATCAGAAACCGGGAAGAAGAAGAGTATCTTATTTCAGCAAGTGATCTGGATGAACTGATAACTGGGGTAAAGAATGAGAATTAACTTTAGAGACAAATGAAATTAGCTGTTATTGGATCCCGAAGTTTTAATGAGCAGACTGTTTTTGATACCATACTTGAGGATTTTTTAAGGAATAAATCGATTCCAACGATCCTTGTTTCTGGCAAGGCACCCGGGGTAGACACCTTGGCTGAAAAATGGGCCTCAAGGAAAGGTGTTCCCACACGTATCTTTGAGCCCAAATACGAAAAATTCCCAAAAAGAGAGCGCAGATGGCGTGCTAATAAAGAACGAAATACTGAAATTGCAGAGTTCTGTGAAGTTCTTTTAGCTTTTTGGGATATGCGGTCTACCGGAACTAAAGACACTTTGATTAAAGCATTAGATTTGAATAAAACAGTTTATATCTACAATATAAACTCAGGCTCTATCGAACTTATTAGAAATAAGGAACACCTTCAAAGCTTATGAAGTGTTATATATGACCTTATTCTCAGTTTTATATGCGCTAAATAAAATCAACATGATGAATAAAGGAATAATCTTCATAACATTGTCTTTCTTACCGTTCCTGAGTTTGGGACAAGACACAGAAAAAGAGCAACTTTCTGACTCTGTTTCTATCAAGTTACTTGGCTACTCACCAAAACAGTTAGGCGATGAAACAGCAGAGAATGCAAAGAATTGGAAGACTGAGGAGAAAAAGTGGTTCAAAAAAACATTTATCTATCAAAAAGGACAATTTACGGTTCCTACTGAACCTATAGCTTACCCAAAATGATCGTGTTATCCTCCTCCATGCACAGTTACCGTTGTCTGATTTTTTTAACTTTATTGTTTGCTTCGCAAAGCACTTTGATGGCTCAAAAGAATGCCGACTGGAATCTCAGGGACAAAGCCATTGATATCGAACAGGCCAAAGAAGAGGGGTTTGCGATTTCCTTCAGAGGAGCAAATTCTATCGATTTAAAGGGTCGAAAAAATATCAAAAAGGTTGATTTAATTGCCGATGAGGATCTAGGAGATTTGCAAGAAAAATTGTTTTACTACCTGGATCTAAAAAAGAAAAAAGTATCTGTTTATACCTACAACGAGAAACTTTTCAGCTATTCCATCACCCGTACAAAAAGCCATGGCAACGAGTTTTGGGTCAAGATTAAGGATGGCAAGGACAGGGTGTGGATATGCGTGGAGTTGGATACACATAGGTTTAAGCAATTGAGATATTATAAAGGGCTAAACCTCTCCGTTTTAACCGTGCACGGGTACGTGTATTTGTATCCAAAAGATTAACAAGATGCTTGGAGCAATTTTTGGAGATATTGTTGGCTCTGTTTACGAGAGAAATCGCAAGGCAAAAGAAGGATTTCCATTATTTGATCGAGATTCTAAATTTACAGATGATACTGTACTTACTATCGCCACAGCGGATGCTTTGTTGAACGAAAAAGATTTTCGGCAAGCCTACCTGAGCTGGGGCAGGAGGTATCCTGGTGCGGGATATAGTAAGCGCTTTACGGAGTGGTTAACTTCTTCAAATCCTGAGCCATATGCAAGTGCGGGCAATGGAAGCGCGATGAGGGTAGTACCTGTAGGGTGGTATGCGCAAACGATGGAGGAATGCCTCCGGCTAGCCATAGACAGTGCTTCAGTGTCACATAATCATTCGGAGGGTATCAAGGGAGCACAGGCAGTTGCTTCTGCAGTATTTCTTTCTCGCACCGGTGCATCTAAAGATGAAATTCGTTTGTACATTGAAAGCTCATTTGAATATGACTTAAGTACCAAATGGCAAGTAATCAGACAAAACTACCGTTTCGACATGACTTGTAGCGGATCTGTTCCTCAAGCGATCGTTTGTTTTATGGAAAGCAATTCAGTCGAAGATGCCATTCGCAAGGCTGTTTTGCTAAACGGAGATACAGATACTCAGGCATGTATCGCAGGCGGAATTTCGGAGGCGTTTTATGGGGGAGTGGATGAAAGTCACCTTTTTAAAATAAATAATCTTATTCCTGAAGAAATGCAAGTTAGAATCTCGGACTTCCGATTCAGAATTGCGAAATAAAAGATTTCTTATAATTTGGCTAATATAGAATGTTAACTAAAATGAATCCAAAGACTGAAATAGATTTAATTAGAAGGCTATTGTATCTGAGAGAATCCAACAATTTTCGGCTGATATCTTATTTAATAGAAGGGTTTCATCAATTGAGGTCTGCAGATATTTCGGCCGCTGTTAAGATAATTGGATATACGTTAGATGATTACTATGAGGATAGAAATTTTCACACCCCCGTCGAATTTGAACAATTTGTTAGTATAATTTCGTCTAGTAAATTGTTCAATGATTCATATTCATTAAAATTTCACGCTTTATGTGTTTCAATTTACTATTTTCATCAAACTAACGAACCTACGGATTTTCAGTATTTTAACAGACAAAATAATCACGAAAGACGAGTATGGTTCGTTTCCGAAATTCAATCGGAATCTTATTTCGAATACATTCAATCGTTTAACTAAACTCAAGAAGAGATGTGGTTCTAGGTTGAGTATATTAGATAAGTATAATACTTTACCCAAAAACCCTTCACACTACTCTACCGTAACGCTCTTCGCCAAATTTCTTGGCTGATCCACGTTGCAACCACGCATGACGGCGATATGGTAGGAGAGGAGCTGCAAAGGAACTGTTGCCAGCAAAGGCACAAGATGCTCATTTGTTTCAGGAATTTCGATGACATGGTCTGCCATAGCTTTCACTGATGTGTCACCTTCAGTTACAATGGCTATGATCTTTCCTTTTCTCGCCTTTACTTCCTGAATATTGGAAACTACTTTTTCGTAAGAGGTTCCTTTTGTGGCAATCACGAATACAGGCATCTCTTCGTCGATCAACGCAATTGGCCCGTGTTTCATCTCTGCTGCAGGATACCCTTCAGCATGGATGTATGAAATCTCTTTTAATTTCAATGCACCTTCCAACGCTACCGGGAATGAGCTGCCACGCCCGAGGTATAATGCGTTTTTGGAATCTTTGTATTCCGAGGCGATCTTGACGATGTGGTCATTTGTCTCAAGTACACGTTTCACTTTATCCGGGATGGCTTCTAGCTCTGTGAGCAATGTTCTGAAATCACGTTCCGAAAGGGTTCCCTTTTTGTGTGCCAGGGAAAGCGCCATAAGTGTGAGTACCGTTACTTGAGCGGTAAAGGCTTTTGTTGAAGCAACCCCAATTTCTGGTCCTGCATGCGTATATGATCCGGCATCTGTGATACGAGAGATAGAAGAACCAACCACATTACAAATCCCAAGAATGGTTGCCCCTTTCGACTTAGCTAGCTCAAGTGCTGCAAGCGTATCGGCAGTTTCACCGGATTGCGAAATAGCGATGACGACATCATTTTCATTAATGATCGGATTTCGGTACCTGAATTCGCTGGCATATTCTACTTCCACATTGATTCGGGCGAGATCTTCGATGAGGTATTCACCAACTAATCCGGCATGCCAGGATGTTCCACATGCTACAACGATCAAACGATTCGCCTGAATCATCTTTTGCTCATAGTCGCGGATGCCACCCAGCGAAACCCATCCCTCAACGGCATTTAAACGTCCTCTGAAACAGTCGTGTATCGAACGAGGTTGCTCATGGATCTCTTTCAACATGAAATGTTCATAGCCTCCTTTTTCGAGGGCTTCCAACTCCAACTCGAGCTGCTGAAAATATGGTGTTTTCTCCTGATCCGCGATATTATAAAGCTTTAAACCGTCATTCAAGTCGATTATAGCGATTTCTTCATCATCGAGGTAAACTACTTTTTTTGTGTATTCCACAATAGGCGTGGCGTCGGAAGCCAGATAAAAATCTCCTTCTTCTCCAATGCCCACAACAAGTGGACTGCTTTTGCGTGCTGCTACCAAACGATCCGGAAATGCATTTGACATCGCTACAATGGCATAGGCTCCTACGACGTGCGACAGTGCGATACGCAATGCTTCCCCAAACCAGACATGTTCATGTTTGCTGATATGGTCAATAAGGTGCACTAAAACTTCGGTATCCGTCTCGCTCTTAAAAACATACCCTTTGTTCGTCAGGTCCTTCTTGAGGATCTCGTAATTTTCAATAATTCCGTTATGGATGAGGGCAATTTCTCCGTCCATTGATAAATGCGGGTGAGCATTGATATCATTGGGCGCACCGTGTGTAGCCCAACGTGTATGTCCAATCCCGGAATGCCCTTGGACGTTCAGTGTCGCAGCAAAATCTTCGAGATTGGAAACTTTGCCTTGCTTTTTGAAAAGATTGATCTGCCCGTCGTTCAATAATGCGATTCCTGCACTGTCGTATCCACGATATTCCAGTCTCTTCAATCCTTTAAGGATAATTGGATAGGCTTCTTTTTTTCCAATATATGCAACGATTCCACACATGATTAGTAGGTTGTATAGGTGACTACCAATTTCGGTTTTTTCTTATTAATGGTGTTCGGACCATTGAAGATCACTCTGTCAGCAGAAGTAATGAACATTCTTGGCGAGAGGATCAGCTCATCCGTACTAACTTGATTAGTAACAAGTGCTTGTAGGTAATTCCTAATGTCAATTGTGTAGTGTTTGTAGGCATAATCATACAAGCCCAGAACCCCAATTCCAGAAAGAATGCCATCAATTTTAACCGCAACAGAAAGCTCGTCAGGTGGAAGGTATTTTGCTCCGGTTTGATATTGAATCGGAAGAATAAGTTCAGCTTTATGTATTATGGCATTCGAAGGGATGGATTTCATTCCCGGAATCTTTACTATTGCGCGACTTTTGAATGCCTGTGAATAGAATTCTTGCTGTCCACTAACCGTATCGTTGATGACTTGTTGCACCGGTTTCCCAAAATTATTGACATCCACATGATTAAAGTCAGCACATTCAGTATTAATAAGAAGATCAAATTTTTTCTGCTCACCGTCTTGCGTGTAATAGATGGTTATTTTTGACAGCGGATCATTGATGTTGAAATAAAATACACCTCCTTTACCGGAAAATTGTGGAGGATTGATCACCTTGACATGTATTCCTTTGAAGTATTCGAGAAAATTTTCAACGGAGCTGAAATTGGAAGGATTGTTTGTTGCATCGTTAATGATCTGTTCTCCAAATGTTTTTCGCAATTTAATACGTAATTGGGTATCTACAGTGTCTGTTCCAATAACGGTGATCGCATCAGGATTTGGGGTAAAAGATCCGTAACCCGGTTCGACTAAGTTGGTTGACTTTACGGATTTCGTCGTAAATGAATAGTAGGTGCTGTCTATGTTCAGGGACTCGTTTAATTCATACACTTCGACCGTTTGAGGCGAAAATTCGCCGTAATATCCGGCATATTCCAAACCAAGCATAACTGAGTCAACACTTATCGTCAGTGGGTCACCAAAATTTGGATTGAGTCCTGCAAGTCTGACTTGCGTGTAGAAATTGGCATTTACCGTCCCAAACTTAGGATCGTTGTAAGATCCGAGCACAGAATATGCAGGATTATCGGAAATGAGGGAATCCTCCTCGTAGGTGAAAGTTGTCAACTGAAAGGTGTCGATCTGACTAGAACCAAGTAGCTCATTAGGATCAAGAACATTTGAACCAACAGAACTTTCTTTTTTCTTACAGGACGTAGCAAGTATGACCAATAAAAAAGTAGCGGAAAGTAGGTAAACCTTCCGCCACGTCAAATTCTGTCTAGAACCGTTCTTATATAACCACAGACTCTTCAAGTACTTTATCGAAAAAGTCAGACATTACTTTGGCTTGCTGTTCTTCAGGAACGTAATCCTGCTTCAAGCAAGTAGCTTCATTGTAGACCTTTTGTAGATCATCCGACAATGTTTCACTAGCAACGTTAACCCCGTCACAATATTTTATGGCTACACGAGTAATGTTTGCATGGCTGGTTTCTTCCAGTTGATCTGTTACCTCTTTGTCAAATCCGTCAAAGGTTAGTTTATCAACGAACCGATTGTCCCAGTTTTGGGTGAATGCGTCGTCATAGAGACTGTAAACAACTTTAGTATCAGAGAAATGTGGGTCTTTGTTGTACAATTTCTTCACGTAAAGAGACATGGGGGCTGTCATCCAACCATGGCAATGGATTACATCCGGTTGCCAACCAAGTTTTTTTACTGTTTCTAATACGCCACGACAGAAAAACATAGCGCGTTCGTCATTGTCAGAGAAATAAGCTCCTTTATCATTTGTTATGGTGTATTTTCTTTTGAAAAATTCTTCATTGTCAATGAAATACACCTGCATTCGTGCTGCAGAGATCGAGGCTACCTTGATGATAAGCGGATGATCCACATCGTTGATGACCAGATTCATTCCCGACAGCCGAATCACTTCATGCAGTTGGTGTCGTCGTTCGTTTATACTCCCAAAACGAGGCATAAAAACACGGATTTCTTTTCCGGATTCTTGAATGCCTTGGGGAAGTTTACGTGCGGTGTTGGAAATTTCTGTTTTCGGAAGGAAAGGATAAATTTCCGAGGAAACAAAAAGTATTTTCTTTTTCTCCATTCTGGTTTAAGGATACGTCTGTGAAAAACAGTACAAAAGTACAAAAAAAAGCGTAGGTTATGAATAAACGAATAGTTTTGTCTTACAAATTATGGGTCTGACGCGAATTCATAGGACAAGAGAATCACTTAGAAACGAACTTGGGTCGTTTCGGGCTAACTCCGTTTCCATAGGTTTTGTTCCTACAATGGGCGCTCTCCACGAGGGACATCTTGAGCTTATGATACGAGCCGCAAGGGAAAATGACTGTGTAGTGGTGAGTATTTTTGTTAATCCAACTCAATTCAACAACCAAAAGGACCTCGAGAAGTATCCGCGCATGCTTGACCGCGATGTAGAGTTGCTGTCTGGTTTGCCTTTTGAATGTAACCTTTTCGCACCGGAACAAAGTGAGATTTATCCAGCGAATGAACTATTCGAAGTTCCTGATCTCCATCCATTGGATAAAGTGCTTGAGGGGAAATTTCGTCCTGGACATTTCCAGGGAGTGGCGCATGTAGTTCACAATCTTTTGCGCATTGTTGAACCGGATCGAGCATATTTTGGAAGAAAAGACCTTCAGCAATTGGCTGTCATCAGACGTATGTCAGCTCATTTTCAACTTCCCATAGAGATTGTCGCTTGTGAAACAAAACGTGAGTTCAATGGATTGGCTATGAGCAGCCGAAATCTTAGATTGACGGAAGTGCAAAAAGTGGATGCCCTTATCCTTTTTGAAACACTTGAAAAGGTCAAAGAATGGAGGTCAATTCACCTTCCTTCAGAAGTGAGAAAGCTAGCTGTTGCATTTTTTGAATCAGGAAATCTCCAGCTTGAATATCTTGAAATCGTCGATGAAAATACGTTCGAGCTATTGTCGGATAGCTGGAATGAGAATTCAGCATGTTGTATTGCAGCCTTTTGTGGCGAAGTGCGTTTAATAGACAATATGACTATTTAGAATTCGCCACAAAGAAAATTCATTTACTTTTGTCGGGAATTAAGTGAACTATGCTCATACAGGTCGTTAAATCAAAAATTCACCGCGTCAGGGTTACCCAAGCTGACCTGAATTACATTGGCAGTATAACTATCGATGAGGACTTGATGAATGCATCCAATCTAATTGAAGGTGAGCGTGTTCAGATTGTTAACATCAACAATGGCGAACGTTTTGAAACCTATGTTATCAAAGGAGAGCGTCGTTCCGGAACAATTTGTTTGAATGGCCCCGCTGCTCGAAGGGTAGCTGTCAATGATATTATTATCGTCATCGGGTATGGGTACATGGACTTCGAGGAAGCCAAATCCTTTAAACCGAGCCTGGTCTTTCCGGATGAGACAACCAACCTAATCGACTGATGCTCAGAAAGACCATTCTAACGCTGGTCAAAACGGTACTCCCTCTTCTTCTTGGTGTTTACCTGATCTGGTACTTTTTCGCCAGCATGGATAAAAAAGCCCTCGACCTTTTTTACAATGCACTGTATGAAGCCAATTATTTTTGGATAATTCTGTCTCTCGTTCTGGGATTTATTGCGTACCTGTCGAGAGCCTGGCGATGGGGGTTAGTACTCGAACCAATGGGATACACCACGAGCTTTTGGAATCGTTACCATGCCATTATGATAGGGTACATTGTGAATCTTACTATACCTCGTGCAGGGGAGGCGTCTCGTTCAGCAATGCTTTATCGCTCGGATGGAGTGCCGTTTTCCAATTCTTTTGGAACTGTCATCGCCGAACGGGCCATCGACCTGATTATGCTACTCGTCGTAACCGTATTGACGGCCCTTATGGGGATGAATGATTTTCTTGAGCTCAAGCGTCGTATCGAGACAGAATTTTCGGGAAATGAAGCTGTTCAGAATTCCTGGTGGAGCTGGACCGGCGTCTTGTATGGTATCATTATTTGCATAGGTATTGTATTTGTTTACCTGTTCATCTTCAAACCTGGATTCAGAAAGAAGCTGTCTGGTTTCATTAAGGACGTGTTGACAGGTGTGTGGTCAATTTTCAAATGCAAAAATCCTTGGAGCTATATGTTCCACTCTTTAATCATATGGTTCTGTTATATCATTATGTTCATCATGCCATTCTACTCCTTGGAGGAAACGTGGAATGTTCCCATGGAAGGGATGATGTTTGCATTTATTGCGGGTTCATTGGGAATCACACTCACCAACGGTGGAATTGGTACGTATCCCTTGCTAGTCGGTTTGGTGGTCACGTTTTACATTCAGGATGAACAGGGCGACAATGCGCTTGCAATCGGTAACGCATTGGGAATGTTGATATGGGCAACACAAACGGTTTTAATGATCGCACTTGGACTCCTCTCCCTCGTCTTGTTGCCAAAAAATTACACGCAGGAAAATGAATACACTTGATGGAATTGTGAATAAACTTGTTTCAATTGAGGTTGCCAAAGCAACACTTGAAAAGTGGAAAACAGAGGGTAATAAGGTGGTTTTCACGAATGGTTGTTTTGACATTCTTCATCGGGGACATGTCACGTATCTCGCTCATGCAGCTGATTTTGGAACCAAACTGGTACTGGGGTTGAATTCGGATGCTTCAGTTAAAAGACAGGGGAAAGGAGAGGATCGCCCGATAAATGATGAGGAATCGAGATCTTTAGTATTGGGAGCGTTGGGTTTTATCGACCTGATCGTGATTTTTGAGGAAGACACTCCCCTTACTATCATTTCCCAAATTCGTCCTGATATTCTTGTGAAAGGAGCAGATTATGATGCAAATGAGCGGGATCCGAATTCCTCAAAATACATTGTAGGTTCTGATTTAGTTAGAAGTTATGGAGGGGAGGTGAAAACAGTTTCTTTGGTAGAGGGATTTTCTACCACTGCCATTGTAAAGAGAATAAAAAACTAAGGACTGCCGAAACAGTCCTCAGAATAGCAAGTAGAGCTATTTTTAAATCCTTGACCTGAATCCTCCACCGTCACTGAAATTGTAGCGAAGGAAGAGCTCAAAGCCGCCTTTAGCGTTGGAAACGGCCCTCAAACCGGATAGGTTTATGTCGTATGCAAATCCAGCAGAATAACAGTCATATTCGAACATGATCTTTCCGACTAACGCATCCCTAAAACGGTTGAATAAACCTATATAAAGCGCCATTGGTCTTGTAAAACCGGTATATGAGGAACCTTCGTTTAATAGATATTTGTAGTGTGTTCCAAATAGAAATTCTTGTTGGGTAGCCTGCCGTTGGTAATAGATTCCCGGTAAAAAGGATCCACGGGTATTTTGTATCCCAATGGTTGCATTCACGAATGCCGAATAACGCACATATAATTTCTCACTGCTGTTGCCGGTAAACGAATACGTTGGCTTGTTCAAATGATACGCTGCTACTCCCGCATTTACAGACAATTGATTGTTTTGGGTCATATACCCTGCATTTTTAGAGTAGGTGTAGACCATCCCCGTTCCTGCATCCAAAAAGGAAAAGCTTGAAGTGTTCAGAAAATCGAGGTTTGGAATAGCAGTAGCATCAAAACTACCATTCACGTATTGTGATCCCCATCGACCTGCATTAGGATTGATAGAGCGTTGCCCGTAACCGGTAGTAATTCCTAACCCAAGTGTGCTATTTCGATTCAGGATGAGGTGATAGGCAAGATTAAGATGTACATTGTTGGAAACAACCTTCAAATCTCCTGCTTGATCATTGAAAAAATTTAACCCTCCCGCTATGATTCCCTTTCGGTCACGTTTTTTTTCATTAAAACGTGCATCGAAGGAAGCAGCAATTGTTTTGTACGGAGAAGCTACACTGCGCCACTGACTGCGGTAGTTCACAATACCTTGAAATGGGGATAAAGCACCTGCCAAACCGGGATTTAGGGTCAAAGGAGAAAATTCTGCATGAGAGAAATGGACGTCCTGTGCATTCAACTCCATACAGCACACAAGAATAAAAATTGAGAGAAGAAAATTTTTCATCGCATTCAAGAAAGTTGGTTAACGAATAAGTGTCACGTTGCCTGATTGTTCTATATAGTCTCCGTTGTTGAGTGTCACAATTAGCTTATAGGCAAATACTCCCGCATTCAATTCTTTACCCTTGAACGTGCCATCCCAACATAATCCTGCATCACTTGTTTCGAATACTTTATTCCCCCAACGGTCAAATACACTGTAGCTGAGCGACGATATACAGTTGCCGTAGACACACAATTTTTCATTTTCAGGATTTCCACTTGAACTATTTGGAGCAAATACGGTTGGAACATAAAGGTCACCGCAAATTTCATTGACGACAATGGTAACAGTTGCTGTACCTGTACATCCACTTCCATCTGAACCGGTAACCAGATAGGTCGTTGTTTGTGCCGGTGATGCAGTTGGCGAGGAACAATTTGTACAACTCAACCCTGAGCTTGGTGACCAGCTATAGCTTGTTGCCCCTGATACTGTTAGAACCACAGTATCTCCTTGGTCAATCACACTCAAGTCTGGCGAGGCCGTGATATCAAGATTGCCTATCGTTACGATGTTGCTGGAGGTGGTGGTCTGACACCCCAAGGCATCCGTGATTGTTGCCGTATAGGTACCGGGTGCAAGTCCACTCGCCGTAGATGCGTTTCCTCCACTTGGAGCCCAGCTGTATGAGTACGGAGCTGTTCCTCCTGATGTATTCAAGGTAATCGAGCCATTGGAACTTCCGCAATCTGCAGCCGTTGTATTTGCAGAGGCAGTCAGCTCAGTGGGCGATGTAATGGTAACGGTCGCAGAGCCAATACATCCTAAATCATCTGTGACAGCAACAGAGTACGTACCGGCGGTAAGTCCTGAGGCACTCGCTGCAGTTCCTCCTGATGGAGACCAAGCATACACGTATGGTGCTGTTCCTCCGCTCGCAGTTACACTTGCTGAACCGTCTGATCCTCCAAAACAACTCACATTCGTTTGATTGTTTAAGGTTACGGTGGGACCTCCAATTGTGTTAACTACAACACCCAGAGTAGAAGTGCACAGACTTTGGTCAGTAACTGTAACCGTGTAAGAACCACCCGGAATATTTATGGCAGAGGAGGTATTTCCACCTGTTGGTGACCAAACATAGCTAAGGGTACCAGTTCCACCAGAGGCATTGACACTGGCTGCACCGTCGCTTACACCACAGTTCGCGGGGGTAATGGTTCCGGCAGTAACCTGAATTGCAGGTGGCTCATTTACAGTAACCTGAATGCTGTTGGAACAGTTGTTCTGATCAGATACACTTACGGTGTATGTACCAGCGGATAGTGAATTTTGTGTTGCCCCATTCAATCCTACTGGTGTCCAGGTATAAATCAACGTACCGCTGCCGCCGGAGCCGCTTACCGTTGCAGCTCCGTCTGTTCCACCATTACACGTTACATTCTGAGAAGAGGTAAGGCTTAGGGTCGGACCTCCAAGAGCAGAGACAGTCACTGTAGCACTGGCTGAACAACTGTTTGCATCGGTTACTGTTACAGTATATGTTCCTGAATTAAGGTTTGTTGCCGTTGAAGCCGAACCACCAGTTGGTGACCAACTATAATTCAACATTCCTGAACCTCCTGAGGCATTTGCCGTTGCTGTGCCCGTGCTCTGTCCACAGTTGGTTGGGGTGGAGGAGGTAGTGACACTGATTCCCGAAGAAGGTTGTGTAATGGTTACAGAGGCAGTGCCTGTACACCCATTTTGACTTGTTGCTGTAACCGTGTAGGTGCCTGCACTAAGGTTCGTAATGCTCGCTCCTGCTCCGGAAGGGCTCCACGAGTATGTGAAATTACCGGTTGCTCCACTTGCCGATGCTGTAGCCGAACCATTTGCTCCACCGAAACAGGAAGCATTCGTAGGCACAATGTTCACGGAGATTGTTACGCTGGCACATGGGTCAGCTCCACATTGAATCAGTGTTGACGGATCCACTACAATTGTATTTCCTTGACTGTCAGTTACCTGAATCTGTGTCCAGCCTCCAGAAGGTGTGATGTTGGTTCCTGTTCCAATAGTGGCCCATCCTGCAGGCGTATTGCATGTTGTCACAGGAAAAGCACCATCTATACACGTACCGAAGAACCACGTATAGCCACAACTTTCGCATTGTGTTTGAGTAGTGATTGGTGTAGATGAGGCTGGCACCCAGTTTTCCCATGTGTAGGGCCCGGTTCCATTTGAAACGGTGAGTGTTCCGTTTGTCTCCTCACAAACATTAAGTGTTGCGCATGTGTTCACGGTTATGGTGAAGGACTCACTTCCACATGGAAGCGTGTAGGTAATTGTATGAGTACCCGAACCAGCGGTGGCTGGATTAAATACCCCCGAAGCGTTCACACCTGGTCCTGACCATGTTCCGCCTGGTGTTGCAGGGGTTAGGGTGATAGGCGCGTCAGATGTACACAATTCATTTGGGGGACATACGCTGGCATCACAACAAGTAAAGGCCTGTGGTGCACAGGCCGAAGCTGCAAAAGTCTGCACTCCACCACTTCTCGTTGTTGAGTTACTGTTTCCTGTTCCTCCGCAGGCAATCACTTCCCCATTGGTATTAACTTCCACATCATACACAAAAAAGCTGGTTGGATAAAATGCAAGCTGAGTCAATGATTGATCAAATTTGTAAACTCCAGTTTTTGATCCTACAAAGATGTTTCCGCAATCGTCAATCGAAATACCGCTGTTTTGTGTTGCATTTTGACCCAAGGTTGTAGTCCAACCTCCGCCTGGTATGGTAACAGATTGTAGGATCGCTCCTGTATTAAAATCTCTTTTATCGAGTCTGTTTCCGCGATTTACAAAGACGAAGCCACCATAATATCCAATCGCTTCGATGCCGGAGTTATCATACCTGAAGTCTTCGCATTTATATGACATCGCGTATGAATTGTTCGTCCTGAATGGACCTGTAGCACCCGGACAAAGGGAAAGATCATCATTGATATACCCGATTGAATCATGGGTTAGGTAATAATATTTATTATTCTTGGTAGCAATGATAGCTCTAACCTCAGGGGTATTTGGAGGAAATCCTAAGGATCCCGCTCCGGTAACTTCCTGGCTGGATAGGATATTTCCATTGGACATATTCACATCATATACATACGGAACAGGCAATGGCGTAAGGCCTGAAAATAAATTCCCCCCAGTTCCTCCAATAATGAGGCGGGTCTGGTCACAGTTGAAGGCAATGTTCCAAAACTCTGTGAGAGTGAAAATTCCTCCAGGTGAAGGATTGTTCCAAACAAGGGCTCCCGCACTGCTGACTTTTTGGATCTGAGCCTCGGAGCCGGCCGTCACATATGAATTTCCTGCATTGTCAACGGCAAAGGTTCCAAGCCAGACATCAGCAGTATCGTATGGAGTACTATAGGTCCATTGCAATGTGCCTGTAGGATTGTATTTAAGAATCTGCATTGGGGAAATTCCTCCAAGTATGAATACATTTCCGGCACCATCGCGCTCACATTCCCAAACCACATCCCAGTTGGTGTTAAACGCAGGGGTCTGAGTCCAAGGGTCAATCACGATCGTTTTTGATTTGTCATACGTGTTTACAGAAAGTCCGATTAGATTGCCGCTTTGAGTAAATCTCGATCCTATGATGAAATTTTGATCGTGCTCGTAAAAGGTATAGGGTTCATGATCAGTGATTTCGCCAAATTGGGTCGGAATTTTAAGCTTTCCATCTAAAAGTGAGACAGAACGGTCATAGATCATCTTTATTTGCGAGGGATCCCCACCCGGATGTACGATGAATGAATATTTGATTCCAATTTCCGGATGAACAATGTATTCAATATCAATTTTCGGATAGATATTTCGGTACACTAATTTTTTGAATCCACGCGCTTTAGTAACTGAATTGGCAGTGCCTGCTTTCTTGTAACTGTAATTGTGATAGTCGCTTGTTTCAAGTTCTCCAGATATTTCGACTTCGTCGGAAGCGTTCGACCAGGTCATATTTACGACATCCGATTTGAATAGAAATTTTCCAATTAACTTTTCGTATTTCCGATGCTCGGCAGGAAAGGATTCCATCTTTTTACGAAGCTCGTCCCGCTCTTCTTTTGGGATTTTTGTTGCCTCAAGAAAGGAATAACTGATTCCATTCTTGCCAAAGAAAATTCGTGTCGCACCGAAATCTACTGCATATTCAATAGCTCCGGTATTCGTGTTTGAAAATTCATCAAACTGACCTTTATTCTCTATAAATGACTTGCTTTTTGTGTATTCTGCACTCCAGCCAGTCTTTGACAGCTGAGCAAACGAAAGACTTGCAAAACATGTTGCAAGTGCGAATAAAATACTTTTCATAGAAGTGGTTTAAGCCATTCTTTTTCAAGGAAAGAGAATAGTTTGTTTAGTAAAGCGTTGCAAATTTACTCAATGCATTAACACCTCAACTAAGGGTTTTGAAAAGAAACAAGATGAGAAAAAGTTGTGAAAATTTAAACAAGTGAGCGACCTGTCATCTCAAGTGGAGCTGCAATACCCATTCTTCTGAGAATGGTTGGGGCAACATCGGCGAGAATCCCATGAGCTAGCGTTAAAGTTTTTTCTCGAGTAACCAAAATTATTGGAACCGGATTTAGGGAGTGTGCAGTATTAGGAGATCCGTCTTCATTCAACGCAACGTCAGCATTGCCATGATCTGCGATTACCAGAAATTCATATCCATTGTCTAATCCTGCTTTGACTACTTCACCCAGACATTCGTCAACTGTTTCAACGGCTTTGGTGATGGCGTCATAAATACCAGTATGGCCCACCATATCAGGGTTGGCGAAATTCAAACAAATGAAGTGAGGTTTATGGACAAGGATGTGATCTATGATTCGATCCTTTACTTCAAATGCACTCATTTCCGGCTGCAGATCATAGGTCGCAACCTTGGGTGAGTTCACGAGAATACGATCTTCATCGAGAAATTTTTCTTCTCGTCCGCCACTGAAGAAGAACGTAACGTGCGGGTATTTTTCTGTTTCGGCAATTCGTACCTGAGTTCGGTCAAGCTTAGATAAAACTTCACCGAGGGTATTCGAGAGGTTGTCTTTGTCAAAAACGACATGTACGTCTTCAAAGCTTGAATCGTAATTGGTCAGGGTCACATAGTGTACGTTCAACTTCTTCATGCCAAATTCAGGAAAGTCCTTTTGGGTAAGAGCTTGTGTGATCTCTCTTGGGCGGTCAGTCCGAAAATTGAAGCAAATCACGACATCTCCCTCTTTGATTCGAATCGCTTCTTTCTCCTCTGTCTGAATGGAAACAGGTTCGATAAATTCGTCGGTAATTCCAGCTGCATAGGAGGCTTCTATGGCTTCTGTCGCAGATTGTGAAGTGGCTCCTGTTCGTTTCGTCAGCAGGTCATATGCTTTCTGAATTCTCTCCCAACGGTTGTCCCGATCCATGGCGTAATAACGTCCGATGACGGAAACGATTCTGCCGGTAGTTTTTTCCAGCTCTGTTTCCAGCTCTCGGATAAATTCTAATCCGCTTTTCGGATCGCAATCCCTTCCGTCCGTAAACGCATGAATGAAAACGCGCTCTAGATTGTAGGATTTGGCCATTTTACAGAGAGCGTACAAATGTTCTTGAGAGCTGTGAACACCTCCTCGTGAAACGAGACCAATCAGATGAAGGTCTTTTCCGGTTGAAGCCAGCTCCATGGCTTTGATCAATGTCTGATTCTGAAAGAAATCTCCGTCGCGAATCGATTTATTTATCCGTGTGAGCTCTTGATAAACGATTCTGCCTGCGCCAATGTTGAGGTGTCCAACTTCGGAATTTCCCATTTGACCTTCAGGTAGCCCAACGTCCTCACCACAGGTGCGCAAGGTGGCATTTGGATAGTTTGCCAATAAATCTTCCATCACGGGTGTTCGCGCATTGTGAATGGCATCTGTGCTCGTTTTATTACCGATACCCCATCCGTCTAAAATGATTAGTCCGAAATGCTCTGTCATAAAGGTAAAGTTATAAGAAATTTGGCGCCACCGTAAGTGCTACGAGATAATTGTACAGTTCCACCGAGTACCCGGACGAGCTCAGCTACGATAAATAATCCCAGCCCACTCCCTTTTTGGGAACGCGTCTCTTCATTTCCACTGCGGTAGAATTTGCGAAAAACATCTTTTTTTTCTGAGTCTGGAATGCCTGGTCCGTTATCCTGAATCTCGAAGGTGCAGGCATAATCGTCTTTGGTGACTGAAATACAAACGAAAGCATCTTCTCCTGCATATTTTAATGCGTTGTCTATTAGGTTTATTAGGATACTCTCAAGAAAGAATTTGTCTGAATAAATAACTAAGTTTTCAGCGATGTTGACCTCGAATTTTGCTTTTGGATAGTGTTTTCGATATGGGTTTAAAACTTGATTTACAAGTATTAAAGGTGTGAGTTCGGCTTTGGCTGGAGATAGGGAATTGTGTTCCAGCCGTGTGGCATTGAGAATATTATCAATGAGTGATTCAAGCCTATGGTTTGACTCTAATGCCTTTTCTAGGATTTCTTCTCTTTTTTCCTGCTGTAATCCGTGCTTTTGGAGAGTTTGCAGGTACAATTTACTTGCAGCCAGAGGGGTTTTAAGCTCATGAGTAACGGAGAGTAGAAAATTATTCTGATTGCGCGCCAGGGAAAGTTCTTTTCTGATGGACGATCTGATCTTCCAAAGTCCAAGTAGTAATATCACAAAGAATACCAGACCCTCGCCTAAAACCATCACCGTTCTTTTGGAGGTTTCAGAGGGAGCTTTTTTCAATTCTTCCGTCAATTCTATCAAATGATAACCCCACCATCCAAATTGAAGAATCACATAAATTCCCAGAAGATAAAATATCAGGACGGTTTGTCTTTTCATTTAAGAAACGTCAATATGCTCTAACATTTTTTCCTTCCATCCAGTTGATGAAAGCCTTACATGCTACTTTGTTTCCTCCGGGCGTAGGATAGTCGCCGGTAAAGTACCAATCTCCTAAATTGTTTGGACATGCCAAATGAAGACTTTCCACCTTTTGATAAATGATTTCAACCTTTGCATGAATACTCTCGGGGGTGAGCAGGAACGCTATTTTATCCGATATCTCCTGATCAGTAAATGGCGAATAGAGCTCTTTAACGTGGTTGATCATTTCTTTCTTTGGAAGATCAACTTGCTCTTTACATTTTTTGTATACTTCGTCGATGAGCTCGGTCATGCCACGTTCTTTCAAAAGCTCAATGGCTGCTTCAAATGCAATAAAATCGCCCATTTTGGCCATATCGATTCCGTAACAATCCGGAAAACGAATTTGTGGAGCAGAGGAAACTACAACGATCTTTTTTGGACCGAGTCGATCCAGAATGCGCAGAATGCTTTGCTTTAAAGTTGTTCCCCGAACGATCGAATCATCAATGACTACCAGGGTGTCCTTGCCCCGGCGAACACTGCCGTAGGTAATGTCATACACATGAGCCACCAGGTCATCTCGTGATTCATCCTGAGTGATAAAGGTCCTGAGCTTTGCTTCTGTAAGATCTGGGCCCAAAGCCTGAATCGCGTTGAATTTTTTCTCGTTCAGGTGATCTTCAAGTCCTTTAATCATCCCGTAGAAAGAAACTTCTGCAGTATTTGGGATGAAAGAGAAAACAGAATTATCGAGATCGTAATCAATTGCTTCTAAAACTTGTGGAACGACATTTCTTCCCAGCTCTTTACGTTCATTGTATATCTCTACATCGTTGCCTCTGGAGAAATAGATCCGTTCAAACGAACATTTCTTTGCTACTTTCGGCGTATTGATAAGAGTTTCTGAAACGTTACCATTCTTACGGATGATCAGCGCATGTCCCGGGGTCAATTCATGGATCTGCTCATTTTGCAGATTAAATGCAGTTTGAATGACAGGTCTTTCTGATGCAACAACACACACCTCTTCGTCCTCGTACCAATATGCAGGTCTTATTCCTGAGGGATCGCGAAGAACAAAGGCGTCTCCGTGTCCTAAAAGTCCAGCCATAGCATAGCCTCCGTCCCAGTCTTCAGATGCCTTTTTCAAAATTCGTTCGACGTTTATCTCCTGTGCTATCTGGGCATAAATTTCAGCATTGCTTTTTCCATTTTTCGCAAGCTTGGCATACAATTCTTCATTTTCAACATCCAAAAAATGGCCGATCTTTTCCAGTACGGTGACAGTATCTGATTTCTCTTTAGGATGTTGCCCGATGTCCACTAAAACCTCAAACAGCTCATCCACATTGGTAAGGTTAAAGTTTCCCGCAACGACCAGATTTCTCGTTATCCAGTTGTTCTGCCGCAGAAAGGGATGACAACTTTCAATACTATTTCGACCGAATGTGCCATAGCGCAGATGTCCAAGAAATAGTTCTCCCGTAAATCCTGCATTTTTTTTCAAATAATCAGCATTTTTCAAGAGACTCGGATCTTCTTCAGCTATTTGACGAAAACGTTCATTGACATGATCAAAAATGTCCTGAATAGGATTCTTTTTGATGGATCTGTATCGCGAAATATAACGCTCTCCGGGTTGCATGTCAAATTTGATGTTAGCTACACCAGCTCCATCCTGCCCTCTGTTGTGCTGTTTTTCCAAAAGTAAGTGAAGTTTATTGAGGCCATAAAAGGCAGTGCCATACTTGTCAAGGTAAAACGAAATAGGTTTTTTCAGACGGAGAAGTGCTATTCCGCACTCGTGTTTGATGGCATCACTCATAGAAAATCTGGAAAAATGAAGGTCAAAGTTACATCTTTTTCTACGCGTAGAGAGGATGTTAATATGAATTAAATTGACAAACCAAAGCAACTTTTTTACGTTTATTGAGTTTAAATTTGAGGAGTGATATAATACATAGTATTATAGCAACTGACAAATCTCTGGTGTTTCGGATGAATAAATGGGTGCTCTTTTTCTTACTTTTCTTTTCAACGGGATTAATTTCTGTTGCGCAGAAGGTATGGATGCACCCCAACAATGGACAATGGGACCCACAAATACATTATGCCGTGGATTTAGACAATGGCAAAATGTATGTAGATGATAAGGGATTTACATTCAGTTTGAATGATGCCCTGTCACACGATCATGAGAAGGAATCTCATGAAATTCATGCGCAAATTCTAAAATTTCAGTTTCTAGGTTCTCAGTGGTCCGGTAAAAAGACGGAGGCCCTTCGCAGCTCGTTCTACAGAAATTATTTTTTAGGGAGTGACAGCGCGCGCTGGAGGTCCAATGTTTACAGTTTCGCCCAAACTACACTTCTGGATTTTTACCAAGGGATTGATTTAGAGCTGGACGGTTCAGAACAAAAATTCAAGTATAGCTTTATTGTCCACCCAGGGGCAGACGCATCAGCCATAGCAATGGACATTTCAGGATCCGAAAAAGTTGTTCTGCGTGATGGATCTCTTGTAACACATACGGATTTCGGTGAGCTTATCGAAGAGGCTCCCAAAGCGTGGAATATAGCTTCAAACGGTAAAAGGCTACCGGTTCCTGTTTCTTTTGTTTTGTCTGGGAATAAAGTTACATATTCATTTCCTCAAGGATATAACGAACAGCTGCCTTTGGTCATTGATCCGTATCTTGTTTTCAGCACGTTTTCTGGTTCTACCATGGACAACTGGGGGATGACAGCCACTCCTGACAGTGATGGAAATCTGTATGGCGGTGGAATCGTTTTTAATATGGCAGGTAGTTACCCGACGACCACAGGCGCATTCGATGTAACCTTCAATGGCGGAAACAATTACACCTATGTGTTTGGCTCTTCCACCTACAACATGTCAGGATTCGATGCTGCTATTACAAAATTTAATGCTACCGGAACTCAATTGCTCTACTCCACTTATCTGGGTGGATCTGGAAATGAGGCTCCTCACAGCTTGGTGACGGATGAAAATGCAAATCTGTTTATCATGGGAGTAACAGGGTCAACTGATTTCCCAACCGTTGCAGGTTGTTATGATGTATCTTTTAATGGTGGTCCTGCCGTTGCGGAAAATGAGCTGGGCTACAATGGAGCCGATATTTTCGTTACAAGAATCAACGCTGTAGGATCGGCTCTGGCAGGCTCGACTTTTATGGGTGGAACAGGGACAGATGGAATCAATATCGGAACGTTGAATTATAACTATGGAGATCCATTCCGTGGGGAAATTATGGTGAAAGATGGTTTTGTGTATGTCTCAAGTACTACACAATCAATCGATTTCCCAACGCTGGGTGCAGCGCAGGGGAGTCTCAATGGAGCCCAGGATGCTGTGATATTTCGCTTGAATGCTGCCCTGACAAACTTAAGTTGGTCAACCTACTTTGGTGGTGCGGGACTTGAATCCGGAAATTCGATTCAACTTGCATCCAATGGAAATGTTTTTGTAGCAGGTGGAACCACTTCTTCGACCTTACCATTTCTCTCGGGTGAGGACCTTAGCTACAACGGGGGTATCTCTGATGGATATGTCGTTAAACTTCAAGGGGGCACTTCAGTGATAATGGCCGGAACTTTCATGGGCTTAGCTGAATACGATCAGGCTTATTTCGTTCAATTGGACCTGGATAACAATGTCTATGTGTACGGACAAACCTCAAGCTCTTGGCCCATTTCGCCTGGGGTGTATGGTGTTCCAAACTCAGGTCAGTTTATTCGAAAGTACAACAATACTCTAACGAGTATTCTTTGGACAACAATGGTTGGAGCCGGAACAGGTAATCCCGAAATTTCGCCTACTGCCTTTCTTGTTTCAGACTGTTATGAAATTTATTTCTCAGGTTGGGGAGGTGTCATCAATTCTTCGTACAGTAACCAGGCCTCTTTCAGCTCGACTACTGGATTTCCGACTACTCTAGAGGCATACCAGTCTTCTACAAATGGTTCGAATTTCTATATTGCTGTTTTAGAACAAAATGCAGAATCGTTGAAATATGCAACTTTCATGGGAGGCGCGACGAGCAGCTACAACCATGTGGATGGAGGTACAAGTCGATTCGATAAGTCTGGTAGGATCTATCACGCCGTCTGTGGTGCATGTGGTGGCAGCGATTATGGTTTTACAAGCACTCCCGGTGTTTGGTCTCCAACGAATCAAAGCCCCAATTGTAATCTTGCTGCTTTCAAATTTGAATTGAGCACCATTGAAGCGATTGTTGCGACACCCCAATCCTTGGTGTGTTTACCTGATCCTGTAATTTTTGATAATAACAGCTCGAATGGCAATTCTTTTTTCTGGGATTTTGGCGACGGAACAACTTCCAACTTAGTCAATCCAACGCACGTATATCCCGGTCCCGGAATTTATTCGGTGCTCCTTGTTGTTTCTGATTCTAATGGTTGTTTTACACCTGATTCTGTTGAATTCGAGGTTGTTATAGGGGATTTCCAAGGAAGAGTTATTCAGCCAACACAACCAGTATGTCCCGGAATACCCTATCAAATGGAGGCCTATGGGGGCTCCGTTTATCAATGGACTCCTGCTGAGGTGCTTGATGATCCAACGATTCCCATGCCTGTTGCTACGGTCACGGAAACCACCTTATTTACCGTTATTATTTCGGATAGCTGTGGTGTGGATACTGTAACTGCTGTGCTTCCCGTCTATCCTGTCAATACTTCGATTTCCAATGATACATCTGTGTGCATTGGCAACAGTGCTTTTCTGGAAGCAACGGGTGGGGGAACTTATGTTTGGTCGCCTGCGGAAACTCTCAACAATGGCTTGATTTCTAATCCTGTAGCTACTCCGGATACGAACACAACATATTCTGTGATTATTACTACTGTAGATGGGTGTAAAAGTTATGATACAGTTGATGTTGCGGTGTTTTACAATCCACCGATCCCAGTTTTGCCTGACTCTGTATGGATGTGCCGAATTGGGGACGTTGATGTTGTAGCCGGGGGTGGAGATACCTACCTTTGGTCTCCCAATTATGCAATTAGCTCCATCACCTCCTCCGTGGTAACACTCTCTCCTGCAGATGACCAATGGTATGTCTGTGATTTTTTTAATGCGTGTGGTTCCGCAACTGACAGTGTGTTTGTAGATGTCTTGGATGCGACTGTCGAGGCTTATGGTGACACAACAATCTGTCCAGGTGGCACTGCAGTTCTAACTGCCACCGGTGGAATTGCCTACAGCTGGAGTCCGGTACTTGGATTAAGTTCCCCTTCAGGTAATCCTGTGAATGCATCTCCTTCGACAAGCTCGGTTTATACTGTAACCGGTACTGATAGCAATGGTTGTACAGACACAGCAAGCGTATTAGTACAATTATTTCCGCAGCCAAGCGTTGTTGTATCCTCGGATGTCTATGCCATTCAGGGCGATATTATACAGTTCTATGCTTCCGGTTCTTCCGGTGGCACATACGAATGGTACCCTGAAGAGTTTTTAAGTTGTGTCAATTGTCCTTCGCCAACAACTTCGGTGACCCAAAATACAACGTTTACGGTCTTATTTACAGACCAGAATGGGTGTATTGCGAGTGATTCTGTTTCGGTTTATTTCGATCCGATTATATATATACCGAATACGTTTACGCCAAACGGGGATGAATCTAATCAGGGGTTTGAAGTTGTGGCAAGTAATGTAACAGACCTTAGGCTTTACATATTTAATCGCTGGGGTGAACTCATCTTCGAGATGAGCGATTTAAATGATTATTGGGATGGTTCCTACAAGGGATTAAAATGTCAAGATGGAACGTATACCTGGAAAGTAACGTTTTACGATCTACAGAATAAATTCTATGAGCGAACGGGACACGTCAATCTCATAAGATAGAAAGACCAGAATACGATTTAAACAAATCGTTCATCCACCTCCATCACGTGACTACAATTGTCACAAGTACGAAATTCTTCAGAAGCATAAAACTCTTTGAATCGGGGAATGAAGTCATTCTCAATATTACTTAGCGGAAATCGATATTCTTTCAGCTTATGGTTGCACTTGTCACAAAACCACATCAAACCGTCCACCAGATCTGTTCCTTTTCTCACTTTTTCGATAACTAAACCAATTGTGTTAGGTCCGCGCATCGGTGAATGTGGCGTGTTTCCAGGGAGTAAGAATAGTTCGCCCTCTTTGATCACAATATCCTTGGCCTCGCCATTTTCCTGAATACGAACAGTGATATCACCTTCAATCTGATAGAACAGCTCTTCGCTTTCATTGTAATGGTAATCTTTACGAGCGTTTGGACCACCAACAATCATTACAATGAAATCCCCGGCATCCACATAAAGATTTTTATTGGATACCGGGGGCTTCAATAGGTCCCTGTGCTCATCAATCCACTTCTGAAGATTAAAAGGCGCAAGCATAAGTAGCGTATTTATTCGATGACAATTTTGCGAATAATCGTTTGATCATTCGTCTGGAATTGAAGAAGGTATATGCCGCGAGCGGACTTGTCCAGCTCTATTCGTAAATACCCACCCTCGATAGCTTTTTTGAACCCTACAGATCTACCATTTAAATCTTTTACGTCCAATACTGAATTGTTGTCCACTAATCCGGAAACATAAACTGTTCCTTTTGAAGGGTTAGGGAAAACAAGGAATTCACTGGCTGTTTCATCTTCAATCCCTGCCACGCAATCTGAAACAATTACAAGAACATTTGAAGTATCAGCTGGACAAACACCATTGCTTGCCACATAATCATAATTGAACTGACCCGGAATCGAGCTAGTTGTAATTACGTTGCCATTGATTGGTTGATCACTTGGGTTATACCATGTTCCGCCTAAATCTACATTCCCAGACAAACCTGAGAGCAAGTTGATCGTTTCCTCTCTACAAGCATTAATTGTCCCATCATTTCCTGCGCTGGAAGGACCAAATACATGAATTTGTGAAATCGCAGTATCGATGATACAACCATCTTGTACAATATACAGAAAGTCAAAAACCTGATAAGCTACTCCAGTAGTGTTCCAAACAGACCCTAACAATCCGAAGGTAGGGATGGTTTCTTCCCATGTACCACCTGCATCATATCCGCTGATCCCGTCAAAAAGATCTACCGTTTCACCATTACAAACATCCACCACTCCTGAGGAAATTCCGGCCGAGGCGGTGTATTCAGAAATCGAGATCGAAAAAGGTCCACTCGCATAGTTGTTTCCTGAATCGTACATCAAATAGTAGGTCTGACCAGGTGTTAAACCACAAATTGAGAAGTTAGGCGCATCTGAAACGAAGTCAAGGTCATTGTCATTTGCAGCGACTAAGTTAAAAGTTGAGAAATCAGAACAATCAGTGGCTTCATATACAGCAACCTGACCATCCATTTCGATATCTGTACATGAGATTCGTACATTCCCGGACGTCGGAGCGTCAAAGAGCTCAATCGCCTTGTCGAAGTTTTTTTCTCTTACATGAAAGATCAGCCCAGTTGATGGTGGCGCAATTGCAGATTCTCCAGTTTCGACAGATGCAAGTCCATTAGTATACGTATTGACACTTCCGTCAACCGGTATTACTTCTGGGGCACAAACCAGGTCGTTTGCAGGAGGTGTAGTTACACATCCAATAGATGCTTCCCAGCCAGTGAATACCACAGAACCATCGGATGAAAACACAAAGGTAAGACTGCCGTCTGCCGCACTTGAAGTGATAGATCCCGGTGTTGTTGCGAATGTTCCCATTAATGGGGCGGCGGTGCTGTTGCCATCATACACGGTGAGGTCGTCACAACATGTTTCTAGTTCAAAAGAATTGAAAACGATCTGAAGATAAGCCCCGGGAGTAGAGGGAGTGATTGTAAAGGTGTATAACTCATTGTTAAGGTAATCTCCTGAAGAACCACCACTGTCATAGAAATTCCCACTGCACGCGGTTGTACTTCCGTTCGTCATTGTTACACATGACCCAATTGTTACTTGCAATGGAGTAGAAGTTACAGGTGTTCCTGCCGAACAAGTTACTATACATTGATAATAAGTTGCAGAAGTTTGTGAAACACTGCATGTTGAATTTACTGCTCCTGGAATATCCGTGTACGTCACACCATCCGCAGAGGATTGCCACTGATATGTCAGACCAGAACCAATGCTCGCGCCAGTAAGTGAAAGAGAGAAAGGTGATCCTGAACATGCCACCTCAACAGATGCGGAAACACTTCCAGCGATTGCAGGATCCGTACAAGCCGATGCTGGTCCATTTACTGTTGTGGTGATGTCGCGACAAGAACTTTCTTGTCCACACGTAGCATTCGTATTAATGTGAATGTAATGAGCTCCTGAAACCGTTGCTACCCAATTGAGAGGTTGTGTACCAAATGCAACTACCGGTCCGGTAGCGGATCCAGAACGAACTGTTATAAAATCTGTCGGGATGTCACTTGTTGTGGTGTAACTATACCCAGCAGTAATACCTTCCCAAGTACCAAACTCTGTAGCATAATTACAAAAAATTGTTTGGCTTGATCCAGGCGTGGTGGTTAGTACAGCGTTTCCAAAATCAAAACTGTTTGTACATTGAGCGATAGAAATCCTTGATGAGAAAACTACACTTGTCAAAAGGATAAAAAGTAAAATTTGTTTCATTTTATAGAAATTTGTTTTAGCAAAGTTACCATAATTTCTTGGCTTCAAGGTTTAGATCGGTTGATCTTGGTTAATTTTACCGAAAATCGATTAAATGGAGCTTACTCTTTTTGGAAAAAATGCTGTAGTTTGCGGAAGCACGCAGGGAATTGGCTTAGCAACTGCCATTGAGCTGGCAAAGCTTGGGGCGAATGTTGTTCTCGTTGCCAGAAACAGGGCTCTGCTTGAAGAACTCAGTACTAAATTACCCACTGTAAATGGCCAGAATCATTCTTTTTTAGTTGCCGATTTCAGCAATCCTAATACTGTTTTTGAAGCTGTAAACGAATGGATTTCAAACGGCAATAAGGCGCAAATTCTGGTGAACAACACAGGAGGACCCAAAGGTGGCGCAATTAAAGATGCATCGATTGATGAATTTACAAATGCGTTCAATCAGCACCTTGTTTGTAACCACATTCTCGTGCAAGCTCTTTATCCCGGGATGATAGAAACTGGATACGGAAGAATCATCAATGTGATCTCAACCTCCGTGAAACAACCTCTGCCAAACCTTGGTGTTTCAAATACCATCCGAGGTGCTGTTGCCAATTGGAGCAAGACACTGGCAAATGAATTAGGAGTTTATGGAATAACAGTAAACAATGTTCTCCCGGGAGCGACCAACACGGCTCGTTTGCAGACAATAGCTTCGGTGAAAGCTCAGCAACATTCAGAAACAGTTGAGCAAGTCTTTGATGAAATGGCTTCAGAATCTCCGATGAGGCGCATTGCCCAGCCTGAAGAAATTGCAAATGCTATCGCTTTTTTAGCTTCTCCCGCCGCATCTTATATAAATGGGATCAACGTTCCTGTAGATGGGGGAAGGACAAAATCACTTTAGAATTTACCGAATACAGTTAATGTGTCCGGTAGTAAGAATTTCACGACCGGAATTCGTAAAATAACGGATTTTCCATATGTAGGTTCCGTCTTGCACTGGGGCACCTCTGTAAGTGCCATCCCATTGAAAATCGCGTTCTTCTGATTCAAAAACTAGCTCTCCCCATCTGTTGAAGATTTTTACGTTCAGTGTTTGAACCCCCACTGTACTTGCTTCAAATACATTATTGAAACGAAATCCATCCGGTGTAAAGGTGTTGGGGATATACACATAGTACCCTTCTTCAATGGTAATTGGTTTTGCAATGGTATCCATACAACCTTTTTCGTCAGTAGCGATTAAGGTTACAATATAGGTCCCGGGCTCTGCATAGATATTATTCGGATGCACAACTGTAGAGCTATTGCCATCACCAAATTCCCAGGAATAAGTTTCACCATTGGTTGTTAAGTTCTGAAAGGTAATAGGGAGATTATCAAACAGCGTCGAACTTGTAATTACAAAATCAGCGTTGGGTCGTACTACAAAAACAGTTGTTTGATCGGTCACAACAAATGTTTGACATTCGTCTGAAACATTCACAGTGTAGGTTGTTGACTCTAGTGGATAAACCCAAATGGATGAACTTGTCTCACCCGTTTGTGGCCACAAGAAAAAATACTGACCGTAGCCACCTGAGGCATTAACTGTGAGTAAGACACTGTCTCCCGGACAGATTTCGATGTCCGGGGTAATGGACGTAAGGAGCGGTGGACTGGTAATGGTATAAATTACTGTCGCCGTAGATGTTAAACCACATTGATCGGTTACAGTAATTGTGTAAGTTGTAGTTTCTGAAGGAGTTACGATTTGAGTACTTTGGTTGCCGAGATTGGCACCTGATTCATCCGTCCAAGCGTAGGAGTAATTTCCTGCACCACCGGTCACGGAAGTTTCTAATTGCGACGGAAGATACGGACAGATTTCGGTAATATCTGCCGACTCATTAATCACAATCGGTGGGTATACCGGGACATTCACTGTTCCCGAACCAGTGGCTGTTTGATTAAGGCAATTGTCCGTAACCGAAACTGTGTATGTTTGAGTACTAGTAGGCGTAACAAATATAGAGGAGGTACTTGCTCCAGTATTCCATGAATATGTGTAGGGACCAACACCGCCGGAGGCTACCGCCATTAATTCAACATCATCTCCAGGACAGACCACGTCGCCACTTTCTACACTTACGGCAACGGGTTGAACATCACCAATACTGAGATCAACCGTAATCGGATTCACATTTCCACAGGCATCCGTAATTTGGAAGGAAATAGAGAGTGTCTCTTCACTTTCTGTTAGTGCATCCGCAAATGCATCAAGTGTAAGCGTAACAGTCGTTTGTCCAGGAGGAATTGTGACAGACGCAGGAATATCTGTATAATCGACTCCTTCGGTTGCTGTGCCGCTTACA
The DNA here is from genome assembly GCA_021298235.1 of Cryomorphaceae bacterium. The sequence continues at coordinate 13,686 of JAJTDX010000013.1, read as the reverse complement.
TTAATGGGTATGGTCAGTGCAGAAGAGGTATTAGAGGAGAGAGAGTTGGCCTCCAAAAAAATTCCGGAGTCATATATTCCGTCACCTACATCAGCAATAGCGAGGATAAGGTGATAAGTTTCGCCACATTCAACTTTCGATGAGGCCGTGAGCACATCTGTAAAACCATCGTATTGAATGTAAAGCGGGGAGGAGTTGTAAGGAGCTGTATTTCCATCACCATTGTCGTTGTAATAGGTGGAATTTGTGATCTGATTGACATTATTTATCGAGACGATTGAGCCTGAAGGCAACCGTGCAATGTTTTGCGTTCCGGCGATTCCAGGTCCCGAAATGAAAAAGCCAAACACATCGTTGTAAGAGGAATTGTTTGGTGGCGCAAATTCAGGATATTCTTCAGAGCCGAAAATATATCTGAAACGAACGGTATCAGAATAAGGGATAAAATCGAATTCGAGAATGGTGGCATTGAAGGTTTGTGTGCCACCAATAATATTAGATAAAAGGGCTGAACCTGCAGCGCCGTTGTCTACACCTGCATTCGCTAAATTGTTTGGGCCATGTGGACCGGCTCCGTTGTTGTAGGTGGTACCTGTTGTCATTACAATGCCACTTGAAATTCCCAGATTTGGGCCGGCATAAGAAAATTCACTGATAGCTGAAGGACTTCCGTTATAGGTAATATTCGACACGGTAACTCCAGGTCCGAGCAAGACATTTTGAACTAAAGCGGGTGCAGGCGTCCCAGGGGTAGTCGCAAGCTGACCATTCACTGATAAGTGCCAGATCAAAAAAAGAAACCAACTATATGTTCGAATGATTTTCAAATCCTGTTTATTTCCGAGTGTTTACCAAAAAACAATCCACTTATTTAAATAACGCTAAAACTAGGGTAAATGTTGCTTTTTTGAGAAATAATTTCAACCTGAAAACCTCTTTTTATTAGGAATGAATTCCTTGAAGCGAACAAAGCGTGAAATACATCCCTTTTTTTTCCAATAGCTCCTGATGTTTTCCACGCTCCTTAATAACACCTTTTGACAGTACGATAATCTCATCTGCATTGCGAATCGTAGACAATCTATGGGCGATGATGATTGTAGTTCTGTTTTTCATTAATTCATCAAGTGCCTCCTGAACCAGCCTCTCTGATTCGGTGTCCAATGCCGAAGTAGCTTCATCCAAAATGAGGATATTGGGGTCTTTCAAAACGGCTCTGGCAATGCTAATGCGTTGCCTTTGTCCTCCTGAAAGCTTTCCCCCACGCTCGCCGATATTTGTATGGTAGCCGTTTTCGAGTTGCATGATGAAATCATGAGCATTAGCAATTTTTGCAGCACGTTCGACGTTTTCCATAGAGGCATCCGGCATACCGAAAGCGATGTTTTCAAAAACTGTGGCATTGAACAGAATTGACTCTTGAGAAACCAATCCTATGTGTCCTCTTAGGTCCCGTATCGCACATTGTGTGAGTGGAATTTCGTCAAAATAGATGGTCCCCTCTGTCACATCATAGAATCTGGGCAGTAAGTCTCCAAGTGTTGACTTGCCACTTCCGGATTCTCCTACAAGAGCAATGGTTTTCCCAACCGGAATATCGATATCTATGTTCCTGAGCACCCACTCCTCTCCATATTTGAAGGACACATTGTCGTATTTTACACCTTTGCTCAGGTTTGGTAATTTGACGGGGTTTTCCACCTCCACAATCTTTTCGTCTGAATTTAAAATCTCGTTGATACGGTCTTGTGAGGCCTTTGCTTTGTTCAGAAATCCAATGTTGGTAGATATGCCTTGAATGGGGCGAAGCAATTGAGAAAAGACGATAATGAAGGTCAAAAACACTTCTCCCGTTAGTGTTGTTCCGCTTGCCATATCGATGATCATCGAGCCTCCAAACCATACTAAACAAAGCATTACGCCTGCTCCGAGAGTCTCATTCAAGATGGGAGAAAGGTCTTTTTTACGGAAGGTTTTTGTAATCAATTGCTGATGCTTCAGATTTACTTTTTGAAAGGAATGATACATCTGTTCGATGGCATTGAACGCTTTTATGATGCGAATACCACTAAGACCTTCTTCAATGCTTGAAAACAAGATACCCATTTGTTCCTGACCACTTTTTGCTGTTTTCTTCAAGCTTTTTCCTATTCTGGAAATGACAAGAGCAGAAATGGGCAAAAGAATAAAGGATATTGCCGTAAGCTGTGGACTTAAATAGATCAACGTCGCAACATTAATTAAAATGGCAACTGGTTCCCGGTAGATCAATTCGAGTATTGCAACTACTGCAATTTCAATTTCCCCGACATCATTATTCATGCGTGACATGATGTCTCCTTTTCTTTCATTTGTATAAAAGGAAAGTGGCAAAATAAGCGCTTTGTGAAAGAGTTGGTTTCTAATGTCACGAACAACCGCCATTCTGAGCTCGGACTGATGCCAAACAGCTCCGTAACGGAAGAGGTTTTTCAGGAAAAAAGCTAGGAACACGCTGATACAGACAAACAGAAGAGCTTGTTTTGGGTCCTGCCTAACCATTTCGTGCATGAAGTGATTGTATAGATCTTTAACATATGCTACCGCTCCAAAAAGCGATCCGTCCCAAACAGGCTCAGCAACCGGCATGAAATTATCAAGAGGTTTGAAGATGATTTGAAGAAACGGTATAAAAAGCACCAAAGAAAGGAGGTTGAAAACCACAAAAAGAAGATTGAAAAGAATTACAAGTGCTGCTCTCCCTTTGTAGGAAAAAGTGTACTTATAGATCTGTAAAATATCTTTCATTGATGGCAAAGATAAGTTTTGTTTCCGTGGGTGCAGGAAGTATTCCTATTTTTGCTGTATGGGAACAATCCGACAAAACAAGATCGAAGGTGTGATTCAGCAGGAGCTTGCTGCATTCTTGCAACGCAATGCCAGGGAGGTATGTTTAGGAGCTTTGGTTACCGTAACTGCTGTGAGAGTTACTGCTGATCTCTCCCTTGCGAAATGTTACGTTTCTTCCTTTGCTGGACCAGAAAAAGCTACGGTTCTTGAAAGTATTAAATCTCATGCCGGGAAGATCAGAGGGGAAATTGGGAAAAGATTGAAGAACATGCGCAAGATTCCAGAGCTTCATTTCTACATTGACGACTCCCTCGATTATGCTGAGAAAATTAATAATTTACTCAAAAAGAAATAATTAATCTTATCAACGTTTCTTTTTATATAGCCCGAAGATACCTTTCTTCCCGACGAAAAGGTCAGGTAATTAATCTGATTACTCGCATTTCTGTCATAGGAATTACCTTGATCACTGCCGCACTCGTAGTCTTGCTTTCAGCCTTTAACGGTATTGAAAGCATGATCGAAAAATTATACTCTGATTTTGATGCGGATATCACCATACGTTCAGCTCAAGGGAAAACCTTTCCGGAGGACGTGGTGAATTTTCGGTCCATTTCGAAAACAGAGGGAGTCAAACGATTGTCACGCGCCGTAGAGGAGGTTGTAGTTATTAAGCATGAGAAAAAGTGGATCAATGCGACAATGATTGGAGTCGACACAGTTTTTCTTGAAATGTCGGGACTTACAACCACGAAAAAAGAACAGTTCATTCATATGGTCGACGGGTATCCATCCTTACACGCTCAAGGAACGGATTTCGGAATTATCGGGGCGACCTTACTGGACAAGCTTGGAGGCTTTATTCCAGAGCGGGACGGATTTGAGCAGGTAACCATTTTTGCTCCGAAACGCGAAGGGAAAATGCGTTTGGGATCCAATCCATTTAATTCTGGTTCGTTGTATCTTTCTGGAAGAATGAATTTTAACAGGGAGGTAAATGCTGAAAATTTAGTAGTTCCTCTGAACCTGGCGACTGATTTGCTGGATTACGATGGAGATATTTCGGCAATTTATATAGAGGTAGATGAAAACTCAGATGTAGAGGAAGTGAAGTCTTCACTCATTCATAAAATGGGTAAAGGATTTCTCGTGAAAACCTCATACGAGAAAAATGAACTTATCTTCAAAACAAGTAAAACGGAAAAACTACTCGTGATAGCCATTCTTTTTTTTGTTTTTATTCTCGCGGCATTTAATCTTGTAGCATCGATAACAATGCTCTTCATCGAGAAAAAAAATAACGTACAAACCATGATCGCATTTGGAATGACAAGAGGCATGGTGTTTAGAATCTTTTTCTTCGAGGGTTTGTTGATTTGTGCAAAGGGAATATTTTTCGGACTGCTATTGGGTTATTTGGTATGTTTTGCACAAATTGGTTTTTCTCCTCTTCAGATGCCTAATTCGAACGGAGAGGCATTTCCTGTTGTGCCAACATGGGTGGATGGTGCATTGATCATATGTTTAGTAACTTCCTTGAGTGTAATATTTTCTTATTTACCGGTTAGATATCTGATTCGAAAGAATTTTTCTGAACAGTCTTTCTGATCATTTCCAATGTTAAAAAATACTTTTTAACTGATGCCTATAATTTCATTTTAAGGGCTATCTTTGCGCCCAAATTCAGATTAGGTTCTGAAAAGTTGAACAAATTTTAAATAGGCAATAAAATGTCGGGAATTAAAGGAACAGTTTCACAGGTCATCGGGCCTGTTGTGGATGTGAGCTTCGAAAAAGGTGTTGCTCTTCCGAATATTTATGATGCACTTGAGGTGGTGAAGACGGATGGAACAAGGGTTGTTCTTGAAGTACAGTCGCATGTCGGAGAGAATTCGGTTCGTGCGATCTCCATGGACTCAACCGACGGTTTCCGAAGAGGGATGGAAGTTTCCTCTACCGGAAGCGCGATCAAAATGCCTACAGGCGATAAAATCAAAGGTCGTCTTTTTAATGTGGTAGGTGAAGCTATTGACGGAATCAATGAGGTCGATAATTCGAACGGACTTCCAATTCACAGAGAAGCACCAAAATTTGATCAATTATCCACAGCGACTGAAGTACTATTTACCGGTATCAAGGTGATCGATTTGATAGAGCCTTATGCTAAAGGTGGTAAAATTGGTCTTTTCGGTGGAGCCGGAGTAGGTAAGACAGTTTTGATCCAGGAACTTATTAATAATATTGCCAAGGGGCATGGTGGTTTGTCCGTGTTTGCCGGTGTTGGTGAGCGTACACGTGAAGGAAATGACCTTTTGCGTGAAATGCTTGAGTCAGGAATTATTCGCTACGGAAAAGATTTTATGCACTCCATGGAGGAAGGCGGATGGGATCTTTCCAAAATTGATCTTGAAGAAATGAAGGAGTCGAAAGCTACCTTTGTTTTTGGTCAGATGAATGAGCCTCCTGGAGCACGCGCTCGTGTTGCACTTTCCGGTTTGACACTTGCAGAATATTACCGTGACGGTGAAGGAGATGGACAAGGAAAAGACATTCTCTTTTTCGTAGACAATATCTTCCGATTTACCCAAGCAGGATCTGAGGTTTCTGCTCTTCTTGGTCGTATGCCTTCAGCCGTAGGATATCAACCTACACTTGCTACTGAAATGGGTGCGATGCAGGAACGCATTACTTCAACCAAAAATGGTTCAATCACCTCTGTTCAGGCAGTTTATGTACCTGCGGATGACTTAACGGATCCTGCGCCCGCAAATACATTTGCCCACTTGGATGCAACTACCGTTCTTTCACGTAAAATTGCTGAGCTGGGAATTTATCCTGCGGTTGATCCATTGGATTCTACATCTCGTATCCTTACTCCGGAAATCGTTGGGGAGGAGCATTACAATTGTGCTCAACGTGTAAAAATTACACTTCAGCGATACAAAGAACTTCAGGATATCATCGCCATTCTTGGAATGGACGAGCTTTCTGAAGAAGATAAGTTGGTTGTTCACCGTGCACGCCGTGTGCAAAGATTCCTTTCTCAGCCGTTCCACGTTGCAGAACAATTTACGGGAATTCCGGGTGTACTTGTAGATATTCAGGAAACAATTAAAGCATTCAATGCAATCCTTGACGGACAATATGATAAATACCCTGAGGCAGCTTTCAACCTGAAGGGTGGAATCGATGATGTTGTTGCAGCAGGGGAGAAAATGCTTGCTGAAGCTTAATTTTAAGATACATTCAAATGCGTTTAGAGATCATCACTCCTGAACAAGAGATTTTTAAAGGAGATGCAGATGCAGTTCAGCTTCCTGGTTTGGATGGTTCCTTTCAGGTATTGAATGGACATGCGCCGATCATATCCGGATTGACAGCGGGAACGCTCAAGATAGATTTGCCAGTTCCGTTCGACTCTGGAGAAAAATCAAGCGACCTTATCGAGAAAGATAAAAGCAATGCCAGGATTATTCGAGTTCCCATTAAAGGAGGTGTTGTTGAAATGTTCAATAACAAATTGATCATCCTTGCAGAATAAAACGATTCTTTTAAGCAAAAGAGGGATCCGGGTTCCGGCTCCCTCTTTTTGTTAAAGAAATTATTAATTCAAGAAATACAAGAATCTTTACCTATTTTCGTTAAAGACAAGAATTATGAGCCTTCTTGAAAAAATCGATCTCAATTCTACTCCTATTCATGTGGCAATCATTATGGATGGCAATGGTCGATGGGCAAAACAGCAGGGACAAGAAAGGCTCTATGGACATAATTTTGGAGTGGAATCTATTCGTGAGACGCTTAAGGCTGCTCGGGAATTAAAAGTGCGATATCTAACACTGTATGCATTTTCAACGGAGAATTGGAATCGCCCTAAGGAAGAAGTAGACGGCTTGATGGACTTATTGGTTCGTTCGCTAGCATCTGAAATAAAAGAGCTTTCTGAAAGTGGTGTTCGATTGCGAACTATTGGCGATCTCGGTGGTTTGCCAGAGTACTGCCGAAATGAACTTCAGGATGCAATGGAAAGCACTGCGCACAATGAGGAAATAAATCTTATTCTCGCCTTGAACTACAGTGCGCGCTGGGAAATACTGAATGCAGTTCGAAACATTGCTGAACAGGCAAAATCGGGCTCTGTAGATCCTTCATCCATTGATGCTTCAGTAATCAATGAACATCTTTCCACCAAAGGAATTCCTGAGCCGGAATTGCTCATCCGAACAAGTGGTGAACACAGAATCAGTAATTTTTTACTTTGGCAAATCGCCTACACTGAATTCCATTTTACAGATGTGTTATGGCCAGATTTCAGAAAAGAGGATTTTTATAAAGCAGTACTTGATTACCAGTCCAGAGAACGTCGTTTTGGAATGGTATCAGAACAAATTACGGGTTCATGAGATTTATTCTTTTCATAGCAATCTGTTTGTCGGTTTTGCCTCTGTTTTCTCAAGAGGAACCTTTTTCGATTGGAAATTTACAGGTGGATTTCAAGAATCCTGTGGAATATGAATTAGGCCCAATACGCGTTGAAGGCGCAGATAATTTCGATCATCAGGCAATAAAGCTCATTGCTGGGTTGAAACAAGGCCAGAAGATTACGATTCCTGGCGACCAAATTTCTAAAGCTATTCGGAACCTGTGGAAGGAGGAAATCTTTTCAGATTTAGAGATCTATGCCGAGAAGGAAGTAGCAGGTGTAATTTATCTAACAATCAAAGTTGCCCCAAGACCTAAACTATCCAGATTTAAATTCAAAGGAATCAATAAAAGGGATGCGGACAAGATCCGCGAGGAAATTCAGTTATATTCCGGAAAAACCATTACGGAAAACTTAATCTATCAAACTGAATCTAAGATCAAAGGATTCTTCCGTGAAAAAGGTTTTTATTCTGTTGCCGTCAACATTAATCGTGTGACGGATACGCTAATGAATAATTCTGAAATCTTCTTGATCGATATCAAACGTGGAGACAGAATCGGAATAGAAGACATAGCGTTCGAAGGTGTGCACAGTGTTCCCCAATGGAAACTACGCATGGCGATGAAGGATACGAAAGAACAGAAGCTTTGGAGGTTTTTTAAACGATCTAAATTTACCGAAGGATCCTATGAAAAGGACAAGCTCGCTATGTTAGAGAAGTTCAACGCTATCGGACTGAGAGATGCCGCCATTTCGAAAGATACGGTCATCCTCAAGGAAGGAAAACTATATGTGAACATAAAAATTGACGAAGGAGGGAAGTATTACTTTGGTGATATCGAATGGATAGGAAATACAAAGTTCCGATCTTCTTATCTCGACAGTATTCTGGGAATCAAAAGGGGGGATGTGTACAACAAGACTCTCTTGGATCAGCGACTCAACATGAGCCAGGATGGAAGGGATATTTCATCGTTATACATGGACAGAGGATATCTTTTCTTTCAAGTTATCCCTGTAGAAACGAATGTAAATGCGAATTACATCAACTATCAGATGCGCATTATCGAAGGAAAAGAAGCACGCGTCAGAAGGATCATCATCAAGGGCAACAGCAAAACAAATGACAATGTAATCCGCCGTGAGATTCGCACTAAGCCGGGTGACCTCTTCAACAGAAACGACATTATTCGAACACAGCGGGAATTAGCACAGCTCGGATTCTTTAATGAACAAGCATTTCAGGTAAATCCAATCCCAAATCCTGCTGACGGAACCGTTGATATCGAATACGTCGTGGAGGAAAAATCATCTGATTAGATAGAGCTTTCAGGAGGATATGGAGGAGCTGGACCTACTGGTACAGCCAGGATTATTGGAACATTAGGACTGACGTTCAACAATTTCTCAACGCGAAATATATTTAAAAAAGGCGCGTGGACCCCACTCCCGGGAGGAGACGGGCAGCGACTATCCATTCGGGCACAGACCAATGGCCGGTTTTATCAAGGATACAATTTCTCTTTTACCGAGCCTTGGCTGGGAGGTAAGAAGCCTAACTCATTGTCTTATTGGATCAATCACACTGCAATTGGAAATGGATATTTGCCGACCAATGAATTGTATAATGGGGTGCAAATTACCGGTACAGGAATTGGTCTGGGAAGACGTAAAAAATGGCCGGATGATTATTTCCATGCATACTATGAATTGAGTTACCAGTATTATGATGTCACTGACTACAGTTTCTTCCCGATCTTCTCCAACGGGTATGCGAATGATATTGCTTTAAAATATGTGCTTCAACGGAGTTCTGTCAGTGCGCCAATTTATCCGCAATCAGGATCAAATATTACGTTTACCGCAAAAAGCTCTATTCCTTACTCTTTGTTTGACAATGTCTCTGATTATTCAGGACTTACTTCTCAGGAGCGATACCGCTATTTGGAGTATTTTAAATTGAAATTTACGAGTGAATGGTTTTTGCCGCTGACCTCCGATAAAAAATTAGTGCTAATGCCGCGAATCGGGCTTGCATTTATGGGAGCCTATTCAAAATCTAAGGGCTTGTCTCCATTTGAGCGTTATTCCTTGGGTGGAAGCGGACTGACTGGAATCAACCAGCTTGGTGGTCGTGAGATCATTGCTTTGAGAGGCTATGAAGACAATTCCATTTCATCCAACGGAGGTGATCCGATCATTGCAAAGTACACACTCGAGCTTCGCTATCCGATTTCACTTAATCCATCAGCTACGTTCTACGCCATGGTTTTCGGTGAAGCGGGAAATACGTTCCCTGATATCTCTAAATTTAATCCATTCAATGTTAAAAGAGCTGCAGGTTTAGGAATACGAATCTTCCTTCCAATGTTCGGAATGCTTGGCTTGGATTACGGACTTGGGTTCGACAAACTGGATTATTGGTCAAACGATGCCCAGCGCACGACGATCAATAACAGTATCGATCAAAAAGGATTTTATCCTAAGCTAACCTTTACCATCGGTATGAATCTCGGGGAACTTTGATCTCCTCAAACACAATAAATTGATTAACTTCGCCGTTCCGCTTCAAAAAGTATCTATGAAAAAGCTAGCGTTGCTCTGTTTTATCGTCTTTGGCACAACCTTTGTCAATGCGCAGAAGTACGCGTACATTGATTCTGATTTTATTCTCAACAGCATGCCGGAATACAAAGAATCAAAGGAGAAACTGGATAAGCTGGCAGAGCGATGGACGGAGGAGATTGAAAGTCGTTACCAGGAATTGCGCGTTAAGAAAGATAATTTTGCGAGAGAAGAAGTACTTCTGCCAAGCGAGGAGAAGAACAAGCGAAAAGAAGAGCTCACCAAACTTGAAACCGAAGCTATGGAAATGCAGAAAATGCGGTTTGGAGTGAATGGAGATTACTTTCAAAAGCGCCAGGAGCTGATCAAACCAATTCAGGATAAAGTGTTTGATGCGATGCAAAAGGTGGCTTCTAAACGGAATTATTCTTTTGTTTTTGACAAAGCAAATCAAAGCAATCTGGTGTATGCCGATAGCAAGTTTGATATAAGTGATGAAGTTTTAAAAGAAATGGGTATCACAAGTACGAATAAACAGTAAAGTAAATTAGAAATGAAAAAGTTGATTTTGGCCCTGGCGGTCATGTTAAGTGTAGGAGTAGTAAGTGCACAATCGAAAGTGGCACATGTGAATTCTCAAAAACTTTTGGATACACTTCCTTCACGAAAAGAGGCCTTGAAAAAACTGCAGGAATTTGAGGCGAACGGTGTGAAAGAATTGCAGGAAATGGAAGCTGATTTGAATGCAGCTTACGCCAAGTACGAAAAAGATAGGCCTAATATGATCCAAGCGCAAATCAAGATTGAAGAGGATAAGATCATGAAGAAACAGCAGAATCTTCAAGAAAGAGAGCAATCTTTGAATCAAGAAATGCAAATACTTTCACAGGAGCTGAACAAGCCAATTCTGGATAGAGTTCAGAAGGCAGTTGAGATTGTTTCAGAAAGGAAAAAGTTGAACTACGTCATTGATGAAACCGTTACACTTTACTTCAAAGGTGGAATGGACATCACAGGTGAGGTGCTTGCTGAATTGCTCAAGCTGGACGCCGAAGCTATGAAGAAATAAATTTGTTTCAAATTACTATCCGAGGGGGGCTGTGTGAAAACATAGCCCCTTTTTTGTAGCTTTGGTAGATGAATCAAGTGAAAGGTCCGATTGGTGTTTTTGACTCTGGCTATGGAGGACTTACAGTGCTGAGTGAATTTATAAAAGCCTTGCCACAGTACGATTTCCTTTATTTGGGTGACAATGCCCGTTCACCGTATGGTTCTCGCTCTTTTGATGTTGTGTATGAATATACGCTGCAAGCAGTCACTGAACTTTTCTCAAGGGGGTGCCATTTGGTGGTGTTGGCTTGTAACACAGCATCCGCCAAAGCATTGCGCACAATTCAACAAAATGATCTTCCGAAAATGTTTCCAGATAGACGTGTGCTTGGAGTAATTCGCCCTAGTACTGAATCGTTGGGCTCGATGACGCGCTCTAAACACGTCGGAATACTGGCCACCGAAGGAACTGTAAGATCAGAATCTTATGTGATTGAGCTTGCGAAATTTGCTCCGGACTGTTCGGTAGTTCAACATGCTTGTCCCATGTGGGTGCCATTAATTGAGAATAATTTGCAATTTTCTGAGGCAGGAAAGGTTTTTATTAAGAACGATGTAGAGCAATTGCTCCAAAAGGATTCAAAAATTGACACGATCCTATTGGGGTGTACACATTACCCGATCGTGAGTGAGTATTTGAGAAGTATTGTTCCGCAACATATCCAAATCATCACCCAGGGTTCCCTGGTTGCAGAAAAATTGGTGAACTACCTTGAACGTCATCCTGAAATAAATGAGCGATGCATAAAAGACGCTTCTTTACGTTTCCTTACGTCAGAAAATAATCAAGTTTTTGACCGTCAGGCTGAGTCTTTTATTGGCAGATCTATTCGCTCTGAACATATCCATTTTTAAGGATTGATTAATTTACTGTATTCTTTGGAATTCTATTGCTGAGAGTTGTAAATTCGCTCCGGCTAAAACGTTCCTATGAAAAGAAAATTCATTCTGTTTTTATTCCTTATTTTCTCTCTGACTTCTTTTTCTCAGACATTGATAATGAATGAGGTTTCTCAGGGAGTTACAGGAAATATGGAGTACGTAGAATTTGTGGTGGTTGATACAGCCGCAGCTTATAACTGTGGTTTGTCGGTTCCGCCTTCTATCGATATTCGTGGGTGGATCTTTGACGACAACAGTGGATATCACGGAACTGGAGGTATTGCGGCGGGTGCGATTCGTTTTTCAAATGATCCGCTTTGGGCAGCAATTCCTATGGGAACACTTATATTAATATACAATGATGCTTCACCCGATCCTTCTATTCCAACGATAGATTTGTCCTTATCGGATGGGAATTGTAGTATTATAGCACCGATTTCGAGTCCAACACTTTTTGAAAGTAACAACACAACCCCTGGTGCAATTGCGTGTTCCTATCCATCCACTGGTTGGACACCTGGCGGAAACTGGAGCAATACCTTGCTTGCCAATTCAGGCGACTGTGCGAGAATAGTAAATTTACTCGGATGTGAAGTGTTTTCGGTCTGTTACGGCGATGTCAATCTAAATACACAGATCTATTTTAGTGCAGGTGCGGAATTGACATCCGATCACAGAAATACTGTCTATTATTTTAATGATGGGGATCCACTTGTTCAGTCAAACTGGACCCTCGCTTGCACGGATGATGAAATTTTTTTGGATGCAAATCAATGCGGCGGAAATTTTCAAACCCCAGGATTACCGAACAACCCCGAAAATGGGGCTTTTATTGGTCAGTTTAATAACAATTGCACACCAATTCCACCTTTGGTCGCCAGTGCGGTGGTAGATGCGAATGAAGCATGCGGTTGTGATGGTCAAGCTACAGCAATGCCTTCCGGTTCGATTCCAGGATACACTTATGAATGGCTTGATGCATTAATGTCGCCAATCGGACAAACCTCTCAAACGGCTACCGGATTGTGTGCAGGAACCTATCACGTGACGATTACCTCATCGATTGGTTGCACTGAAACGGCAACGGTGTCGGTCAATCCCGGGTTATCTCCTTCATCTTCCTCCATCAGTGGAGGTGGGAGCTACTGTGTGAATGTGACCCCGACTGGAGTCGATGTGACGATTTCGCTTACCGGAACCGGACCTTGGGATCTTGTCTATACCGATGGTACGACAACTTACACCCTCAACAACGTTACTTCCAGTCCCGTTGTTTTGAATAATGTCACCTCCGGGGAGTATCAGGTCACCTCATTAACCGATGTTTCTGGATGTCCGGGTACAAGTCCCGGAAGTGTAACTGTGAATGCGCTTGCGGTTCCTACTGCCCTGATCTCAGGTGGTAATGACTACTGTGCAGGGGCATTGGTTAATGATATTACTGTTGCTGTTACGGGAGCACCTTCCTGGACATTAAGTTATACAGTTGATGGCGGAGCCACGCAGACAACTACAGCAACTTCATCGCCTATTTCACTTGGGAACAGTCCGGGTTCTTATTCTATTACATCAATTACAGATGCGAATTGTACGGGTGTCGCTTCGGGTTCACAGACCATTGTTGTGAATCCATTGCCTGTAATTAGTTCTATAAATGGAGGCGGGACTTACTGCGCCGGAGATATGGTTGGAAATGTTACTGTTGATGTGACTGGCTCACCCGGCTGGACAGTATCATACTCTATTGATGGTGGACCAACACAGACAGTTTCCGCATCGTCCTCTCCAATATCTCTTGGAAACGTAGATGGTGTTTATAACGTCACAGCGATAAGTGATGTAAATTGTACAAATACTGCTTCCGGAATTCAGGA
>JAJTDX010000091.1 GCA_021298235.1 Cryomorphaceae bacterium | reverse complement strand
TCCTTTCTTCGGTGCTAATTGTTGTTGCAGGAATTGCGGTAGACTGATCTTACCAACGAAACAGAGTCCTTGTGAATCTTTCTTCTCAGCAGTTAATAATCCCTGTTCGCGGGCAATTTCTCGCACTTCTGATTTTAACAAGCTGCCGATAGGGAAGAGTGCCTTGCTCAGCTGTTCCGGGCTTAGCTGACATAAAAAATAGGATTGATCCTTGGATGGGTCTTTGCCAGCAACAAGTCCAACAGATCCGTCTTCATGATCTACTCGTTGACAATAATGCCCTGTTGCCACATAATCGGCACCCAGCTCCAATGCTGCCTTCAGAAATACATCAAACTTGATTTCCCTATTGCACAATACATCAGGGTTTGGAGTGCGACCTGCTTTATATTCACGAAACATGTAGTCGACGATGCGCTCCTTGTATTCCGCGCTCAGATCTATTATTTGAAATGGAATATTTAAATGTTGTGCAACAAGTAGTGCATCGTTGGAGTCATCTATCCAAGGACATTCGTCAGAAATGGTAACACTCTCATCGTGCCAGTTTCGCATAAACATCCCAATCACCTCATATCCTTGTTCTTTCAGGAGATATGCTGCAACACTGGAGTCAACTCCACCGGATAATCCAACTACAACACGTTTCATTCTATGCAAAGTTAGGAAAACAAGAAGACCTGTAACGAAATCTTCTTTCTAATCCTGTTAAATTACAATTGTAAACTTTACTAATGTGAATTTATTGTTAATTCTCTTTGGGGCAATTTTTGTTATCTTTCCGTCGTGAAAAAGTTGCTCGTGTTTCTGAGCTTAATTCTGAGCTTTCTATCCCACACTCAAACTTGCGACAAAGTTTTGTTTACAGGAAAGGTCGTGGATTCTCTGCGACCACAAACGTTTTACAACCTGATGCTCGTGAACAAGAGAACCGGTCAGGGGGTGTTTGGTCAGCCGAACGGTTCTTTCTCAATCTTTGTATCAACTGGAGATACTGTATTTGTTTCCGTCAAAGATTATGTCGCTCAAATTGAGATCGTTATTCCTGATTCAAACTGCCAATTCCGCAAGCGTATTTTGTTGGAACCAAAGCCTCGGGATTTGAGAGAAATAAAGGTTAAACCACTTCGGTCACTTGAGGAAATCAGAGAGGAGCGGGAAGCCCTTGCTATGAGGGAAACGAGAATCGTCACTGGCATAGAGGTTATGCAGAGTCCGATTACTGCCTTGTATCAGGCTTTCTCTAGAAAAGAGCGAAATAAAGTGTGGATTGCAGAGCAAGAATATAAGGATGATCAGCGCAGAATTGTCAAGGAGTTGCTGCAGCTTTATGTTTCTTATGATATCATCAGTTTGAATGAAGATGAATTTGATGATTTCATCTTTTTTCTCAACGTATCGGATGAATTCCTTAAAACAGCCAGTGACATGGAGCTCATCACATTTATCAAAGATAAATTTGAGCATTTCAAGGATTTACCTGAAAAATAGCAATTTACTTCCTGATATTTCTGCTTTTTTCCTGAAGTGATGAGTGGTAGTATTGCATGAAAAACATGTGTTTTTCGGCAACAGCGAGTTTTACAGCGAGTGCGGTTCTGGCTACGGTTGGGGTTATTTCATTGAAAAAGGCAACTGATCTTCGCTTGGTTCCCTTGACATTGATTCCTTTTATTTTCTCCTTCCAGCAATTGTGTGAAGGCATTGTATGGATGAGCTTTCAACATCACGGATTGATCGGATACAGGCAGGCATTTGGGTTTCTGTATTTAATGATTGCGCAAGCTATCTGGCCAATGTTCGTTCCTTTCAGTATTTGGCTTGCTGAGAAAGATCGATTTCGAAGATACATGCTCGCTTTCCTTTCATTTGTAGGTCTTTTGATTGGTCTTTATCTAGGATTCCAGATTAGCTCTTATCCTTTTGCAATAACAGTAAATAATCATCACCTGATTTACAAGCCGCATGTCGGTAATATCAGTTCATTTAACAACGGTTTTCTTTATTTCCTAGCTACATCAATTCCGCCTTTTTTATCTTCGCTTCGGGGAATGCCTCTGTTTGGTTTATTAATCACCGCTTCTTTTGTCTTTTCGTTGGTCTTTTTTCCAGGAGCAGTGGTTTCAGTTTGGTGCTTTTTCGCAGCGGTACTGAGCTTATGTATTTTTCTGATAATTTAAAAAGTAGGATCTAAATTGAAATAGTTCTTTTTATATTTAGGCTGATTTAAATTGTGTAGATATGAGTTTTTTCGATGACAAACCGGACCCTTTGGATGTTACGATCAAAAAAGGGGATAAAGGACCTTCAGTTTTAAAGATAAAAAATGCCATTAATGCCATCGCCAAACACAGAGGCACGAAAGAAATGGAAATTAAAGGGGAAATGATCTCATTTCCAATCGAAATTAATGATGTATTTGATCAAGTCACGAATGATATTTCTATTGAATTATTTCCAACTTTCAAATCTACCGGAAAAATGAATGTCCGCATTTCAAGAAGACGATGGGCTTATATTGCAGGATATTACGAGGCCCCATTTCCTTCTTTACTTACGGAAGCTTCTAATTACAATGAGTTGATAAACGCTTTTATTAATGGTGTAATTGCAAGAGCTAAACAAAATCGGGAACAAATCGCTGAAGATCTTCTGCGTGCCTATGAACTTCTCGGTGCGAAAATGATTCGGATAGTAGATGAATCAGGTATGTTAGCAGAGGTAGAATTAACGGTGCCCGCAGAAGTTCCTGTTACTTCGGGTGGAAATGCTCATAATAATAAAGAAACTTTGAGGGAAAAGAAATTTGGACCTAATCCTATTAATCTCGAGAAGGCATCTGAATATTTGATAAAATTGAAGCCTATGTCGAAAGTCCTCAATGTAATGAGGAGCCGAATGGACGGTAATCTTCTGTCAGAAACTTTTGTTGAAAATGTTTCTATAGGTGGCGGTGCAAGTTTGAGTATTCCTGGAGCAGGAGCAAAAGCCAATTTCAGCCTGACACGCAAGTGGGAGATCTTTGTAGAGTTTTATGACAAGACGGAACTGTAAAGAAGGCTTTACAAATTAGCAATCCTAAATTCTTTACTGTCCCTGAAGTGACTCTAACCGTTTCTGTCGCTGCATTGGATTTTCTCCGGTTTGCTTTTGCTTAAACAAATCATAACGTGTAGGTAAAACTTGTTTTGGCCAGCTGTTATTTTCTAGATCTGTGTCAGCCGTCTCCAGGAATGGGTCTAATCGAAATGAAATGACCTCCTTATCAAGAATGAGCACTTTGGAAACCTTTTCCTCATATTGCCTCCAAATCTCTGCTGGAATCCTAAATACTTCTTTAGTGTTATCAGCATAGGTAGCCTCAATGATCAATGGCATCACCAGTCCACCAATATTGCTAAAGGTCAACTCATAAAACTGCTTGTTGGATGAAAGTAGCTTTTTGTCTTCAGGACTTAGTTTTTTCTGAAATTCTTCGTATTCCTTGATGTCGAGCGCATCGACCTTGTAGATGTTTCTGCGTGCATAAAAGTCATCGATTGCTGGATCTGCCTCATTTATGGTTTGTTTGATGCTTTCCTTGTTGCGCGCATCTCCAATGAACTGATCCTTAGTGTTTGCCTTATTTTCAGAAAATGCCTTTTCAATTACCGGGTCTTGTGTGTTTAGTTGAAACCAACGGACATTGTCAAGTGAGATATCTACATGATCCGTTCCATAGAACCAACCTCTCCAGAACCAGTCCAAATCTACTGCAGAAGCATCCTCCATTGTACGGAAGAAATCTGCAGGCGTTGGATGCTTGAATTTCCATCGTTCGCAATACGTTTTGAAGGCATAATCGAATAGCTCTCTGCCCATAATGGTTTCACGAAGAATGTTTAATGCTGTGGCAGGTTTTCCGTACGCATTGTTTCCAAATTGAAAGATCGATTCTGAGTTCGTCATGATAGGAGAGATGAATTTCTTGTCGCCACGCATATAGTCTGCTATCATATATGCCGGTCCACGGCTAGAAGGATATCCACGTTCCCATTCTTGCTCTGTGAGGTACTGAACAAATGTATTTAAACCTTCGTCCATCCAAGTCCATTGACGTTCATCGGAATTGATGATCATAGGGAAGAAATTGTGTCCAACTTCATGTATGATCACTCCCCACATGCCATATTTTTCACGTTCAGAATATGTGCCATCTTCCTCAGGTCTTCCGCCATTAAAACAGATCATTGGGTATTCCATGCCGATCCACTTGGAATGGACAGAAATAGCAACAGGATAAGGGTAGTCAACAGTATATTTTGAGTAAGTTTTTACAGTGTGCGCCACCAGTTTAGTGGAATAGCGCTCCCACAAAGGGTTTCCCTCTTTGGGATAATAGGACATGGCCAGCACCTTTTTACCATTCACATCCACAGCTTGAGCATCCCAAATGAATTTACGTGAACTTGCAAAAGCAAAGTCCCTGACATTCTGTGCTTTAAATGTCCATGTTTTGTATGTTTTCTCTTTATTTTGTTCTTTCTTTTCAGCCTCAGCCTGCGTAACAATCAACACCGGTGAAGCCGCTGTACGAGCCTGCTCGAATCTTTTACGTTGATCTGCTGTGAGAACGGCACTTCCATTTTGTAGCTCACCTGTCGCGCCGACAATGTGGTCGGATGGAACAGAGATAGAAACTTCATAATCACCAAATGGAAGGGTGAATTCTCCGCGACCAAGGAACTGTTTGTTCTGCCATCCTTCAACATCATTGTACACACACATTCGGGGAAAGAATTGAGCAATTGTATAAAGATAATTCTGGTCCTTTTCAAAGTACTCGTAACCTGAACGTCCTCCAACTGCCATTCGGTCGTTGATGTTGTACCACCATTTTATTTTGAATGAAATGCTTCCGCCTGAGGCCAATGGTTTGTCCAGATCGATGCGCAACATCGTTTTATTTACAGCATAGCGCATTTTTTGTCCCGAGAGATTTGTCACCGATTCGACTTTAAAACCACCATCGTAGTAGAACAATTTCTTCTTTACATCTCCAATGGATTTGAAATCCTCCATTTTTTCAATTTCAATCAGCTTGCTGTCTGAATTTTCAGAATAGATGTTCTGATCAAGCTGGAGCCATAAATACTCCAATTTGTCGGGCGAATTATTGGTATATGTTATGGTTTCATCTCCAGAAAGTCGCTGCGTCTCGTCATCAATTCGAATAGACATTTTATAATCCGCTTTTTGCTGATAGTAATTGTGCCCGGGAGCACCTGCAGCAGTTCGATATTCATTTGGGGTAGGGAGTTCCTGGTCGAGCTGTGCAAACTTCGACTGCGAAAAACCTGCTAAAGGAAGCAACATTAAAATGAGGTGGAAATATGTTTTCATAGCGTTAATGGATGTCTATAAATTGTTTTTGGTTTGAAGGAAGAAATACAAACGTAGCTTTTTTTTCACGATGAATAAAGGTTAATTTATTCTGCTGCTCCGGATACGTGTCCATGAGTAAGTTAAAGGTAATTCCAAACGTGCTTTCAATTGGTCTTGAAAGCTGGCAACTCAAATAGAACCGCACGAGTCCAGTGAGCTCAAATTCATAGCCTTCCAGTTGAAAAATGACCATTTCTGCGCCATCCATTGTGGAGTTTTGTCCAAAAGGATCCAAATCAATGTAAAAATGATTGTTGAGTTCGCTTTCGAACATTTTAAAAACGGACGAATCCAACAAGGCTTTGCTGAGTTCCCCTTTTATTTTGCCGTTTTTCTGATAGTATTTTTCCAGGTCATGAGCGGTTGCGGTGAGTGTGGCTTCCATTTTGCCGGATAGTTCATTGTATTCCATTTCAGCAAACGAAAAATAGGTTTCGTGCGCATACGAGTTTATATATGCCCCAAGAAATACAATAAAAAGAAGTCTCATCACCACGCTTAGATAAGGTCTAATTTACTAAGTTTTGTTAAAAATCTTTCATGCCACATCAACTTGTGTATTACTTTCGCGCAAAAAAGCACCATGAATATCGGAATAGTGGGTTGTGGAAATCTTGGAACAGCAATTTTAGACGGAATCCGCAAAGCCCATCCAAATGCTAGAATAGTTGCTTCGAAGAGAAGTTGGCAAGGAAAGCTAGCTAAAGATGAGAATACTATTTATACAGAATCTAACATTGAGTTAATTCAAAAAAGTGATCTACTTTTCATCACTCTCAAACCATACAATGTATTATCATTTCTTCATGACCACAGAGAATTATTGGATCCCAGACGTCACACACTTGTTTCTGCTGCTTCAAGCATAACACTTAGAGAAATGACCGATTCATGCGGGAAGGAAATCGATATTTGGCGCATTATGCCGAATACTGCATCCACTGTGAACGAATCCATT
Source organism: Cryomorphaceae bacterium (assembly GCA_021298235.1). The sequence goes on along the minus strand of JAJTDX010000091.1, from coordinate 1,559 downwards.
ACCGCGGTTAGCATTGGAGCAGACGGATTGAAAAGGAAAGACGAATTGCTCGGGATATTGAATTTATTCGGTGAGACAGTTATTATTGACGAGTCTCTCATGGAGTCAGCGACCATTCTTGGTGCCTGTGGAATCGCATATGTGTTGCGCTTCATGCGTGCCATGATCCAGGGAGGGGTTGAAGTTGGTTTTGATGTAACTACAGCAACCAAGATCGTGAGTCAAACCGTAAAAGGTGCAGCTGAGCTAATCATTCAGAATAACACACACCCTGAGCAGGAAATTGATCGGGTAACCACGCCAAAAGGTTGTACGATAGTTGGATTAAATGAAATGGAGCACAGTGGTTTTAGCTCAGCATTGATAAAAGGTATAGTGACATCGTTTGATAAGATAGCGAAAGAACAAAAAAAACAATGACTATTTAAATTGAAAATCTATGAAAAAGAAAATAAAATTATACACCTACGGGGCATGGTCGTTTGTTTTTTTAGGATTCGCCATAATCATTTTTGGAGTATACATTGAATGTTACACTTCATATAAATTGTCTTTAAATGAGCTTGGAGACTTTTACGCGGGCACAGTGACTGCTTTTTTTTCACTGGCAGGGATATTTCTAATTGCAGCTGCAATCAAACAACAAGAACTAAGCATTAACAATCAAATCAAAGAAATTGAATTGTTAAAAGCACAACGCTTTGAAGATACATTTTTTAATCTTTTGGAAAACCATCATTTAATTACAAGACCAAAGAAAAATGATTCTGAGGACTTCTTCAGAGATTTGTTAAATAAAATTGTGGAAAACATTCTTGGAAAAGGAGAAGCGGAAGCTCGTAAGGCTTGGGATAAAATAGAAAGTGATGAGGAAACAGGGAGATTGAGTATGTATTTAAAAAGTATTTTTCACATTCTCAATTATATTTATTCTCAAAAGGGGAATAGTCACTTAAAGAAAATTCATGCTAACATGCTTAGAGCATCTCTTGGTAAACATGAAACAATGATAGTTTATTGTCACTGCATGGGGTCTTTAGGCTCCGAAAGACGCGATAACTGGACTAAAGAGAGAAAAACTTTCAGAGAGCTAGTGCTAGAATTTGATTTTTTAGGAGATGTTGATAAAACACATGCTATTTTTAAAGTTTTTGGTGAGTTAAAACCTTAAACGAATAAAGCTATTTACCTTTAATCTGGTAATTAATAAGAGGAACTAAATAGGGTTGTTTTCTGAGTAATAACTAATCTTATTCTAAATAAAAAATCCCGGTTTCCCGGGATTCTCCTTATTTCTTTCTGTTTTTCAGCTGTTCCTGTTGTAATTTTTGCATCAGCTCTAGGCGCTCTTGAAATTTAGATTTCTTCTTGGTTTTAGGATTGGCTGCCGCTGCAGCTTTACGTTCTGCCATTTGAACCTTAAGTTTCTCTTCATCCGCAAAGAACTGTTTGATGAGCACCATTATGAGGATGGAAATCAATGTTGAGATAAAATAATAGTAGCTCAGACCTGCAGAATAGTTATTGAAGAAGAAAATCATCATAATTGGGAAGATGCG
>JAJTDX010000090.1 GCA_021298235.1 Cryomorphaceae bacterium | reverse complement strand
CAAGTTGTCACTCGTTTTGTATCCTGAATCGCTTAAAGGTTTTCTGGTTTTCGGTTCTAAGCTGGTAGCCATAAGACCCATTGGCAAGATTCCCAGTTTCGAAACGAACAATGTGTCCTCCCGAAGCAAACTCACCCTCTTTGATTACCTGAAGCACACCCCCCTCATGATCAAGCAATTCCAAAACTACCTTTTTCTTTACCTCTGAAGTGAAATATATTTCGATCTCGCCCTTGGCCGGGTCTTCTTCGAGGCTGTAGAGTGTGCAATAATCCTCAGAAACCGGCTGTCCTTTACCCAAGTAGGCAAGCAATTTTCTGTATGCGATAATAAGCACCAGCAATGAAAGTGTCACAAATAAAACTCCCAGAAGTATCCGATCAAGTGTCATATGGTTTCTCTATTAAATTACAATGCTATCAATCCTTCAATCCGTGCTGCAACTTCATACCTGTGAATAATAGAATCTACATCCAGCATCAACTCTTTTGACGTCACACTCATATATTTCCCTGTTTTAGATGGATGAAAACTAAGCTCCGCCTCTTCAGAAAAAAGGGACGATACCATTGCTATTTTTTCCGGTACATTCGGAACAATAAATTTGAACATGTACACATCAGGCCACTCCTGCTGTTCCAATTGTACTTTAAGATTTTGCAACACCTGATCCATCACCAAACGATCTGTAGAGTAAATATAGTCTGTTCGATTCTTTTTTTACCTCAGGTCCTACTTTTTCTGCCGACTTAACAAACTCTTCAAATGTACTAATTCCACTTCGTGAAAGAGCCAGCAATTCTCCATAAAAAAACACTGGATCGATTTCCTGAGATAATTTAATTTCCTCAACACCATCAAACTTTGGCCAAACAGATGCATAATTTCTGAAGAGCTCCAGGTAGTATTTTACCACTAGTGACAATTCCTCAAAATTTTCTGACTGAAAAATTTTTAGCTTAATCAAATTGGCCTCCTTCTGGTATGCGTTGTAACGCTCAATGAGCTTTTCACTGAATTCCAAGGCAACTGTTGCTTTGGGATTGGATTCCCTTTGCAATCCAAGGACGCCAGAAGCACGATGCATTACATCAAGTTTCTCCAATCGCTTCGAGATTACCTTGGGGATCATTTTTGATGAAGCAAACCATTGTTTTTGTTCGAAAAGTAGCTGCTCAAACGCAACCGAAGCATTTTGAAATGCAGAGACATTGAGAATTACACGTGCCTCCTCTTGTGTCACAACTCTCGAGAACCGTTATTCTTTCTCATTCGGATATTGAGGAACTCCACAATAAGGGCGTAAACCATCGCAAAATAGATATATCCTTTCGGAATATGCTGACCGAATGCTTCAGCAACCAAGATCACACCAATAGTGACCAAGAAGCCAAGAGCGAGCATTTTGATTGTCGGACGCTTCTGGATAAAATCAGAGATTGATTTGGCAAATAACATCATGACAAACATCGATACAACAACAGCACTGTAAATAATAATGAGCGGGTTGTGTCCAGTATCTCTTTGGAGATCATTCGTCATCCCTATTGCAGTAATTATGGAGTCAAAACTGAAAACGATATCAATTAAAATTATCTGAATAATTATGTTTCGAAGCGTTGTTGGGTTTTTGATCCGTTTGATTTTATCCGTTTTACTTACGGCCCTATGCATTTCTATAGTACTCTTATAAATAAGAAAAAGTCCACCGAGAAGCAAAACCAAACTCTGCAGAGTAAATTTATCTAGTGCAATAATTCCAGTTGGAGGTAGTATGGGTTTGGTGAACTGCATGATCCAAGAGACACCTGCAAGCAGCATCAAACGAACGATCAATGCCATACTAAGACCAATATTCCTGGCAGACCGCTGCTTAATAGCAGGCAAACCATCTGAGACAATAGAAATAAAAATGATATTGTCAATTCCCAAAACAATCTCAAGAAGCGAGAGTATGAGAAAATAGGTTAATCCCTCAAGAGATAAAATGGCATCAAAAAATTCCACGTTGTTGTTTGTTTGACAAAATTAATGAAAGAAATCAAAGTCGGATGAACTTAAAAAAACTTTCCAATACTTGGGAATTTTCGGCGTCCTGTGTGAATACCTCAAGCAAATAGGGACCGTTAACAGCTTCACCGAACAGTTTCTCTAACTTCGACTCCAAATTATCATTCGATGTCACAAAATCATACTCCAACCGATAAGCATCACAAATTCCTCTTGCCGTAAAATCATGTCTAGCCTCAAAATACTTTTCAAGTTTTGGCGACTGAGCCGGTCCCGGGATGATTCTGAAAATCCCCCCTCCCCCATTATTAATGAGTATAATTCTCAAATTTCTTCCGACGTAAGAATTCCAAAGCCCATTGCTGTCATAAAAAAAAGACACGTCTCCGGTTAGAAGAACATGTATCTGATCTGGCGATGCAAATGCTGCTCCAACGGCCGTACTTGTACTCCCATCAATACCACTGGTGCCTCGGTTACACCAATACGTTACTGACCTTATTGGATCTAAAAGCTGACAGTAACGTACAACTGAGCTATTGCCCATGTGCAGATGCACTCCCTCGGGAAGCACATCAAGTGCATTATGAAATATCTGTAAATCAGAAAAAGGAGCACTTTTCAGGAATTCTGAGGCTTTATGCTTGTTCAACTGATCGATCTGACGCCACTTTCCAGCAAAATTAGACTTGGATCGTTCATACACCAACTTGTTCAAAGTTCTGAAAAATTCATGCGGAGACACCTGAAAACTATGACTTAGTGCTTGATACGTATCCATGTAAGGAAAAGAAAATCCCACCTTCCAATGCATCATAGGTTTATGGTTGCGAAGGAAATTCTTAACTCGTTTCGAGACAACAGCACCACCAAGTGTAATTAAAAGTTCTGGACGATACTCTTCAATTTGTTCTGGCAGTATTGTGTTGAGGGCACGATCTATACAATGAATGAATTTTTGACCCACCAGGTTTGAGGTATTTTCAACCAGAACCGCCACTGAGCTGTCGCCGGCGAAAAGAGAGAGCTCGTGTAAAAGGGACTGATCCGGTGGCAATTGACCTACTAAAACAAGTTTTTTGGTCGTAGACATCCCTTCCAGCAAAAGATTAAGGGTTGTATCATCCGGAGCAAATCCAACATTTACCATCTCAATCGAACGTGTTTCGAAACGACTAGGCACGTTCTGAGTTTCATAAAGTGGCTCCCTTAATGCTACATTGAAATGCACAGGACCTTTCCATTGTCCATTTGCCATAGATAAAGCAATCGCTGTTTCACGCTCGATATACCATCGCTCGTCCGGATGATAGGTTGATTCTGTGAAATTACAGCTATACCGAACATGGTTCTGAAAAACTTCCCTTTGCCGAATGGTTTGTCCGTCTCCTTGATCCGTCCATTCCATTGGTCTGTCTGCAGTAATAACGATAAGAGGAAGCCCCTGATAATAAGCTTCTGCAACAGCAGGATAATAATTTAATGGTGCAGAACCGGAAGTACACACTATTGCAACCGGTGCATTCGTTTGCTGAGTGATCCCAAGAGCAAAAAAAGCAGCAGAACGTTCATCATGAATTACAAGGCACTCTATCTCTGGATGCTCATCAAATGCAATCACCAACGGAGCATTTCGCGATCCTGGTGAACATACAACATGTTTCACACCATGCGAAACACATTGTTCTACGAGCAGCTGAACCGTTTCCTTGTCGCTAGAAATCATCTTTCAAAACTAAATATTTTGCAGGACCTTCAACAAGGTTTGCGACTTGTTCTCTGTTTCTTCCCATTCATCTTCAACTACAGAAGCCTGTGTGAGACCTCCACCTACAAATAAGTAATAGTTGTTATCGATCCACTTTGCGCATCTCAGATTGACATATAAACAAGAACGATCATGCCCCCTGAGTCCCAAAAACCCGGTATACAGCTCACGGTTGTGTTTTTCATGTTTTTTTATCAATTCCATAGCCAGATCCCTTGGCAAGCCCGATACAGCAGGGGTTGGATGTAACTCATTGACAAGCTCACCAATTTTTTCCGGATGAACTTGACATGTTAAATTCGTTCGTAAATGTCGAACTGCACCTGCCTCCACTTCATGTAAATCACTTATTGAAATTTGATCCCCATGTTTCTTGAGTTTATCGAGAATAAATGAAGTTACAGCAGCCTGTTCCTCCCTTTCTTTTTGAGTCCAGGATTTCTCAGAGGCTGTAGCCAAGGTGCCAGCCAAAGACATCGTTGTAAAAATTCCTTGCTCATAAGAACACAATATTTCGGGACTTGCCCCAATCCAGGTTCCCAAAAGTTTTGACTTGAAAAAATACACGAATGCTTCAGGATATTCCTCAGTAAGTCGATGAAATGCAAGTTCAGGAGTCAAATCAGTTGAATATTTCTTCACTCTTGACAGAATCGCTTTCGTGATATTTTTCGCTTTTAACTCTTTTAGAAAAGAATTAGCCGTCTCCTGATAGTCCTGTTTTGAGATTACGATTGGTACGGGGTGAACATTCGGATCTGATTTTTCATCCTCAACAAAACAGAACAATTCCTTTCCAGTAGAGGTAGACACAATGAAACCTGATGTCTCATTCAATGCGGCTACTTTCTGAAATCCTCCGCGAAACTGCTTTATTTTCTCCCCAGGAAATCTGTAAAAAAGCTCATCCACTATTTTCGTTCTATGACAATTACTGTTAAGCGACCTGTACAAATGAGTCGGTCCGATAATCCGTCAAAAATGTCAACCTGCCACAAATGGGTTTTCTTTCCCGCATGAATGATTTTACCAATGGCCTTCACAAATCCTTCCTTTATTCCCGACACGTGGTTTGCATTCACCTCCAGCCCGACCGGCACTTGTTTCGTAAGATCAATCAGCAAGGTCGACCCCATCGAACCTATGCTCTCAATCAATGCAGCACTTGCACCCCCATGTAACAATCCCATGGGCTGATGTGTTCGATGATCCACAGGCATAGTGGCTACTACATAGCTATCACCGATTTCAATGCATTCTATTCCAAGCTGCTCCATGAGCGTATTCTTGTTGAATGAATTCACTTCCTCGAGGGAAACCTTTCTTAATTGCATGGTACAAATGTACATTGAAAGAACGAATGAATTCAATGCAGCAGCTCATGAGACAATTGACTAAATTTGCAACATGATTCAAGATAACATTGATCTGTTTCCTGTCAACACCTTTGGAATTCATGCCAAGGCAAAGTACTTTTCTCTTTTCCGCACTGTTAATGAACTAAAAGAGCTATTGAAAAATCGTCCTCATGTTCCCCTATTGATTCTTGGTGGTGGAAGCAATATTTTGTTGACTAAAGACTTCGAAGGTTACGTTTTAAAAAATGAGCTTAAAGGAATTGAGATTGTTTCAGAGAATAAAAATGAAGTTATGGTGAAAGCCGGGGCAGGTGAAATCTGGCACGACTTCGTCATCCATTGCATTGAAAAAGGATTCGCCGGATTGGAAAATTTGAGTCTGATTCCGGGGAGTGTGGGCGCGAGTCCAATGCAGAACATCGGTGCTTACGGTGTAGAGATCAAAGATGTATTTCATTCGCTAGAGGCTTACCATATTGAATCAGGTGTAATTCATACCTTTGATAAAGAAGCTTGTGCATTCGGCTACAGAGAAAGTGTATTCAAACGTAAACTTAAAGATCAGTACGTTATCCTGAATGTCACCTATGTATTGAACAAAAAACCCAATTTGAATACAAGTTACGGTGCTATCGAAAGTGAATTAAAAAACATGGGCATCACTGCACCTACAATTCGCGACATCAGCAATGCCGTAATTGCTATTCGATCTTCTAAATTACCGGATCCCAAACTGATCGGTAATGCAGGAAGTTTCTTTAAAAATCCGGTAGTGGAGCAGTCAGTGGTAGATGAGATTCTTAAAACCACTCCTGACGCACCAAACTACCCTGCTGAACCGGGTAAACGTAAACTAGCTGCGGGTTGGCTGATCGAACAAGCCGGTTGGAAAGGAAAAACCTTCGACAATTTCGGTGTTCACAAGCTACAAGCACTTGTCCTTGTTAATTATGGCGGAGCAACGGGTGAACAACTATTTCAACTTTCCTCAGACATTATTGCTGATGTAGAAGAGAAATTCGGAGTTACGCTCGAGCGTGAGGTAAATATCCTCTAATATACATCTTTACTGTGCAACACGAGGTTCAGAAACAAAGGGTATTGCATGCTTTTCAGGTTCTCGAGCTGAAACCTACCACCTCATGGAAAAAGATTCGTCATTCTTACCGTTCTCAGGCCAAGATCTGGCATCCCGATACCAATTCAAGTCAAGAAGCGAAATCACGTACAGTTGAGATCAATGAAGCTTACGAATACCTAACTGGTTTCTTTGATAAAGCAGGAAGACTCAACGATCCAAGTGGCATAATTCTAAAGCTTACAACAACCAAAGATCATTCAATAAAAACGAACCACCGGGGAGAAGTAAAAAAACGATTGATCCGATTTTATAACAATAAATTAGCCTCAGAAGATCGAAGCAAAGACCGACGAGTGGAGACCATTCTGATTCACCTGAATTTTTGGTTTTGTTTGATGAATGTTCTCATCCTGCCGCCTGTCCTTGCTGTGCTTTTTGGATGGAATGGATTTTTACTTTCGCTAACATCCAACTTTATTTTTATCCTTTTCACCATGAGTGCGGTTAGGAACTTGCATCATATCAAGTGGACAAGAAAAATACGAACCAATACCTAATCATAAAGGTACTCGTAAAGTGACTTCGCCCTTCTGTCCTTGATTTCTTCCACGCCCATTGCACGTAAGCGCTCAGATACATCTTTGATCGTCCGCTCATTTATGGATAGCCCCCATTTTGGAGCAACAATAGACGTCCCTAACTTTTCGATCATTTGTCCTCTTGAATTTTCAAAAGAAAGATGAATCTCAAGAATAACGAATAGTGGTTTCCTAAACACACAAAAACGCGTTCGTTCCAAATCGTAACGTAAAGTCCTTTTTCGTTTAGCAATCTCCATGGATTTCGAATATGGATCAATGCGCAAACATGCCGGAACTTTTCTGAAATACACCCCGGCAGGCGACATAAATACTATGCATGCCAAAAATGTATATACGTAACCAGAAGAATCTGTCAGCGTCTCAGCGAGCGGTATATCTCTTTTAAGATAAACTTGAAAAACGCTCAGTATTCGAGCCAAAATCACATAACCAATGAAATAAATAAAAATCAACAAAAAATCAATGGACTTGCGTTTCCAGGAAAATACTTTCCTTGTTATCTCACCATGAGTTGTCTGTTCCATCTTCCCTATTTGTCTGATCAATCAACTTCTGCCAATTATAGGAAGGGTCATCAAGATCGTCAAGGATTTCTTTGTAATCCTTTTCATTCAGGTCATAACGTGTGATTTCTTCCCCTGTATACTCTTCGATCTGGCCCAGTAATTCCGTTTCTCCTTCACTGCAAAAGGACAATGCTTGCCCTTTGCTCGTTCCACGGCCGGTTCGACCACAACGGTGAACATAGTTCTCTGGATTATCAGGCAAATCATAATTAATCACATAATCCATGGCAGGAATGTCAATGCCCCGAGCGGCAACATCTGTTGTAACAAGAACTCTGTTCTCACCAGTTCGGAAGCGTTCCAAAATTGCAAAACGTTCCTTTTGCTCGATGCCACCGTGCAAAGCCTCTGTCTCTACCCCTGCACGCTTCATGGCTGCAACAACACGCTCAACACGAACTTTCGTTCGGGCGAATACGATGAATTTTTCTGTTTCGTATTCTTTTAGAATGTTCTCAAGAAAAAACCGTTTGTCATCCATATCAATGAAAGCCACGGCATGATCTACATTCTTCGATACCGGGTTTTTGGGAGAGATCTGAATTCGGATGGCGTCCCGTACCACATCATAGGCCAACGACTTGATCTTTTTGCTAATCGTCGCAGTGAAAAACAACGTTTGTCGTTT
>JAJTDX010000012.1 GCA_021298235.1 Cryomorphaceae bacterium | reverse complement strand
TGACAATTATAATCAATTTCTAAGGGATGGTTTGTCTTTTATTATTCGTGAAAAGAACTTATTTAAACTAAATGGTTATAGAATTTTCTTTAAATCTGACAAAGCGTTAGAGGCATACTATAAAATCGGAAATAAAGAACCGAGAAACTTGTACAAATGGGAGGTGATTGAAAATATGAACGCTTTAATAGCGATAGATAAAAAAGGATTTGATAAAGATTTTCATGGGGATCCCGATAATATTATAGGTTGGAACGATCCATATTTCCATATTGGACTTGAAGTTATCGATAGCAAAGAATTTGATAAAGCGAATTTGATTTATAAGGTGAATTCAAGTTGGGAAGAAAAGGAGATTTTTGCTGAAATTGTTGATACTCAAATGAAGTTTCTGCTGGCCTATAGTATGCTTGAAAGATTAGCATTTCTGATGACCTCATTTCAGTCAGGTTCTGCACAAGTGTCAAATGTTTTATCGGAAAACCAATTTGTACAATTAGCAATTTCCAAACTATACAGTGAATTGCCTGAAGATGTTAAGAGTACAAGAAGGGAAGTATATTCCTCTGAGAGAACGACCTCCTCTAAGGGTGAAGTAAAAACGGGAAAAGTATCTTTCAATTTCAAGGATTGTATAGAACAAGAAAATTTCAGAGCAATAATCAAATTCTATTATCAAATCAGAAATAATATAACACACCGAGGAAAAAGCTTAGGTCGAATGTCAAATGATTTAAAAGGTTATTTGTCAGAACTGACATCGATTATAAAATATACCCTTGAATTTGGACAAAAATCTAACAATTAGAATGAAAATAACAGAACTAAAAACTCAAATTAATTTAGGTCAATTTCCAACTGACTTTCCTCACTTTGGTGGTGCTAATTTGATCATTACAAATGACCCGAACCGCAATTATCACGAGGGTGATGTTGTTGTTTATTCAGAACATGCGGGTGCTTTAAGTTGGTTGGTTGTTGAATTAAAAAAGATCTATGATGCCAAGTTGAATTCTCTAAATAAATTTGAATTTTATCCTTACATCGGTGAATTGATTCAGGCTTCTGTTAAACAAAATGATGATTTGTTTGAAACGATGTTGTTCGTGGTGGATAAGATAGAGAAAGATTGGGGGTCATATTAGTTAACTAAATGGTTAATGGTGAAGTTGTTTTTATTATGAAATGAAAATTAACTAATTTTAAAAATGTGGATTCTTAATAAACTCAGAATATAGTAGGAGGAAAGTGTCTAAATAGCGCTGATAAAATCCTGGTGATTCATTTTCGATGTTCATAACCTCATTAGGCTTATTATAAAATGGTGATAATCTTCGTCTTTCTTGTGCATCCAAGTCTCTAGGAAGATTTAACATACTTTCTTGAGAATTCAAGTGACTTCCTAAATTCCTGAAGTGATACATATGATTGAAGGCAAATAGCGATGGTTTGTTTTCAATTCCTTCCATAATTTGAGATAACTCTTTATCGTCCCCAAAGGTGTCAAAATATAAAACCGACTTGAAAATTTTTTCTTGTTGAGATTGGTTAAGTTGCCAGTTCTTGTGATCAACAGATCTTAGATCATCATCTGCATGATTATTGTCTGGGGCCTGATAACAATAATTTCCAATTTTCTTAATATAGTTAATCTTGAGAATCAAACAATATTTGTTCGGCGCATTTTGATATACATGACTCAATAAACCTGAAACAGAAAGATTTAGATTGGAAATTACTGTAGGATTTAAAATCATGTCATGTCCATTCAATAAGTACCTGCCAATTCTCTCACGACCTGGATTTACAAAAATAAATTCTGAAAGTATCTTCTCGACTTGTCTAAAGCAATGAGTTGCATATTTCTCCAAATTCTTGTTCACTCTTGCAACCTCTGCCAAACCTGCTTCTTTCCTTAGGAGTGCATATAATTCACCCTCAAATGAATAGTTTTTTAAGTCAAAGGTTTCACAACCTTTTCTGAATGCCTCCTTATCCCGTTCTCAAACCAATCCTTGAGAGAGTCAATTATTTCGTTGCCCATTTTTTTGAGACTTAAATTGGATTAATAAATTTCGGTATACTCGATCTTTTCCTTTGATCATCTTCAGAAATTCTAACTTACCTGATATCACATAAAGGGCATTTTCTTCAGCTTTGCCTAACTTATGATAGTGAATCAAGGCTCTTAATTCTCGAATATATTTTCTGTTAACATTTAATTTATCATTTACGACTACCCCTGTAACTTCCTGTCGATTATTTCTATTTTGAATCCTGGTTTTCGATTTTTTAATTCTGAAGTGATGTTTCTTACCGATAATTCTTCCTAATTCGGAGAAAAATGTGTTATTGAAAATTTTTCTGTATCCGGAGAATGTAAGGTCATCAGCGTAACGAGAATAATTGAGTTTATATTTTTTAGAAAAGTCTTTCAAGTCCAAATCCATTTTTTCACAACAAACATTTGAGATCATTGGGCTCATTGGCGAACCTTGTGGTAATCCACCTTCTTTGCACGCTATTCTTGAAATGATTTTAGCCATTTCTGTAGAAAAATTGAATGGCTCAATGATAAGGGAATCAATTATCCGGTTTGTTTTAATACTTGGAAAAAAATCTTCAAGGTCTAAGTTAAGTACAAAGGTCTTGTTCGTATGAATTTCCGCATTTGTAACAATACTTCTTTGCTTTACAAAACCATGGCAATTAGCATTTGGTTTATAGTACAATTCTAAAATTTGGGTGATTTTTTTCTGTACAAGTTTTAATTGTTTTTTGGGAGCACAAATTTTTCTTTCTTCTCCCGACTTCTTAGGTATTGAAAATTCTATGTATTGTCTATTTACTGATCTGTACAAGTAGAGGAAAGAATTTTTCTCCCAAAGTTTCCGGTCTTTACCATCTCGGGAGTTGAGATATAAAAGAAAACAATTATAGGCCTCAAGAAAGTCTTCCATTGTCTTTCCCTTTTCCAATAATTCCTTAATCTTTTCTTTTGTTATTTCCATCATTTTAAATTATGAAATGGCTGACCGTTAATTTCTCAAAGTGCGAAGCACCTCTTTCTCAAAATATAAGCTCCGCTTATATAAGAGGGTTAGCAAAGGAAGGGTCAGTCCTTAGACTGTTTTCAATTGCAACATTTTTAAATGCATTGCGAAACACAACACAGAATCAAATCAATTTCGGCCAGCCATTTCAAAGAACTTGTACAAAGTTATGTTGTAACTATGCAGTCTAGTTGCACAGAAAAAGTAAAGATAAAAAAATAACTCAACTTTTGTATTTAGATATTCGATGTAATACCTTTGCACAGCTATGTCAGTTAATAAATACGCGTTCATCAGATATAAAGTTCTGGATAGATGTTTTCGGAATCCAGGCCGAATGTATTTTATAGAAGATCTTATAGAAGAATGTAATCTAGTGTTAATTGATTACGATCCATCTTGCAGTGGAATTTCAAGGCGTACTATTTTTCTTGATATCGAGTTTATGGAAAGTGAGTTTGGCTGGTCTGTTCCATTGGAAAGATATACTGTAGGTAAACGATGTTATTATCGTTATTCTGATCTTAAGTTTTCAATTACAAATCAGCCTTTAAATATGGTTGAAGCAGATCAATTGAAATCGGCGCTAATTATAATGTCTCGTTTTTCTGGTGTTCCACAGTTTGAGTGGGTAGATGAGTTAATACGTCAACTGGAAGCACAGTTCGACTTGAAAAAGAGGGACCATGCCGTTATTAGTTTTGAATCAAATCAATACCTTAAAGGGAAGAAACATCTTTCAGTTTTGTTTGATGCTATCAACAATGAACAGGTTCTTCACATAGATTATAAAGACTTCAAATCACCGGAGCCCTACGCTTTCAATTTTCATCCTTACTATTTGAAACAATACAATAGTCGATGGTTTGTTTTCGGAAGAAATCATGAGTTTGAAAATTCAACCTGGAATGTCGCTTTAGACCGAATTATTTCCTTAGAAAGTACTTCTTTTAAATACAGAAAAACTGAAATAAATTGGGAAGAGTATTTTGACGATTTCATTGGTGTTTCCAAACCTGAAGGGGCAGAATTAGAAAAGATTGAACTACTCTTTACTTCTTCACTCGCACCATATATAATAACCAAACCTATTCATTCTTCTCAAATTGAGAAACAATTAGAAGATGCTTTGTTGGTGAAAATAGAAGTCATTCCCAATTACGAGTTGGAACAACTGATTTTATCTTTTGGTGAGGGAGTTCGTGTGAAAAGTCCCGAACACTTAATTCAAAAAATCAAAACAAGAATTCAAAACAGCTTAGATAACTATAATTAATTGTTTTGATTGAACTATTTTCTATTTCGCCAAAGCAATCGGATTAAAACAATCTTTATCTTCAATACTTATTTCAAGGTAACAATTGGTTCTTTGTAACAATTGTTGAAACATCTCTTTTCCGTCAAATCCACAAATATTGAGAAGTTCAACAGCAAACCGATACAAGAATTCCTTGGTATCAAAAGAGGCTGATAATTCTCCATTGGCAAAACTAAGTTTGTGCTTGTTTTCAAAAGTTAGGTGAAACTCAATGAACTTCATTTTGGAAATACGGTCTTCAAGTTGATTGAATAATTCTTTGAATGAGTCAAAATGATAGTTGTTTTCTTTTAGTTCAAAACACTCTTGGAAACTCGAATCCCATAAGGTCAATTCAAAATCCAAGAAAGAAAACTGATCAAAGCAAGTGAGTTGAAAAATTGGCTCTTCGCTTTCCAATTGAATATAAAAACCAATTTCTGGTGTTGGGAGCATTACTATATGGTTTTCTTGCATTAGAGGAGTATTATTATCAATAAAGGTATACAAAAAGATATTTTTTTAAGCATAATTATTCCTGTGCAAATGTACTGCACAACACTAATATAACTTTGTATCATATTTAAATGATGCGACATGGAGAACTGGACAATTTATACGGCAGAAACTGTTTTTAATTTCGGTAGAAACAAAGGAAAAACGCTAGAAGAAGTGGCTAGATGCGATGCTCAGTATATTCTGTGGTGTGTTCGAAATATCGATAAATTTCTGATTAGCAAAGAGGATCTAATAGAGTATAAAAATAAATATCCGATCAATTTTCCATTAACAATCACAGAACCGGGTCAACTTGGATATTTTACATTCAACATATTTGACGTGGTTGACTCTGATTTAGCGATTCTCGATAATAAATGGGAATCCTATGAAGATTATGTTGATATGCAATCAAATGCCAACTGGGATTATTACGACGATTATTCAATAGACAATAACCCCTATTACAACGATAATTTGGACATGGATCAACAGGATCCTGAATTTTGGGATTCGTTTTGACCTTAATAATACAGAATATGAGTGAAGCAATTGTAAATAGAGTATCTGAAGTGGAACAGATGTTGAACACCCGATTACTTTCAACATTCGAGTGCATTTTTTCAGCAAGTGATTTTAACAACTTGAAAGGAATTCTGCATCCATCCGGCAAGTATTTTGGAAAACTAAATTACCTCAAAGCATGTGGTTATTTCTATACTCTGTTCTTTGGTAAAGACGGTTCAAGTGAAAAATTCCATATGGAAGTGAATAGAGGTGTCAGTATGGATCAATTTGCTGGGGAGGCTGTTTTAGAATTGCGTTGTTCAACCTTCGATCCATTTAGTGATAACCCTAAAAAAGTCAAAAAAGAATTTGGGGAAAAGGCTGACCAAAGTATAAATGAAACTGTTTATCGATTTGCCTTTTCATTCAAAGATGACAAAATTTTCACCATCCGAATTCCTGGGAAATGTTGCTCAGAAATAACAAACATGATTCAAAATAACTGATATGAAGAATAAATTATTGCTTTTGGTATTCGCCGTGATTGGCTCTTTGACTTCATGGTTAATTATTAATTCAATGTTGGTTGAGTTACCAATTGGGACGTATCTCATCATTGAAACAATCATTGTAATTACAAAAATGCTTTATGAAAAAGAAAAAAAAAGGCTACTCGGAAAATAATCTACTCCACAAGATTAGACTTGGCGCCATTCGCAAAGAACAGGTCGCCCAAGGAGTATTTGATGGTCGTTATAGAACCCGGACAGTTTCAGATTCCAAAGTGTATAAACGTTGTAGAATTAAACGTGAGAATATACTGAAAGACGCTTCTCAAAAAGATAAAATAATGACTTTTGGGTATCATTTATGAAATTTTACAACTGCAAGATTGTGTTAGAAGCTGTATCAAAACATGAAATCAACCCGAGTTCCTTGTGTTACTCAAGTTACCCAGGTAACACCCGAGTTACTCAAGTAATACCTGAGTAACTCGAGTAAATTGGAAGGTTTTATTCAAATATTCTGAAATGGCCTGAACTGTAGCACTCGAGTTACTCGATTAAAAATATTGTGCTCTTTATGAAGCAGTTATTTTATAAAATAAACTTGGCCAAAACTGGTTATTTAAAAAAATAACCGGGCCCTTCAGTTGTTATTTCTGAAAAACACAAAAAAACGGCGAGTTACCCGAGTAATTGATCAAAATCGATTGAAAAGATTTGTTTAAAAAACATTTAATTGACTGAATATCTGTGTTATGAAATGATCATTGACCTATTCGTTGTATAAACGCACAATCAAGACAATTGGATGGGATTTACTTTCCTAGATAGAAGGAAGAAAAGTTCAACAGTATTCCAAATTCGCGGATTTAATCACTGTTACTTTCTTCACTTGACACATTTTTATTTTGAATCCCAACACCTTGAATTATGAGAGCCGCACTAACAATGATTTCAGTTTTTTATTTGACTTTCGCATATGGTCAACACTCGTTTAATTTAAAACTCGATCTTTCTTCGGTAAGTTCCTAACAAATGAAAAAATCAAATAAGGGTTCTTGAGTATTGAAAAATGAATTTTAACAATTAAACTGTTTGAAAACATCAAAATTTACTTATTCGTTGTACGTTTTTTAACGTCAAGGAACCAAACTAAAGCAAGCCACGAACATAGGATTCTATCTCATCGATTATTATAAATTTTTGTTCTGTTGTTTTAGGATTTTTTAATTGTTCGTTTTTTATTCGGTCAAGTTCATTCCAAAATTCAGATAAAACAATTTCTGCTCCAAGTTCTTTGTTTCGAATACGGTTTTTTGCATAGTCCTTCCACCGCTGCTTTTCTTCCTCTTTCAGAGAATCTGGAAAATTTCGTGCTTTGAACTTAAAAATCAATTCCTCAATCCTAGGATATGTCAATTTGGAAGAAATGCCGTCAAAGTTCTTATCGTCTGCATTTTTTCTGATTCTTTTGAATTCATTTTTTTCTCTTGAATCAAAGAAACCGGAGTAAATAAGTTTATCAGTATCCATAAAGGGTTCTTCATTCTTAATGCTGAAAACTTCAGTAAATTTCCTTTGAAGTTCATTTATTATCGGATTAATACGTTCGATAGATCGATTAATCTTCTCATTATCAATTAAATCAGCGGGAACATTACTAGTTTTAACTAAAATCGGACACTTGTTTATTTCAATAATTGATACTGGGAGTTTTGTTAATTTACGTTTCTTTAATTCATCATTCGGAAGATAAAGACGGCTAGAAAGCTCTTCTGAAGTCAATTCGAAAATCACTTTTAAGTTTTCATCAATATACTTGTCATCGAGCCTTATGCATATGTACTTATTCCTAAATTTTGGATGTTCGCATATATAGAGCAACGGGGCTAACATGTTGGAATCTCTTCCATAAAAGCTACTAATGTGTATAAAACCGTTAAGTTTTTCTCGACTGTATAGGTTCCATTTACTGAACCACTCAGTAACATTGTCTTTTAACCTAAACTGAAATATATAATTAAAATAGGCTTCATCCCTTGATTTAATTAATTTCATTAACATAAGAGTAGCAACAACATCACTAAAAGCATCGTGTGCATTAAAATGCTTTAATTTATTTGCTTTAGAAAGCTCCTCAAGCTTAAAACTCGTTTCTAATTTACCTGTTTCACTATTCAAAGTTTTAGGAAAGACTAACAAATTTGGTCTCAAAACATATGTGGCAATAAGTAATAAGTAAACATCAAATCTCGAGTTATTGAATTTATACTCTCTTTCATAAGGATCGAATAAATTTCTGTAAAGTAGATTTCTCGTATATTCATCATCAAAAGCGTAGTTATTATACCCAATAGTGCAAGTTGAAGGAACAGACATTTCCTCATTAATTCTTTTAATAAAGTTGTATTCATTAAGTACTTCAAAGTTTTCGCAAATCTCGTTTTTCGGGGGCAATTCTATCCCAGACTTATACCTTTGAATTTTTTGAGGGGTAATACCAGTAATAAGTGCAGCTGTTATTGATGGAATATTATCCTCACATTGCTCACAAAACAAATTCAGTGATTTTCCCAAAAAAACATTTAAGTTTTTATCTGTCCTAATACATGCAAATTGTGAAGCTCGTCCTCCTTTTGGATCTCTATTGAATGTTTCGTAATCCATGAATAAAAATGTTCCGGATAGTGTAGTTTTCAAATTGAAGTCTATAAAAGACAAGTCCACACTATAACTTGATAGTGGAACTTCTTCTTCATTTAATTTGTTTGTATTATACAAATTTTTTCCATTTGATCCTTTAACATTATGATTAACAATACTTTGTGATTGATTAATTCCATTTTCAACTTCATTAGTTTCATTTAAAGCATTCTCATTAATACCTAAAATATCTTCAATATACTTAACACCAGTTTGTTCATTGTTAGCACTTACAGCTGCAGAAGATAGCTCTTGCATATTTAAACCTTTATTCATTAAAGAACTTAATAGGTTTATATCATCTGCGGCAAGCAACAATGTAATTTGAGGTATATGTCTAACTATATCTGTTGCTTGTTCTGAATTACCAGTTGCACTAACTATATTAGAATATAAGTCTTTCATCAACTTATCAATATTAAACTCAACTCCAGGAGTTGATGAAATAGTTGACATTATTTGCTGTAGGTATATTGCTAGATTTTCAATTACCTCTTTACCTCTTTCTGAATTTAAAGAACAAAACATTATTCAAAAGCTTTTTTAATTGAATCCAACAAATTATTTAAAGCATCGTTGCCGCTTATTGAACTTGCTTGTTTTCTAACAGCATCTATTTCTTCTATAGTTAATATATCACCAATAGAGTTATTGTTTTGAATAGATACTTGAATAGAAGCTTTGTCAATTTCGTCATCAGTTAGATTTTCTATTCCTTCTAAGTTCTTAATTTCAATTGTTCGTCCTTTGGACTGGAAATTTTCTATTGAATCAATTCGGAGATAGTTTTTTTTCTTTTTGGTTGCGGTTTGTTCTTGTGTAATTAAAATATTTTGTCTCATTTGATAATTATGCCGAATAAATTCATGCATGCGAAAATCTAATTGGGTTGCTGTATTTTCATCTTGGTGAGCACTTTCTAACCAATTATAGTCAAATTCATCCGCAGTCATGTACTTTGCATTTGCCCTGCCCGTATAGGCAAATGCATCTTTTGAGTTCAATTCTATACATTTGGTATAATCTTCAATAGCCTCAAAGTACTGACCAAGTTCTTCCCTTGATTTGGCTCTATAATAATAAGCCAGACGATAGTGACCGTCTAATTTTATGGCAAAACTATAATCTTTAATTGCCTTTTTAGTTTTTCCGTAAAATGCATTAAAATTTCCTCTTTCAAAATAGTATTCAGCAACATCTTTCTTTAACCCTATTGCTTTATTAAAATCCTCAAGTATATTATTAAAATCATTTCTATTGTATGTTAGACTTTTGAATTTACAAAAAGCACGTCCGAAATAATAATTAGGATTATTACGGTTTATTGATAACGCTGAATTATAGTGTTCAATAGCCAATTCGTATTGTTGATTATCCCTTTTTGCATTTGCACTAATGGAGTACACCAGATCAGTCACTTGATGATCATCCATATAGTTTTTAAGGAAAGTATACGCATTTCTCAACCGTAAATCTTTAATGTTTTTGAAAACTTTGGCATCATATTTTTCTCTTTTAAGGCCCGGAGCTAATTCGCAATATTTTTGATAATCTTCAGTTGCATTGGAAAATTTTTCTATAACCTCGAAACAAAATCCACGGAAATAATATGCCTCCGAAAAGGATGGATCTAAAAGTATATTTTGGTCAAAATCAATTATTGCATCTTCACAAAAACCTATTGCTAATTTTGAAAATCCTCGATAAAAAAATGTATGTTGGTTATGTTCATTTAATTGAATAGTAATATTAAAATCTCTTATAGCCTCTTGGTAATTGCCAAATGTATAATATAAAAATCCTCTTAGGTGATGTATTGATTTTGTTTTGCAACCCAATTCAATGGCTTTATTAATATCCTCAAGGGCTTCAACAAAGTTATCCAAGCTTTGTAAGACATATCCTCTTTTATAATATGCTCGGGAAAAAGCCGGATCCAATTCAATAACTCTATCTAAATCTTCAAGAGAATCTTCCAGTAAATTCAATTTGATTTTTGAATTTGCTCTATCAAAATAAGCTTGAACGTAATATGGATTCAATTCAATTGATTTTGAGAAATCCTGAATTGCTGACTTGAATTTTTTTTGTTTACTCCTAGTGTGACCAAGATTTCTAAAAACCTTAAAGTGACATAAACCTAAATCTATTGCTTTGCAAAAATCTGATTCGGAATTTATATAATCTCCAAGTCTTCCATGCGCTATACCTCTTAATTCATAAGATAACTCATGGTTAGGATTAATCTGAATTATTTTATTGAACAACTCAATGGACTGCTCGTAATGAGATACATCCAGCGCTTTAAATGAATATTGACTGTCTAATCTATAGTGTTTTATCGTTTCGAATAAAAAGAGGTAGTTCTCACCCGTATCGTTCAAGTCATGACTATTTAATAAAATAAAAGCTTTATTAAATAATGGCTCTATTGACTGGAATTCTATCATGTATTTTGCCAGAGAAAAGTTCATCGGCCACAAAATCCAAGTGTTGACCAAATTCCAGTTAGAACCCAAACTTCTTCGCGACCTGTTAAGGGATTAATAGGTTTTTTCATACCTGAAAGATAGCCTAAAAATATTGAAATTGAAACATGTCAACCAACAACCAGGACTCTGTCAAATTATAAATCCGAATAAGATGTTGAATCATTCATAACTCGATTCAGAGATAATGGATTGCAGGATAGTCATCTGCACTACACAGAAGAAACTATCAGAAATGGCCGTTGGCAACCATCTCCATCCCCTCAACAAACCGGTTCGAAAACAGGTCAGTTAAGTCCACCCAAGTGGGGATTTTGGCTAAAATGTCAAAATCCCCATTTTTGTATCGCTCTACAAGGCCCGTCAGATTAAGGATTTCTAAAAAACGCTTGAAGCTCGAAACCTGTTTAGGTTAATTACAAAAAAGGGAAATCAAAATCACATAGATCGAAGCAGGAATTACAACACAAATCCAGACGGAAGACAAAACATAATTGCTATTGTAGCGATTGAAATAATTCAGAAAAATGACTGATTTTTTGTAGAGAACGATTGAGAACGAATAAAAATCGCGAACCATTGTTCCTAATCCCAGACAAAAGAATAAAAATGCAACTTTAAAATAATGAACATCAAAAATGCCATCCAAAAGAGCCATCCAAGATAAAGGAACGAGAAAATAGTAAACAATGATATTGATCTCGAAATAGCTCAACTTGAAGATACGGGCTAGATTTAATAATCCTACAGCCACATTGTTAAAAATTTGGTCGTGTATTTTCATGGGGTTAAAATTAATTAGTTACTGATGAGTGGTCACACACTTTCTTGAATGAGTAGCCTCACTCAAGGCACCAACATTCGAAGCGCTGCAGGCTCGATGGAAAATTCAACTTCACCACTTCCTACCAATTCTCCGTCTGCCTCAGTATACACCTTTGAACCTATCGCTTGGATTTTCAAGAAGCTGCTTCGATGATACCTTGCCTCAGGGTGTTGAATAGTCAATTTCCGCTTCATTCGTTTGAGATTCTTTAGGTAATCCCAAAGATTTACATTGCCCAAAATTGTAATGTTCATTACACCATCATTCGGTTTAGCTTCAGGAGAAATGTACAATCCATCGCCAAATACAGGGCCGTTGCATGCTGCTGTAAGTAGAACGGGGCCCTCATAATAACCTCCCTCAAAGCTCACTCGCATTAACGGCTTTTTGTAAGTGAAAAAGGCCCGAAGAATAGCTAGAAAATAAGAAGCCTTTCCTCCAAGCCAACTTCGCTGCTTGTTCAGGGTTTGAACAACCTTTCCTCCAAAACCGGTGTCTGCAATATTCAAGCACCATTTTTGCTCATCGCCGATTGCTACTTTAATAAGATCGATTTCTGTCGTTTTGCGTTTCATAATAGCTGACAGGAATGTTTCTGTTGTCCAAGTTAACCCATAGCCTAGAACAAAGTCATTGGCAGTGCCATTTGGCAGAAATGCAACCGAAACATCTTTCCCAGAACTCCGAATGCCATTAACAACCTCATGAAAGGTTCCGTCACCACCCACAGCCACTATGACATCAGTTCCATCTAACACAGCTTTTATCGACAGGTCTATCGCCTCTGAAGCATATTTCGTTTTTTCGATTCTGCAATCTATGTTTTCAATAAAAGACAATGCATTGAGTATACGCTGATTTTGCTCTGTTATTTTTTTACTTCCATTAAGTATGACATGAACTTTTAGCATGTAGTCTTTAGGTTTTATCCTCAAAAATAAAAAACGGCGTCCATTTCTGAACGCCGTTCCCCCTCACGATATGCAATTAGTCTTGTAACATCGGCACTTCTGTGCCTTCTGCTCCAAGAGCCTCTTTAATTCTTGATTCAAGTTCTTCCATGAGCTCAGGATTGTCCTGAAGAAGAGATTTCACGGAGTCACGTCCTTGGCCTAGTCTTGTCTCACCATAAGAGAACCATGAGCCGCTCTTTTTTAATATATTAAGCTCTACACCTAAATCTATGACTTCACCGATTTTAGAAATGCCTTCACCATACATGATGTCAAACTCGGCTTTTCTGAAAGGCGGAGCGACCTTATTTTTGACAATCTTTACTTTGACTCTGTTTCCGGTAACTTCCTCGCCTTCCTTAATCTGAGCTGCCCTGCGAATATCTATTCTGATGGAAGAGTAAAACTTTAGGGCATTCCCCCCTGTGGTGGTCTCCGGATTCCCAAACATCACACCTATCTTATCGCGTAATTGATTGATAAAAATACAGCAACACCCTGCTTTATTGATCGAAGCGGTAAGTTTCCGCAAAGCTTTGGACATCAAGCGAGCCTGAAGACCCATCTGAGAGTCACCCATCTCCCCTTCAATCTCTGCCTTCGGCGTAAGTGCTGCCACTGAGTCCACAACAATTAGGTCAATTGCACCGGAACGAATTAGATTGTCCGCGATCTCAAGCGCCTGCTCCCCATTGTCAGGCTGAGAGATTAATAAATTATCGATATCAACACCAAGTTTTTTAGCATAAAACTGGTCAAACGCATGTTCTGCATCAATAAATGCGGCTATGCCTCCTTGTTTTTGAACCTCAGCAATGGCATGAATCGCTAACGTGGTTTTTCCGGAGGATTCAGGACCGTAGATCTCGATAACCCTCCCTTTCGGATATCCATTGATTCCAAGAGCCATATCAAGTGTAATAGATCCTGTAGGAATAACTTCCACTTTTTCCACAGGCGAATCACCTAACTTCATGACTGCACCCTTTCCATAGGTTTTGTCAAGCTTCTCCATAGTTAACTGAAGTGCTTTCAATTTTTCTGCATTTACTTCTTTATTTGTTGACATATCGTTTGTTGTTGTGCTCCAATTTAGCCTGGAGCGGTTTATAGTGTATTAATTTATACAAAGGTAGAGGGGGAAGATCATAAACAATTTACGTTCTTAAAAATTATTTGAAAATTTCTAAAATTTCTTTTCCGTGATCTTTTGTGTTCGGTTTATCGAGAATAGCCACAATCTTCTGTGATTCATCAATTAAGAAGGTCGTACGATGAATGCCGTCATATTTCTTTCCCATGAATACTTTTGGTCCCCAGACACCAAAAAGTTCAATGACCGATCGATCTTCGTCTGCAATTAAAGGAAATGGTAAGTTGAATTTCTCAATAAATTTCTGATGGGATTTTTCAGAATCCATGCTCACCCCAACAACAGCTATTCCTCGATTTTTTAGTTCCGTGTCATCGTCTCGCAAACTACACGCCTGCGCAGTACAACCGGGCGTATTGTCTTTGGGATAAAAATAAACCGCCAGCTTCTTGCCTTTAAAATCTCCTAGGCTTACAGGGTTACCATTTTGATCTTTTCCCGAGAATTGTGGTGCATTATCCCCCACTTTTAAATGTTTCATACGTCGAATTATTAATTGTTTTTTGACGATTTATTAATCAAATATAAACCGAATTTCGAAATGAAACAAATAAAATTTAAAAAATGTTTAAAATTTCGTCAAAAAAACACCTCGGTTATTCCTCGGGGGATGACGCTAAAGGGGCATACTTTTCCTTTAGCACCTCATATTTTTTGATCTTTTTACGACATTGATCCGCTAACGCTGCATCTTTACTCTTTTCGAATTCTTCCACCTGAAGATTTAATTCATCGATTTTATCACCAAATGCTGAGACCAGATACCCGACATTTTGGGGCAGGAACATTTGCGTGTAAAAGGCTCCATTTTCAGAAAGATAGTCATACAATTCATACGCTTTATCTAAAACCTCGGGCTCTTGTCTAGAAACAAAGTATGTCAGAGAATTGAGAACTCCAAGCTCATCAAATCCTTGAAGAATTCCACCTTTAAGAGTATTTTCAAAAAACTTCAATTTCTCCTCTTTTCCAAAGGAACCATATAATTGGGCAATGCCTGAAATCATTTTTGAGGAGCGTTCTGCCTCCAATGCAGCTGCTTTTTCCATAGCAAAATCAGCATCCAATTTTCCTAATTGTTTCAGTGCAGTAGAAATCACTGAATAAGACCGATCCTTTTCTATCCTGTCTTTGGCAATCTCCTTTACCATCGCCTCATCAGCATTGGATCCTAGGTAATTTAAAGCCGAAGAGCGGACTTGAGAATTCGCGTCATCCGTGGCAAGTGATCGAATCATTGAAAGTGCCTTCACTTTATTTTCCTCATTCAATTTAGAAGCTTTTTCAATCGCAGACAAACGTATGCTCCAGAAAGGATCTTTTAATCCGTCAAGAATCAATTGCTGGATTCTTGGATCTTTGCCCTTGGTTCCATAATTCAGTGCATTTTTTCTTGCTTTGTATCGCTTTCCATTATAGTACTGGAAGATATACTGATCCACTGGTTTGTCTTCTCTGATCTTGGCGAGTAACATTTGTTGATCATCGAAAAGAACACACTTCAATTCCCCCTTTACCGGTAGAACAAAAGACTGTTCCAGCTGATCGATAAAGATTCTGTGCACATGTTTTCCTTCAGAATCGAAAACAGCAACATCTACAGGCAATCTGAAAATAGGAGAAATTTCCAGACTTTGATTTTGCTTTACTGAAACGGTGACGCTTGCGGCTGCGGCATCAAATTTTTGTGACACATCAAGCACCGGATGTGCGGAACCAAGAAACCATTGATTAAAAAACCAGTTTAAATCCTCTCCGCTGACATCTTCAAATGCCAGCCTCAACTGATGAAACTCAGCCGGCTTAAACTTGTTTGCTGTTAAATATAGATTGATTCCTTTGAAAAAGGCCTCATCACCGAGATAACATCGAAGCATATGTAAAATACGCCCCCCCTTGTTGTACGAATGGCCATCGAACATTTGTTCTTTATCCTCGTAATCGAACCAGATAAGGTTATGGTATCCTCCCCCCTGTGCACTCTGAAAATACCCATCAGCTTCGCCTTCGGCCTGATAATCGGCCTCATCCAGTCCAAATCTATACTCATCCCATAAATATTGACTGTAATTAGCAAAGGATTCATTTAGCGGAAGGTTGGACCAAGATTCGCACGTAACCAGATCGCCAAACCAGTGATGGAAAAGCTCGTGAGCTATAGTCGATTGGTCATTCCCGTCAAGCAATTCTCTGTCATTCTTGTAAACAAAATCTCCAAAGATGACCGCGCCGGTATTTTCCATAGCGCCAGAGACATACTCTCTTACGACAATCTGATGGTATTTATCCCATGGGTATTCAACTCCCAATAATTTCGAAAAATAGGCAATCATGTTCGGTGTCTCCCCAAAAATAGCTTTCGCATATGGTTCCCACTCAGGTTCAACGTAATAGTTAACGTCCATTTTTGTTCCGTCGGGACGCGTATATACGTCTTTCACTACTTTAAATTCCCCAATACCCATCATGAATAAATATGGCGCATGAGGCAAATCCTGCTTCCAGTGGTCGGTGCGCGTACCATCTGAATTTTTCTTGGAAGAAACGAGTTTGCCATTTGACAAGGTCACATATTTATCCTCAACTGTGATAAATATTTCCTGGGTGGTTTTAACGTTCGGAGCATCAATCGTTGGGAACCAAACTGAGCTCGCCTCGGTTTCTCCCTGAGTCCAGATTTGCGGCATTTTTGATTTTTCTTCTCCCTTCGGATTTATGAAATAAAGTCCTTTATCAGAGGTAATTGCTGAGCTTCCGCCGGTAACTCGTTCGTCAGGTTTGGCTACATATGAAATGTTTACTGTGTACTTGTCTGAACGGGTAAATGTTCGCCCCAATTTGATTTTAAGGTAACTGCTGTCGTAGGTGTAGGTGAGATCCTTTCCATCCAATTGTACTTTGAGAATGTCCATTCCCTTGGCATCGAGAATTAAACTGTCAGAAGGATAAAAATGAGGTTTAGCAGTTAGTTGTGCGAGTCCTTTCATTCTGGATAACTTCCAATCAAAGCTCACTTCCAGCCGGGTATGGATCAAATCTGTCAGGATAGTCTCAGCGGCTCTGTAAACCGGACGCTCGGGCTTTATTTCCTCGGATTCTGAGAAGGAAAGTGAATCGGTATTTAACAATTCAACATCCCCTGTTATCGGCTCTGATTGTTTCTTCGGCATACAACTCACCATTAAAACAACCAATAAAATAACCATAGTCTTTTTCATCTGTGCACATTTTATCTGAAACACAAAACTGAGAAATTATTTCCGAACCTTGACCGAAAAAAGTATGGGGCAAGAGGAATCTCTTATTTTTGCATAAAATCAACGATGAATGGCAAACAGAACCTGGTACTTTGACGGAAAAGAAGTTGTTGGAGCGGATGGAGCAGCTCTAAAATGGGACGATCACCGTTTTTTTACGATTACATACAAAGGAAAAAAATTCAACGGCGAAATCATTGAAAATGCCTCGGAGTCGAACACCTTGGTTGTAAAAATCAACCATCGGACATTCACAGTGAAAAAGAAAGGGGAGCTTGACGATCTTATTTCTGCAATGGGTCTGGATAAACCAAAGGTGAGAAAACTTAAAGAGCTTGCTGCACCAATGCCGGGTAGAATTCTTCAAATAAATGTTGAAATTGGACAGGAATTGCAACCTGGCGATGCTATTCTTTCGCTGGAGGCGATGAAAATGGAAAACGTTTTGAAAGCCGAAGGAATCGGTACAGTTAAGTCTATCCTTATAAGATCCGAACAAGTTGTAGAGAAAGGGGCAATACTGATAGAATTCGAATAAGTCCTTTTAGACGAATTTCTTCTTGATAATCTGGTAAATTTCCAGTGTTACTTTATCGTAAACGTAGATCAACAGATGCATGTTTTCTGCATTGTGCCCATTAGAAGGCGCTCCCTGCGGAACAAGTTGATCAGGAATAATTCCGGAATAATCCAAATAATATTTTCCGTTTACAAACGTCTCTGAATCAAGTGTTCGGCCCCACAAACGACCGTCAGCTGTTCCACGGAAAATATCTCGGTGAACATACTCAGGGGTATACACATTGCTCACATTTTGAGGTCCGATGAGTGAATCTTCAATCATATACACTACCAAAGCAAGGTCATTTTGAATTGAATTATCCAATTTTTCTATTTCAGTATGCAGGTAATATCCGTGCTTTGGTGTTTCATAATAATTCACTTTCGCTTTAACGGCAACTTTTAGAGAAGAAGCAAGAACATTATCAACTTTTGACTGCCAAAGTCCTGAACCAGCGAAATACTCGCCTCCAACGTTTGTGCGGCTAACAGTACCTGCAGGGTTTCCAAA
The DNA here is from genome assembly GCA_021298235.1 of Cryomorphaceae bacterium. The sequence goes on along the minus strand of JAJTDX010000012.1, from coordinate 13,430 downwards.
AAATCCTGAGTTTACAATTGAATTACCGAAGAATGCACCCAGCTGTAAAGACTCGTTATTATAAAACTGAATTGTATATCCCTGTGCTACATTCACAGATTGAAATGAAGACATCCCGTCCGTAGTGTTAGATGCATGGATACTTGCTATAAAAACATGCGTGGGATCTGCTTCGTGGATACTGTGTGCAACTTCACCGGCTGCAGGACAAAAGCTACAATTGTGACCTGTAAAGTCCTCTATCAGGGCATTTCTGTTTGGATCCTCCTGTGGTAAGGTGGCGAAATCCGGCCATTCATTGGCGACATAATCGCTCCAATTACCCGGGTAAATCGTAGTGTCAAGGTCGACACTGATAGCCTTTGGAAACGGATTTTCTACCTTATCGCAAGAAATAAAAGCGAACAAACCAAGTGCGAAATATAAAACTCGAACAATTTTCATTGGATCAGAAGCTATGCGTAAATGAAAGTGTTAAACCATTGGATGCAGGAACCGGTCGGCAAACACCCCCTACACAGAAAAGTCCTGCTCGCTGACGGCCATAAGAAACCGTAACCCGTGTTGCTTCACGAATAAACCCTACAGTAAGATACGGGTGATGTGCCCTATACTTCTTCTCAGAATTCCCAAAATTATACTGATCCATCACACTCACAAACCAATTGGAATTGATGGTGTACTCCAAAAGTAGCGTGGCCCAGGCACCCTTGTCCACCGGAACCGGAGCACCCATGGTATAAAACGGATAGTCTCTCTCAATAAGGGTTTGTTGATTTGTGGCAGGATCAAGAACCTCTACAGAGTCTCGTTTATTAACAAAAAGAAATTGCAACTCTGTTCTCAGTGACTGCACAGGACTAAGTTTGTGTTGCGTCTCCAGCACGAATACATTTGATCGAATAAAGCCGTGTTCTTTGGTAACTGTGGCCACGTCATTATTGAGTGTAATATTGAAGTAACTGAGGATCACACTGAATTCTTTAGTGAATTTTTTAGTGATGTTGAAATTTATATCCTGCCAGTAAAGGCTGTCGCTGATATCAAAAAGGCCTGAAGTATAGGTTACGCCCGTTGAATCAAGAGGATTTATAGAAGATGTGTGCCTCATTGGACGGAATGCACTGGAATAATTGAGGTCTATCGTTGTACCATATTTCCCTCCCAACTTTGATCCTTTTTTGAAGGTGTACAAAACTTCACCTTGAAAGGCCATTTCTCCTACGGGTTGCGTTGCATAGGGATAAAGTGAAGCAACGAGATTGTACGTATGTGTTTTATTCAGTGAAGGCAAGAAATTGATCAACACGTTCTGCAACTGCTTTGTACGATCCGCTCTGTAACTCATATTATCGACCGATTTTGCAGAGAGAATGATGCCCAATCCTTTTTGAGAATATCCCAGGTTGAAAACTGCAGCATGGCCAGGGTTAAAATTATACTGATTGTCCTCGGATGGATCTTGACCTTTATAAACATACTCTCCGTCAAATGCGAACTTGCCATATTTCAACCGAAGTCGTCCACCATAGCAACCCACATTTTCCGGCAAGATCAAATCTTCATTGTCGTCTCTCTGATATTTACTCACAAAAGATCCTCCGACGGTTATGTCCAATTTTTTAGTTGCCCAACTTTTAAATACTTCATTGATATGCAATTCACCATCAAATCCTCTCACAATTCCATCGCTGTGAACAATTCGACCATCCAGAAAGGCATAGCGCAATAGGCCATAAACCCCTTTTACAGTAAACCCTTTTTTCGGCGTGATCTTCAATCGAGCTCCATCCAACTGGCTGTCGTAACCCAACCCCATATTCTCATAGGTGCGGAGCGACAATCCTGAGCCAAATTGCTCATAAATGGAACCCACGGTGACATCTACGAAGTCATTTACATATCCAACGTAGCGCATACCAAGTCCTGTACCATCAAATGTAGAGGGATATCCTTGAATTCTTGGCAGATACGATTCGAAGCGCATTCCAGCCTTAAAATTCCCGTGAGTGTAAAAAACATTCATGTAAGAATTCAAAAGTCCCTTGGAATCCGGTTGTGTCGCCCCGATCAACGAGTCCGCATTGAGATACTGAAAAGTAGATTCAATATTTCCGGTGAATACTCCTGTACTCCCCTGAGCAAAGGAAGTTAGAGAAGTACCCGAAAGTAGAAGTAGTAAATAAAGTTTTTTCATTCAAAATTCAGGATTGGCAACGTCACTCTTTTGCCTTTGGTTTGGCTATTTTCTTGATTTCCTCGTAAAGCTTTGTTTCGTCGCCCGGTGCATAGTTGTTGTGAGAATATACGATGTTGCCTTCTGCGTCTACTAGAAAAGTATGCGGAACGTTGTTCACTCCCATGGCCCTTTTAAAATCGCCGTTGGGATCCATAAGTACGAGGTATTCCCACATCTTACCATTAACATAAGCTGGAACTTGCGCCGAAGTTTTTGTGTCATCAATAGAAACGGCCACTAGATTGACTCCCGTTTCCTCTTGCCAATCTTCATACAAATCATGAATCGTGTTCAGTTCACGCTTGCACGGCGAACACCATGTCGCCCAGAAACTGATTACCACGGGGCCTTCAAAACCTAGAGAGCCTGTGTTGAACGATTTGCCGTCCATATCCTTCAGCGCTACATTGGGTAATTTTTTAACTTCAAAAAGATGATTCTCAGAGGTAGGTGTCTCCTGTGCAAGGACTGCCAAGGTTAGATTGAAACTTAATAAGAGGAAAAAATACTTTTTCATGATTCGATTAATTTAAATTTTGAGGGGCATTTACAATGACCTTGCCGAAATCAAAGATAGGCTTACGTAAACTTCCTCACAAAGATACAATGAATGAAATTCTTGAAATCCTAAATGTCCCATCTCGCTGAATTTTAATTGTAGGATTTCAAGTGTTCTTTGGAAAAGTGCACAATAATTGCTATTTTTCGAAATACTTTTGAAAACGATAAAGCTAAAGTTATGAAAAAAGGGATTGTTTTATTTGCGGGTATAGTGATTTCTGCGACTGCCATTTTTGCTCAAAACAGTGTGTTGGATATTCGTTATGATCCAGACGGTATGGCTGGTCCGTTGCCGGTGAGTGGTTCAAACCTTGGCGGTGGGACACATAGCATAAATCTTTACCCATCGAGTCCTGACCTTACGGCAGGTATTTATGAGCCTCATTTTCAAGTAACAAATACTGCGGCTTCTGACATTCAACTTAAAATTATTCGCAAAGAAGTAAATGTTCCTACTGCATGGATCGATCAGATTTGCTGGCCGCCCCTGTGTTACAATGCGTCAGGATTGGAATATTCGACTCCAAACTCTACCTCTTATCCCGCTCCAATAATTGCAGCTGGAACTGCGATAACAACTAATAGTTTAGATGCTGAGCTAAAGCCTCGAATTACTCCTGACCCAAGCTCTGCTGGTTACGGATTGTACAGATATTATTTTTACGATGTAGTGAATAACACCTACGTTGACTCTCTTGATATAGCAATCAGCTATGTATTGGGTATTACGCAACAGAAAAATACACCATCCATAACGATCGCTCCGAATCCTGCCGATGAAAATGTAACTATAACCCTTAATACCGACCATGCTTCTTCGGTTAAAGTAGTTGATGCGCTTGGAAAATCTGTGCTTAATGAAACCATTTCAAATGGAACTAAATCGATAAATGTCTCGGATTTCAAAAATGGAGTATATATTGTTCTCGTCGAAAGTGATGGAAAGACATTCACTCGTAAGCTGATTGTCAGACATTAACTTTTCAACAAAGACGCATAGAAAAGACCGCTGCAGCGGTCTTTTTTGTTTTTGGCGCTTTTCTATCTTTGAATGATAAAACAGAACTGGTTGAAAGTCGAAATTTATCTCTTAAGATTTGTTCTCCCATTGATACTATTATGTTCATGGTACAGCGCACCCTGTTATAGTCAACACAACACACAGTTCATCGACCAATTTTTCAAAGACAACTTATTCAATCCACAAATTGTCAAAGGCTTTCAGGGAACAGGTCTCTTGCCATATATAGAAAGTGAAATTGATCTTACTCACACCATTCGCGATTCCTCAAAACAATACTATACACTCACAGATATACTTCTTAAAAAACATCTTTTCGAAATCAAGGGGGCTGACTTTTCACTTAACATTTCGCCCATTGCAGATTTAAGGGTAGGAAAAGACCTATCCGACACATCGCAAAGGAGACTATTTCAAAACACACGTGGAATCTATATTGAAGGAGATCTCTTGAAACAGTTTTCTTTTTCAACTTCTATCTACGAAAATCAAGGTCGTTTTGCGGCATATCAAAGCTCATTTTTTCAGTCTGTAGGTGAGCTTTATACCCAACAAGCGTCTGGCACCTACTCTCAACAAAATGCAGTAATTCCGGGTGCTGCCAGAACGAAACCCTTTAAAATTGACGGTTTCGACTATGCTTATGCCACAGGAAATATTATTTATCGACCCAACAAGGCAATACACTTTATAGCTGGTAACACTTCACATTTCATAGGGGATGGATACCGGTCGCTCCTCTTGTCTGATAATTCTGTCCCTGCGCCATTTTTGCGAACCGTATTAAAAGCCACAGATAAAATCGAAATAAACTGCATTCGAATGCGATTGTTTAATTTGATTCGAAGGCCTGTCAGCAGCTCAGTAGAATCGTATTACGAATCTAAAGCATATTCTGTGAACTATATCAGCTACAAACCCTTTAAGGGACTTGTTGTTAGTCTTTTTGAAGGCGTAATTTGGTCGAGAGGTGACTCCATAGTATCGAAACGAGTTCACCCACTGTTCTATTCACCGGTTCCTGGTTCTGCACTGCCCCTCCTGTCCCGGAACGAACTGAACTATCTTTTAGGGATCAACGCAGGGTATACTTTTTTTGAAAAATACCATGCATATGGCCAGCTAGCAAGTAGCAACGGACACTTTAACAACCCTGCATTTCAATTGGGTATTCGAGCATACAGCCTTGCGGGTCAACGGGACTTAATGGTGCAGGCAGAATTTAATCATGTTCCAAAAGGAACTTACAACAACGGAAATCCAAGTCTGTCCTACAGCCATTACAATTTACCACTTGCTACGATTCAAGGAGAGGCCTTTGACGAATTTATTTTACGAATTACGTATGAATGGAATCGACTATATGTCAGTGAGAAGCTTGTCATTTTCAACTTAAAAGAGTTTGATGCTACAAACTGGCTCCCCATTTATACATCCCCAGATAAGGTAAACGGGAAAATCACACATAATGCGCTTGAAGTGGGCTACCGCTTTAACCGAAAAATGAACCTGTGTTTGTTTGGGAGTTGGATCTTTCGGAAGGACAATCTATCAAACAACCCGGCGAGCTTAATCCATGTGGGGCTTCGCACAGGTATTCTGAATCATTACAACGACTTTTGATGCATAGATTCATTTACATATATTTTCTTGCAGGAGTCTTTAGCGTCACAGCCCAAAGCAAAACGGAGTTCGTTCTAGAAGAATTGCCTGCAGATAGCTTATTGGATAGTTCCATTAAAAATCATCCTTCCGTCAAACCCGTTTTAGCAGAAACAATTAGACATACCGCAGAACGCATTGGCAGAAAAGGCGGTCAAATTGGTATTCAGGGAATTACTGATGCGGCATTTTTTGCAAGTAGCAGTCCGACTTATCGGACCGGAGCAGGTGTACTGCTGGAATTCTCACCAACCCAAAAATGGTATGCTCGGCTAGCTGGAATTCAAGGAATTACCAACAGCTCTGGGAATCTTTTTCCCAACACATACTTGTCTTCTTCAGAAAACAACTTCAATACATTCACCGACCTTCGGGGAAGAGTGTCTTTTTCTCCAAATAGCATTTTCAATTTTCAGGCAGGATTGGACAAAAATTTTATTGGAGAAGGTTCACGCTCGCTGTTTTTAAGTGACTACGGAAAAGCCTATCCATTTGGCATGGTAAGAACAAAATTCTGGCGGGTGGAGTACAGTGTGGTCTATCAATTTTTTAGGGAAGAGACAAACAAAGGCTGGCTCAATAAGAACGGAGCGACGCATCACATTAGTTTTAATGCCGCTAAATGGCTCAATTTTGGAATCTTTGAGTCTGTTATTTTTCTCCCGAAAGACACGATGCTAAACAGGGGATACGATGCTGAATACCTTAATCCCATCGTTTTTTACCGTCCTCAAGAATATTCCATGGGCTCATCAGACAATGTTTTGCTAGGAGCCAGCTTCAGCGCGGACTGGAAGGAAAATACGTTTTACGGCCAGCTCATACTCGATGAGTTCTTCCTCGCAGAAATCAAAGCGAAAAGTGGCTGGTGGGCCAACAAATATGGCGGACAACTCGGAATAAAAGGCAGGTTCAAGAAAAGGGCCATCCCTCTTTTCTACCGAATCGAATATAACACGGTACGACCCTACACCTATGCCCATTTAAATTCTGGACAAAATTATGGGAATTCAGGCGCCACTTTAGCACATCCGATGGGATCCAACTTCATGGAAATCCTTGGAGAGCTTAAAGGTCAAAAGGGGAAGTGGAATGCCAAGCTTTTTGTCAGTTATTTCCTTCAAGGGCTGGACAAAAACGGGTTAAGCTATGGAAGTGATATTTATCAGCCATATACCAACCGACCGTATGAATATGGTCATTTTATCGGGCAGGGAAATGCCAACAATGGATTGAGGGCCTTACTCCATGTAGGTTATTGTCTGCATAAGGCAACCAACCTTCATGTGTTTGTAGAAAATCAACTGCGTTTCGATTCCGCTTTCGACTCCTACACCTACATTGGTGCACTTGGAATCCGAAGTCAGCTGTGGAATGATTACCGGAATTATTAAAATTATTCCATGAAAAAATTGAATGGGAGTTGGTAAATAGATCTTACCGGTTTGTCCTCACACATCGTTGGCTTCCACTTGGGCATGTAGGCTAAGATTCGAATAGCCTCTTCGTCCAACTCAGGAGACACGCCACGTAACACCTCAATATTGGAGATCGAACCATCCTTTTCTATGATAAAACGCATATAAACTTTTCCCATTACTTCATCCTCGATCGCTTTTGCCGGATACTCCAAATTTTTAACTATAAAAGTGAGCATTTCTTTATACCCTCCCGGATATTCAGCAATTGTCAGTTTGGTAGAATCACAATCTTTGTCAAGCTCGAGCGAATCAGCTTTACTAAGGCTATTTAGCTTTTTCTTCGATTGAATAAGCTCTTTTTCCTTTTCGGCGCACAATCGCAGTACAATTTTCGTGCTCACACTTTTGGCTTTCTTGCGGTATATTGTAAATGAATGCTTCCTGTGTAAACCAGACGGATCCGTCAACGTAAAATGTATTTCTTTTGCTTTTAAACCTTTAAAAACAGCTTTGCCTGTCTCGTCAGTAATGGCTTTGATTTCTGTTCCTGCCTTCTCAGTTATTCCGAATATTACAATGCCTTTTAATGATTCGGCCGTGAATAATGAAGTAATCTGTACCGAAAAATCGTACGTTTTTGCAGAGAGACTTTGGGAGTAAATAATAACTGTAAGAATTGAGAAAATAATTGAACGCATACCTTTATTTTATGTGAAATTAAAAAAAAAGAACGGCCACCCCGTGGGTAGCCGTTCCGGATTGCATATGAGAGTGGTAGGTCAGGTTTAGTGCAATCCAATTATATGCTTCAATTCAACTTCTGTGATATTGCGTTTTTGTCCTTCACGATTCAAGTATGTTCGGTTAACAAGGCGGCCATGTATGGCTACTTTTTTGCCTTTTTGACCATAAGACTCAATAAATCCGGCAAGCTCACCCCAAGCGAATATTCGGTGCCATTCAGTCTCGTTGTAGATTTTACCATTATTAGCACGGTAGGACTTATCGGTGGCCAGGCTAAACCGGGTAATCTTTTTTCCATTCTCAAAACTAGTTACCTCAGCAGAGGTGCCAATGTTTCCTATTAGGGTGACGTGATTTCGAATAGTTGTCATGTGTTTAATTTTTTGTTTTGGCTGTTTTTTCGACATAACGGATCAATCCAGAAATGATCTTGTACACCTCCATCGTCTGAGCATATAATTCCTCCGCACGTTCTTTGGTGATATACTCCAGCTGACCGGATAATATCAATTGTGAGGAAAGTCGAGCAGAGGCCCCCTTGGCATCTTCCAGGTCAATGATTCTGTTGGAATGTGTTCGTTTACTGATTCCCTCAGCAATTTTTGATACTATTCGTAAAGCGGATTCCTTCATGTATTCAAACATTACCGGATCAACATCATTGACTGTTTTGAAAACTTCAAGGGTTAGCTGGTTGCTCTTCTTCCATGCTACCAAATCTTCGTGCTCGTATGTTCGTTTAATAAGTCTCATATTTCAAAGGATTACCATGTCATTAATTTCAACTTCTGTGATGAACTTGCGTTCGCCCTGTGCTTGGTAAAAACGTGTTACCAATTTTCCTTCGACGGCCAATTCCATTCCTTCCGTGCCCAATTCCTCGATTACATGAACCCATTTTCCCCAAGCCATTAGACGATGCCAGTGTGTTTTATTCTTAGTTTTTCCGCTTGCATCCAGGTATTGTTCCTTTGTTGACATGGTAAATTGTGCGATCTTCTTTCCGTTTGGCAACTCTACAACCTTAGGGGCAGAGCTGACTTTTCCTATTAAATTGACGTGATTCATATTGATTTTTGTTTGATAATGAAAGGGCCAGTTGCCCGGCCCCAGGGTTAGGTTAGGTTATTTGTTGTTGATTTGTTCAGGCTTTTGAGAAAGCAACAAAAATTCTGTTGCTTCAATCACAGTTCCGTAGCGTTTTTCGCCTGTTTTGGTTTCATAGGTCTGATGTACTAGTTTTCCTTCAAGGATGATCTCCTGACCTTTGTTCAGCGCTTTTTTCACTCGCTCTGCAATTTTTCCCCAAGCATTGATCGTATGCCATTGTGTGTTGTCCTGCCAATTGCCCTCTTTGTCTTTAAAGCGCTCATTGGTGGCCATGGTAAAACGTGCCAGCATTCGGCCGGTATCGAAGGTTGTTACTTCGGGTTGTGCACCCAGTCTTCCGATCAAACTTACTTTGTTGCGTAAGGTGTTCATGTTTGAAAAAATTAAAAGTTTGATAAATTGATCTTGTCTCACTGTCAGCACTTGTTCGCTGAATTCGACTCTGCAAAATTCTATCTGTTGCAAAATTTTATTCGACTTTTAATTGATTTCATTCGATTTTTTTTCGTTTGTTGTCGTTTAGAGATAATAAAACAGGGGGTTTTTATACTTTTAGAGTCAACCAATAAAACATGAAACTATTCGATTATTCTAAAACCAGAAGGTTAGTGCCGTGGTAAATAGGTTTAATGAAGGAAGTATTTTTCCGTCCGAAAGTGAATACAACATTCCATTTTGCCCATCAAGACTTCTGTATTCCACACGAAAGAGCATTGTTTTCAAGAGCCTGTAGTTATACCCTACAGAAAATCCAAAACATTTAAACCCCTGTGACTCCACCAGTGGTGCAACAACCACATTTTTGGGATCATGATAATACTCAGCTCTAAAGCTGAAGCTTCCATATTTATCGGTAGTGTATCGAACCGCACCATTGAGTTGCCCCCAGTAGGCACCACTATTGTTTATGAATTGTTGACGACCAGCATAGCCGCATGAAATGAATGTCCACCTCGAAGAAAAATCATGGATCCAGAAAAGGTCTAAAAAATAGCGCATCCCATAATTAATAGATCCTGATATTCCCTCTTTACCCATATAGGTATTGAAGTTCAATTTATTTTTGGGATTCAATTGCATCTCTATTTTTGACCCAAAGGACTTTGAGCTATTGATATCCGCAATTTGCTGCCAACCATTCAATAAATACAGATGCCATGTCAACCAATCCTTGTGCACACCAGAAAGTCTCGCTCCAGCAAGGTAATAAGGAACGTACTCCGCAGAAAGGGACCGGGTCAAGACCAACTGATCCATACTGAACGGGCTTTCATTGCTGTATGGGGAACCCAATACACCCGCATCCAACCAGATATTTCTTTTCTTAGAAAGCTGAACACCAACATTAGCCTCCAATAGATTTTTATAAATCCCCTTCTCAGAAGCACTGTTCTGCTCCATGAACGTTCCCATTGCAGGTAGGAAATGACCCCTCAAGCGTTTCTTTTGAAGCTTCAAGTCAGCATAAATCATGTTTTGATTTAACTCGTTGGCATGTCCGAATGATACGAACAAGGGTAATTTTGAACCTGAAGAAGAAAATGAATTATACGAATAATACCATTCGAAACCCAGATGAAGCTCAAATGAATTGGCCGAGTCAATTTTCGGAATGCTGTCCGAGGGAAACGACCATATAAAAGGGCTCAAAAAGAAAATGTACAACCCTAAAATTGTGCGCATTTTAATTAAAATCTGACTCTGTTGATCTTTTTTGCTTGACGGAAACCGCCTCCATCGCCAAAATTATATCTCAAGAACAACTCAAATCCTCCTACAGAATTGGTGGCAGATGTAAAGTCTGATAAATTGGCGTCGTATGCAAAACCAAGAGAAAACATATCATATTCAAACATGGTCCGGGCAACGAATGCATCACCAAGTCTATAAAATATTCCAATGTAGAAAGTTAATGGGCGCGTAAATCCTGTTGATCGGGAACCTTCATGCAAAATATACCCGTAATTGGTTCCAAACATGATTTCCTGATGTCCTCCTTGTCTGTTGTAATAGATTCCTGGTTGAAGAATTCCTCTTGTGTTTTCAATTCCTAAATCACCATTAACGAAAACAGTGTAGCGGATATCAAGACGCTCATCCTCTTTATCAATGAAGGAATAATATGGTTTGTTGAGATGAAACGCTGTAAATCCAATGTTCAACCGTTTCCTCTTATTCTGATTCATGTAGCCACTTTTAGAGGTAAACGCATATACTGCTCCGGCGCCTACATCGAACATGCTGAAGTTTGGGGAATTAAACTCTTCTCCACTTGCATAAGCCGAATTAAAACTAATTCCATCGTATTGACTCATCCATTGATCTCCGGCAGATGAAAATCCCCTTTGACCATAACATCCATATAAACCAACTCCCAGCGTGCTTTGTCGATTTAAAATAAGGTGATAGGCAAGATTCAGTGTAAACTGATTCGTGGAAATTTTTCGGAAGCCTGCCTTATCATTGTAAAAGTTGACTCCCATGGCAAAAATTCCTGACTGCCCCCTTTTAGGTTTGCTGATTCTCGAATCAAAACTGGCAGCCATCGTTTCGAAAGGAACGCCGGCAGTACTCCATTGTTTTCTGTAGTTTACCACTGCTTGCATCTCCGAATTGGCTCCAGCAAGAGCCGGACATAACGTCATAGGTGAAAATTCCCATTGAGAAAAATGAATGTCCTGAGCCCAAACTTTTGTACATGTCAGAAATACGACTGACAAGAATAACTTTATTTGAAGAATTTTCATACTACGAACTTCAAGTATTAATAAACTACCGTTAGACTCCCCGACAGATCGATTATCTCGCCGTTTTGCTTCGTTGCATAAAATTTATACGCAAAAACACCGGTTCCAACGGGCTCCCCTCTCCATTTTCCATCCCAACATGTGTTCTGATCGAATGACTCAAAAACCTTTTCTCCCCATCTGTTAAATATTTGAAGGCTGAACTCAAGAAAACAGCTTCCGGCCACACAATATGTATTGTTCGCTTCAGGACCAGTATTGTTTGGTGAAAATATATTAGGGATGAAGAAATCATCGCAGTTCTGAATTACGAATATAGTAAGGGCTGTTGTTCCTGTACACCCATATTGATCCGAGCCAGTAACTAAATAAGTGGTTGTTTGATCTGGTGTTGCTATTGGAGAGGCGCAATCATTACATGACAAACCGGAAGACGGTACCCAAACATAAGACGATGCACCGGATGCTGAAAGATCAACCGATTCACCTTCATCAATCTCAGTAGCTGACTGGGTCGTCGTAATATCTAAAGAACCGGTCAAACCGACAGTAAAAGATGCTGAAACAGTACATCCGTTTTGATCCTCAACGGTTACCGAATAAATTCCTGACGCCAATCCGCCCAATGTCGGACTGTTTGCTCCTCCAGGATTCCATGTGAACGTGTATGGCGCTTGACCACCGTCGACATTGGTCGAAATCTGTCCCAGTGACTGACCACAAATAACATTTTGTGAAGTACCTGTGACCAATAATTGTTCTGGTTCCGTAACAGTGTAAGAGGCCGTGGTAGAACATCCAAGGTCGTCCAGAACAGTTACAGTGTACGTTCCCGCCGGTAAACTAGAAAGTGAGGTTCCGGTAGCACTTGAAGGTGTCCAAGAGACATCATACGGGGCCTGGCCACCATTTATTCCAATCTCAATAGATCCATCAGAGATACCAAAACAAGTGTTATTTTGAGAACTCACCAAACTTATAACAGGTGCAGGAGGCACGTCATTAATAGTAAAAGAGGCTGGATTGGATATACATCCATTCACTGTATTTTGTGCAGTATCAGCGAAGTTTGGTAAGGTCCACCTATACTATATTGTATATTGTTTCCAAGCGGTCCAGTTACAGTTATTGAACCAGAGGGTGTTTGGCAAGTCGGTTGAGAAATACTGAACGTTGGACTAGCAAGGGAAACATCCTCTGTAATCGTAATCGATTCTGTATCTGTACAGCCGTTAGCCCCAGTAACTGTTACCGTATATGTACCCGCAGAAGTCAACGAAACAGCAGCTGTGGTTCCCAAGGAATTGCTCCAGCTGTATGTGCCACCTCCTGTTGCTGTAACATTGATAGAAGTCTGTGTACAGGTCAAGACTGTTGAGCCTGTATTATTGGTGATACCTGCTGTAGGTGAAACAACATCTTCAGTTATGGTTATGGTCTCCGTATCTGTGCAACCATTTGATGCCTGAATGGTCAATATGTAGGTTCCAGCTGAAGTAATCGTAAGGGCCGATGTACTACCAACAGTGGAACTTCCGTCACTCCAACTGTACGTGCCCCCGCCCGTTCCGGTAACATCAACCGAGGTAGTCGTACATGTCAAAACTGTCGTTCCGGTTGAATTTGTTATTCCTGCTACTGGCAATGATGGGTCTGATGTAATCGTAATCGATTCTGTATCTGTACAGCCGTTCGCACCTGTAACTGTAACTGTATACGTTCCTGCCGAAGTCAACGAAACCGCAGCTGTGGTTCCCAAAGAATTGCTCCAGCTGTATGTGCCACCTCCTGTTGCCGTGACATCAATAGAAGTCTGGGTACAGGTCAAGACTGTTGATCCTGTATTATTGGTAATGCCCGCTGTTGGAGGTGTAATATCTTGCGTAATTGTAATCGATTCTGTATCTGTACAACCGTTCGCACCC
>JAJTDX010000089.1 GCA_021298235.1 Cryomorphaceae bacterium | reverse complement strand
CGCTGCGAAATTACAGACAGGGCCATCATCATCATTGCCGCCAACACATGTCAATGCACTACAATCTGTACCAGAAAAAACTGAAAGCTTACTATCCCAACCTGAGGTTGTACACAACGATGCGGTGATCGATTGCCCATTTCCTGGAATCACATACCAAACACCTGGTTGATCTTGAACAAAGCCACACGATTGTGCCTCGCCGTTTCCGGAATTCGTAGCTCCAACCGTGGAACCATTGATGCTCGAACCACAGGTTACTGGTTCAGCAGAACATACGACATCATTCGTAAGACAAAATCGACTGTAGGAAATTGTGGTACTCGAGTTCACTGCTGCGCATGAACTAGGGAAATTGTAACGTGTTAATAGAACTGAATAAGCTCCACTGGAAGTACAATTCCAAACAATTGTAGATTGAGTACCGCAATCATCATCATTGAATGCAACCTCGGTAGCTGTTGCAGGATTCGTTCCCGAATAGATTCTAAGATACGTATCCATCGTAGACAAACCACAAGTGGAAAAAGTATAGGTACAACCTGCTGTAGCATTAAAGGTCCAGTAATTTCTTGCGGTTGAGACTGTGGCTGTGTTTTGGATTGAAGATGTCGGAGTAATTTCCCCTTGGTTAGTTGCAGTCGTATTACAAAACTGGGCTCTGATCGAACCAAAAAATATTGTTGAGACAGCAATTAGCCAAAATTTTCTGAGAGTAGCAGTGTTTAACATAGTAGAATAATTGAACTAAATATAGTAATTATCTACTAAATAAGTTTTACTCTTTAAAGCAAAACAGTCAAATTCATAACATAATCTTCCATAAGGTAGCCTTCCCCTATATCAATGTCTTCTGTTCTTTCGATTAAAAATCCCATTCTTTGATAGAATACAACCGCGTTGTTAAAGCGATTTACATTAAGTTTCAGGGTATCTATTTTTTCTTGACTGCAACGAAGAATAGCAAGTTCCACAAGTTTTCTGCCGTACCCTTTTCCATGACATTCCGGCAAGACATACAATTTGTGAATTTTCATGAATCCTTTGTCAGGATGATTTGCTTCTATGCCCATAAATCCGATTGGAACGTGCTCTTCCAGAAGAAAAAACTCATGCCCTGAACCCATTTGATTTCTTAGTGTCTCAGGAGAGTACATCCAATCCAACATATATCTCAGCTGAGTGCCAGTAAGAATATCTTTAAAGGTAGGAGGCCAGATAAGCTCTGCAAGATCTCGGATCAACTCGGCATCAGCGAGGGTGGCTTTTCGAATTTGCATTAATGTTTTACAAAGCGGACTTGTTGTATCTTTCCTTTTCGTTCAATACGAATAAAATAAGTTCCAGAAAGAAGATCACCGACGTACAATGAAGCATTGTTCACCTGTCGAGAGATTATTTTGCCTTGCGCATCTATGATCTGAACCATCTTTGGCAGTTCTTCAACTAAAGTAAAATATAGGTAATCATTCGCAGGATTGGGAAAAACATTCCAATCCAATTCCAATTCTTGTTCTTCAGTTCCAACAGTCACCAATGCGAGTTTAACCGCGGTGTAGGCATCCAGCTTTCCCCATCCCCACTGAGTGCTTCCAGTCAAAGGGATAACACCTGTATAGTTGTCTTCTCGGGCTGTTTCTAGAATGATACTTTTTACCTGATCCGATGACAAATAAGGATTCGCCTCCAGAATAAGCGCCACTACACCGGTAACCATAGGGGAAGCCATTGATGTGCCAGAAAATTTTGCAAATGGATAGGTTCTTCCATTAAAATCTACATTTTGAACGGAGGTGACCGCAACATCCGTGAACGAGGAAATCGAAGAGACCACTGCAACCCCGGGTGCTGAAATTTCAGGTTTCAACACTTCATCGTACCGCGGTCCAATGCTAGAAAAGGACGCGATAGCTCCACCAACGACCGATCCACCGCCTGTGGTATATTGGGCAGTATATGCCGCGACACTAAGTAAACTGTTCGTGCAGGAAGGTTCACTAATGCCATATTTATTGTCTCCGGATACAGTACCGGAACCTGAAACCATAAACGGCATTCCCCAATTGCCAACATCGTTTGACAGTTCTGTCACATTCCAAAAATGAACACGTCCCGAAGAAGCGCGGGCTTTAAGTAATACCCTTAATGCACTTTTGTTTTTTACACGAATTCTCAATTGCGGACGATCGTTCTGTGGATGAGCATTATCTGCGGAAATATTGTACCAAATAGTATCTTGAGCTACAACCATGAAGGTATCAATGTACGTTGAGGTCGTAGCGGTTGAAAAGTAAGCTGTTTGAGTCAACAGGGTGCTTCCCGTTGTATTGTAAACCTGTAATCCACACTCAAAAGAGTTTCCGACCTCTCCCCAGGCATGAATACTTTGTCCCCACATATTTGGATTTGCATTGTAGTCATAAAAACTGATCATGCTTCGAATCGAGTCATTTACAAAATCTTTTTTGATATGGAAATTGACGTTTCCATTGTTTCCACCTGAATTGCAGAACACAACACCCAACTCAGTATAGGAATCAATTGCCTGGCTTAGCAAAGAGGTACCATCAAGTGTTCCCATATGGTAAAGTCCCCAGCTCATATTGATGACCAAACGTTTGGACTCGCTTAAAGATTTTTGATACATCCATTCCCAGGCATCAAGCACTGCAGCTTCATCTACTAGAAAAGTTGCAAACAAAAATTGGGATTCAAATGCCACGCCTCTATATACCGTACCGGCCCCACTTCCGCCGGCAATCCCCGCGACATGGGTTCCGTGCGTTGAATAAGAGTAAATATTTGATGTATCTGAGCCAGCATCCTGAAATTCGGGTATGGTCGCATACTCCGTACCATAGGTATACCCAACCGGTGGTGGGCCAGAAGTTTTATACTGATCCCATGCCGCTAAAATTCGGGATTGCTGAAGCAAGGTGTCATAGAACATTGGGGAGGTGTAATCAAACCCCCAATCGGTCACTCCGATCAATATATTCTTTCCGGTATACCCCTGAGGTAAATCAATTCCCTCGTGAACACTGTCCGCTCGAACATCTTTGACAGCACGGTCAAGTGTGGGCTTTATTTTTCCGGCAAGTTGTAGACTTCTAATTCCCTTGATCTGATAAAGATCATCCAGCAGCTCCAAAGGAATTCGCATCGATACAACGGACCCTATTTCAGCCCCACACACGATTCCAAGCGCCGCGAGCTCAGACTTTAGAAAGTGTTGATCCTTTTCTCCGAGAAAAGACAGATAAGTTTCTCCTTTAATAGTATGAAAAGGAAATCGCGCGAGAAAACTTTCAGATAACTTACCTTTCGTTTTGAGAAGTTCCTTTCCAATGAGTATTAGATCTCCCCTCGTATTGGCAGGAATGCTTAGCTGGCCACTTACAAATACAGCAATGAATAGACAAAAACTCAAGAAACGATATCTCATAATTGACAGGATCCTTTTCTGCAAAAATAGCAGAGTATGCGGTATTTCCTAACCAATAATGATTAAAATCAACACTAACACAACTCGTCTTTCCTTACCCCTTGCCTACTTTTCCTCCCGCCGGCGATGTTACAGGCTTTGAAGGTGCCGATGGAGCGCTTGGTTTTGATGGAGAAGCTGGAATAGTGCCTGATGGTTTGGCAGGTGTAGAAGGCTGAGCTCCTGATGGTTTAGAAATAGGCACCTCGGGAACATCCTGCTTCTGTTGTGACGGTTTAACTCCTTCGACCTGTTGAGGTTTAGAAATGGTTTGAGGCGTAATTTCCGGTTTTGGAGCATCGTTTTTCTTTCCAAGAGGATCATAATTAGGGCGGCCTGGATTGACATTTGGCCTGGGCACATCAACTTTTGAAAGCATCACACCTTCAACCTGATCTTTAATCACTGGTCTTGGAGATGGCGGAAGAGAGAGGTAAGCCTGGTCGAACATACATCCTTTGATATCATCTCCACGAACACCCTGTTCTTCACACGCTCTTCGTGCTGCCTGTTGCCTGTCCGGGGTAAGATCTCCCACCGTCCTGTGAACCTTTGGAAAGCTTTCATCCGTGTATGAAAGAGTACTCATACCAGGAGAATAGTCAAACAGAGATGACGCCGGAGTGATGCGGAATTGACGTGCAAGATCACGAGCCATAAATGCGAGAAATTCTTTCTCTAATTCATTGCTTGCCTGTTGAGCCGCACTGTTTCCGAAAGTAGAGAATGATGCAAGCGAACGATTTGAAGCACCGCCATCAAAATCGTCGTTGCTGATCCCGTTTGCATTTCCAAGAAGACCAGAGAATCCTGGGTCAGAACATGGGAAAAGTTGAACTGTAAGATTTATAAAATTCATATCCCACCCTCTGCGCATCTCCGCCTTTACCACTTCACCAGAAGGCCAATTTATACGATACGTATTATTCGTATAAGTAATGGTACCGCCATGTTCAAGAAAGTAAGCGCCCGTACCAAGAACAACCGATTGGCCATTGACTCTCAAGGCGCTGGAACTATTTGCATCAGGTTTTTCATTGGCATACAAACAAACTCTGTCACCTGAAACATTCATGGCAACTGCTGTATTCAGCGAGAAGTCATCTCTTTGAGGCTGTTGACGCGTTTGGATTTCAATATTACCAGTTGCAGATTTTGATAAAACAAATTCTCCCACTGTTTGAAAGGAGAACGTTGCTCCATCAAAAGAATTGAGGTGGGGATCCCCATAGGATCTGCCACTTTGTGGCCTGCAATTGGTACGATCGCTGATTGATCTGATACGATTTGCGCTTTCCCGTTCAGCTTGCGTTTGATTTGAAGTATTTTCAGAAAAAGAGTTTCGATAATCGCTTCGAACATCTGAAGGCAATGCTCTTAGTAACTCAAAGGGCGTGAGATCTTCCGGAAAGGTTCTGTCGGGGATTGCACTTCCTGAGCTCATGGAAAGCAAGCTTTGATGCAACCATGCGCCACGTACAGGATCCCAATCCTGGAGAATTTTCGCAGAGGAATTAAACGATTCAACACTGTTCCTTTCTTGAGTTTTCGCTACAATGGAAACAAAAAAGAGTAAAAATGTAATTTTCCAGTTCATATTATTTTTTTTGACGAGACCTTTTAGCAAATGACATGCCACATGAGAATGAATTCAGGCAGAATGATATTAAAGATAAAAAAAAAATTGGAAAATTCCAGAATAATTTTGAACTTGCAATCGCATTTATCGACTATGAATACAGCAACTACTGAAGGCGTACAAATCACTGTATCAGCCCGTTTTAGAAAGGATCTTTCGAATGTTTCCGAAAATCAATTCTTCTTCAATTATCATGTAGAAATGCAAAATCACAATGATTTTAATGTTCAGTTAATTCATCGTGACTGGTACATTTTCGACTCATTGAATGAGCCGAGTTTCGTGAGTGGTGAAGGTGTCATTGGAGAACAGCCCGTTATTCGGAGAGATGAAAAGTTCAGTTATACGAGTGGATGTGAATTATTTTCAGAAATGGGCCTAATGAAAGGATTTTATACCTTTAAGAACCTTGCAAACGGGAATTTATTTCAGGTTCATATACCAATGTTCCAGCTTATTTATCCACCCCGTCTGAATTAAAAAATTTTCTTTTCGTAGCAATCATAAGAAATATACAAAGAAAAAATCCTAACAGTACACCCCAAACAATTCCTTTATACCAATCTTCATTTTTCGTTTCTGTTGAAGCTTCTATTTGAGTATAGGAATACACATTGAGGTTATTCACTAATTCAGTTTGTTCCGTTTTAAGCAACTCTTTTTCTAAGATTACACTGTCTTTTAGCGCATCGTATAACTTCATATGTTCCAAAGCATCCGGAAGGTTCGACAGTCGTTGATAGACCTCAATCACTCCGGTATGAGCATCATTCATTGGTTGAAGCATCAAGAGTTGGGCTGAATAGCGCATGGTTCTTAAGTACCAGCTAAGTGAAGTGTTTAACTGATTCGTTTTTACAAAAAACTCACCCAAATTATTCATGCTTTCGGCAATCCGTTTTGTTGAACCAACCTTTGTATACAATCTGTAGGCCTCGAAAAAAAGTCGTTTTGCCTCATCTTTTCGGCCTTCCTCGAAAGCAACGATAGCTAAATTCGTGAGTGCCTGCGCCCGGATGAATCGCGCCTTTGATTTTATACCAAATCCTGCGCTCTTTTGAAAATATTCCAGAGAAAGTGCTTTTTTTGACTGCGCCTGAGCAATTTCACCCAAAACAACATATGCATTTGCAACGGCTTCAAATTTCTTAAGTTGCATTGACCGCCGCTTGTAATCTTCCAAAAGTCCACATGCTTTGGCAGTATCTCCTTTTACTAAGTATGCCTGAGCAAGATTAACTTCTGCTAAAAATGCGGAGGTTGGGTCGCTGGAAGATTTTCCATAATCCAACGACGTGAGAAACGCCTGAATAGCCAAATCAGTATTGCCCAAAAGAAGATGCGCATTTCCAAGTTCATTGTAGGTTTCAGTTGCGAGCACCTCATCCCCAATTTTGACGAAATAAAATGCAGCCTCCTGTAAGAGCCGGATGGCCTCATGGTCACCTTGATTACGCGCGAGGTACGTACCTAGAGAGCGCTTGCCTACATTCACTGCAAACGCATTGTTCTCCTCTATACCTCTCTCAATCGTTCGTAGAGCATCTACTCGAAGTGCAAGAAGATCCCTTCTCAATAATTCATTCCAATTAAAAACTGCCTTTTGCACCCATCCTTGAGTGTAAGATGTGGAGCAAATCAACAAGATTGTCCAAAAAAGAAATACTGATTTAAAGGCCTTGTGCAAAGTATACCTGTATTGATTGCAAGGATAGGGAACAAATGCTACTTTTGCAACAAAATTGAAAAGTATGTCCAACGCTATCTTTACTGTTCCAGTTGCTAAAAATGAACCCGTTAAAGCGTATGCCCCAGGGTCTGCAGAACGAGCATCCCTTCTCGCTCAATACAAAAAAATGTACGACCAGGCTGTCATCGATGTTCCGATGTATATTGGAAGCGGTGAAGTGCGAACAGAAAATAAAAAATCTCTATCTGCACCGCATGATCACAACAAAATTCTCGGGCATTACAATGTTGGAACGGCAGAGCATGTTGAACAAGCGATAGCGGCAGCGTTAAACGCGAAAAAAGCCTGGGCGGAACTCCCTTGGGAAGACAGAGCTTCAATTTTCCTCAAAGCTGCGGATCTTCTCGCCGGACCTTTTAGAGATAAAATGAATGGCGCAACCATGTTGGCGCAGTCCAAAAATGTATTTCAAACAGAAATTGATGCTGCATGTGAATTGATAGATTTTTTCAGGTTCAATGTGCAGTACATGACACAGATCTACAGAGAGCAACCCGAGTCATTGCCGGGAATGTGGAACAGATTGGAATACCGCCCACTCGAGGGCTTTATTTTCGCTCTTACTCCGTTCAATTTTACCTCTATTGCAGCAAATTTGTGTGCTGCGCCTGCAATGATGGGGAATGTTGTTGTTTGGAAACCAGCGGAATCTCAGATTTACTCAGCTCAAATAATCATGGAGTTGTTCAAGGCTGCCGGCGTACCAGATGGAGTAATAAATATGGTTACAGTAAGTGGACAAATTGCCGGAGAAGTGATCTTCAAACATAAAGATTTTGCAGGGTTGCACTTTACCGGTTCAACAGGTGTTTTCAGAAAACTATGGAAGGACATCGCAAACAATCTTGAAACGTACCGTTCATATCCACGAATCGTTGGTGAAACAGGAGGAAAAGATTTCGTAATGGTTCACAACAGCGCAAATGCAGCAGAGGTAGCGACGGCGCTTTCTCGTGGAGCATTTGAATTTCAGGGACAGAAATGTTCGGCAGCTTCCAGGGCCTATATTCCAAAAAGTATTTGGCCAGAGGTAAAACGAATTTTAGTCGAACAAGTGAATTCATTTAAAATAGGTTCACCGGAAGATACATCAAACTTCATTAATGTCAGAACAATGTGCGAAGAAATCTTTGGTCCTGTGCTAACGATTTACGTGTATGAAGACGATGCATACGAACAAACACTAGAACTTGTAGACAGTACCTCAGAATACGCTCTCACAGGATCCATCATCGCAGGTGACCGATATGCGATTCGCCTGGCAACAGAGAAATTGCAACATGCAGCAGGAAACTTCTATATTAACGACAAGCCTACCGGAGCAGTTGTTGGACAGCAACCTTTTGGTGGTGCCCGGGGCTCAGGAACGAATGATAAAGCAGGAGCTGCAATGAATTTGATGCGATGGGTTTCTGCCCGCACCATTAAGGAGACATTTGTTCCGCCAACTGACTATTGTTATCCGTTTCTTGGCTAATTAATTCTTTTGATTCACATATTGTTTTGTAGATAATGGTTATCTTAGTCAATCTACATCATGACCAGAACAACACTTTCAGACGGCACAAGAGTCTATTGTCTTCGGAGACCGGAAGCTAAAATGCTTGACCATCACGTAGATGGTTATTTACAACACGGAATAGGTATTTCTGATGAAGACGTCGTTTTTGACGTGGGTGCAAATATTGGCGTTTTCGGAATCAGAGCAATGCAAAAGGCAAAGAATGTAAAGGTCTATTGTTTCGAACCGATTCCAGATATTGCTTCCATACTTCAGAAGAATGCTGATCTCCACGGAGAGGCGCGCATGCACGTCTTTCAATGCGGAGTATCCGAAGAGAAAGGTCAGGCAACATTTACCTATTTCCCGAATACACCAGCTTTGTCAACATTGCATCCTGAGCAGTGGGACAACGATCCAGGAGCATTTACAAGAGCGGTGAAAGGCACCATGAAAAACCCGCCGGAGGGAATGAAATGGATGCGTTTAATTCCAACGGTATTTGCGGGAGTAATAGCTCATTTTTTGGTTAAAGGAAGTAAAA
>JAJTDX010000088.1 GCA_021298235.1 Cryomorphaceae bacterium | reverse complement strand
AAGATTGTTTTTGGTTTGGACAATTACTTCAAAAAGCGATACAGTAATTCGGAATTCAATATTCCAAAAAATAGGTGAAAAGATGGAAAAAGAAAAAAGTGTGATCATTGTGGGGGCTGGTTTAGTTGGTTCTCTTTGGGCAGTGTATATGTCTAGAGCCGGATACAAGGTAACCATGTATGAACGACGTCCGGATATTCGCAAAGCTGAGATATCAGCGGGAAAATCAATCAACCTGGCTTTGTCTAACAGGGGATGGAAAGCACTGGATGCAGTAGGGGTTGGAGACGAGATCCGAAAGATCGCTATACCAATGTACGGCCGTGTAATGCACGACATCAAAGGTAAATTGACATACCAGAACTATGGAAAAGAAGGAGAGGCGATCTACTCCGTGTCACGTGGTAAGATAAATGCTACGATGATGGACATTGCCGAAAAATATGGAAATGCTACGATCCATTATAGCCATGATTGTCGAAGAGTGGACACGAAAAAGGGTATCGTCTATTTGACTAATACCTTGACAGGCGAAGAGCTGGAGGCAAAGGCAGATTTGATCTTCGCGGCCGATGGAGCATTTTCCGCAGTACGCTATTCATCGATGCAGAAGTTGGATCGGTTTCAGTATAGTCAGAATTACATTGCTGATGGCTATCGTGAGATCTTGCTGCCCGCAAATACGGATGGAAGCTATAGAATGGATAAGAATTCACTGCATATCTGGCCCAGAGGTCGTTTTATGCTTATCGCTCTGGCCAATGAAGACGGATCATTCACCTGCACACTTTTCATGCCGCATGAAGGAGGAGAGAATGCGTTCGATAAACTCACCTCGAAGGAGGCTGTAAACAACTTCTTTAAAACGATATTTCCGGATTTCTATGAGATGATGCCGAATATTGCAGACGCATGGGAGGATCATCCATTATCAGCCCTGGCCATCGTTAGGTGTTACCCATGGCACAATGGAGTCACAGCACTCATGGGTGATGCTGCTCATGCTACAGTTCCTTTTTATGGACAGGGAATGAACGCTGGTTTTGAAGACTGCACCGTTCTTTCAGAATTGATGAATAAACACCACGAGAACTGGAGTGAGATCTTTGCTGAGTACAGTCTTGTCCGAAAACCGGATGGGGATGCCTTGCAGGACTTATCCCTGGAGAATTACCTGGTGATGCGTGATTACGTAGCGGACCCCGACTTCCTCTTACGAAAGAAAATCGAAGCTAAGTTTAGCGAAAAATATCCGGACAAGTGGCTGCCGTTATACTCCCAGGTTACTTTCAGTAATATCAGATATAGCGTAGCATATAAACAAGGACAGGCTCAAAATGCTATCATGGACCAGATCATGGAGATGCCTCATATTGAAGAAGAATGGGATTCTGAGGCAGTAATGCAAAGGATATTGTCACTTTGTAATTAGAAAATTTTGTAATTTTCAGACATGAGAATTCCGACATTTTTTCTACTTATGGCCTTCACTTTTGGTGCGTGGGGCCAGCGTGACATGACCCCTGGTAAACGAAGAGGAGAAGTTTTCGGGAAGGCGGATTACAAAAATTACCGTTTTTTCGGATTAATGGTTGCAGCCGGACCAACTTTTATGAAAACGCGTGCAGAAGGGAATAATCTTACATGGAATTCAGTGGATGCGACTGGAAGACC
This sequence comes from Cryomorphaceae bacterium, assembly GCA_021298235.1. The sequence goes on along the minus strand of JAJTDX010000088.1, from coordinate 6,517 downwards.
TATCGACTATACCATGGATCCGGAGGGAAAACCCGGAGTGTTTGCTGAGATAGGACTAGCCCATTTTCCAAAGAAACGTTCCAAATTGTCGTTGGCACTTAAAACGGTTCTTGTCTCATACTATGATTGGGGTATCGGGTTCAAACTCCTTGGTGGAACCGAGACCACGACAGTGAATTACTACAATGCATTGGGCGATTACAGCGGTTCCACTGAAGGAAACGGTGATTTTTACAATGGTTATTTGTATGGCCGTTTTACGTTACACAAGAACATTAACCTTTCCAAGCGCTATTTCATTGATAATGGTCTCGGAATCAATTTTGATTACCGACTAATTACGGAAAAGGATTATGATGGGATATATATCGGTCAGCAATATTTTCATAAGCCGTTTGTTGCTCAGTTGCACTACGATCTTGGATTTGGTGTAAAGTTGAGTCGTAGGAGTTATCTCATACCAGGCATTCAGATTCCTATTCTCGGTTTAAACGAATGGAGAAAGGGATGTGCAGCATTGAAATGGTACGATTCAAATTATCTACCAATACTGGCGAAGGTGAAATTCATATACCTCTTTGAGAAGAAAGTGAAAGGATGCAATACCCCCGGAACGGAGGAGGACAGAAAACGTAACGAAGAATTCCTTCAGAACAACTAATATGAAAAAGATCTATCACTTAAGCACATGTTCGACTTGCCAGAAGATCTTGAAACAGATCAATCCGGGAAAAGATGTTCAACTCATAGACATTAAGGAGAAGCACATCGATGCAGCCGTGTTGGATTGGATCAAGGAAAAAGTTGGTTCTTATGAAGCTCTTTTTTCGAAGCGCGCCATGAAGTTCAGAGCAATGGGGTTGCACGAATTAGAACTTTCTGAGCAGGATTATCGCAGGCTTATGCTCGAGGAGTACACGTTCTTAAAACGCCCTTTCATGATCAATGGGGAAGTAGTTTTTATCGGAAACACTCAAAAAGAAGTTGATGCTGCTGTTCGCTCCTTCAACAAATGATTCATTGCAGTTTTTCCAGTCCGTTCAAGCAACGGAAATCTGAACATTTCTTTTTTTCTTCGAAAAGCAACTGACTTTTGGAAACCTCCTTTTCACGGTTGGGGCGCTCATGGTCCAAATGATACTGAATGGTCTTGTAGCGAACTGAAAAAACGCCGATTCCTGCCATTTGGGCTCTCCAGGCCATATCTGTGTCTTCGCCGTACCCCGGGTAATTGTAGTCCTCATCAAAACCGTTCAATTTTATAAGGTCAGAACGATGCCAACCCATGTTACACCCAAGGAGTTTTGGAATAGAATGAAAACGCTGTGACAATCTGGGCAGATAAAAAGATTCTTCAACACGTGTTGTTTTATTCTTGATCATGGAAAAGAACCCAGGATAGATTGTCTTGCCGGATTTGATCATATGGGTTGTGACAGGGTCAAGGTCTATCCTTCTTCCCATGCAAATTACACCTGGATTTATACACCGTTCATACTGCTCAATAAAATGTGGATGGAGGATGCAGTCTCCGTCTATGAAGACCATTTTGTCAGAAGCAGCTTCCTTTATGGCCTTGTTGAGCATTCGATTCTTCAAAAATCCCTCATCAGCCTGCTGAAGATGTTTGATCTTCAGTTTTCCTTGATACGCTTCCAAAAGCTGATCAAAACAATCGCTGTCACAATCCTGAGAGATGATAATATCAAAGTCATTAAATGTTTGCAGTGCTGCAGTGCGAAGAACGGCCGTAAGCGCTTCAACATCCTTGTAAACTGAAATGACCAGCGTTATTTTCATTCGACAAAAATGTTCATTTTTTCTCATAATATCTTTTCTGACCTGAAGTAATCAAAAAAGTTCTAGCTTTGGCTTCTTGTATTTTGTCAAACTAATTCCCACACCAACGGTTATTATGAAAAAAAGTATTTATTCGCTGTTTATAATTTGCAGTTGTATTATGCAGCTGAATGCGCAGGTGAAAACAGAAAAACGCATCGAATTCGAGTTAAAAGAGGGCTATGCCGGTTATTCGTTGACGGAGTTTAAGGACAAGGGAATCATGGTCTACTACCATGAAGAAAAATCGAAGGGCGGCATCATGACTTGGAAGATCGACCACTATTCGACGGATCTTGAATTGATGGACTCAAAAGAATTTAAGATGGATGACAATTTCTATTTGTCAAAATCAAAAGACGCAGGATCAAACATGTATTTGATGTTCGTTTCTAAAAAAAGTGAATATCAGTTAATGCAGATCGATGTTGAAACATTGAAGACAAAAACAGTAAAAGGTATAGTGCCCAAGAAAGCTGCGTCATCAACCATGGAGATCATCGATGAGGTCATCTACATTGTATATTCCACCAAAAAAGGAAAAACGCTGAAGAAAATAGACGTTGCGGCAGGCAAAGAAAAAGATATTCCACTTGAGGTAGTGGGCTTCAAACCAACTGTAGTTACTTTCGAAAATTTTCAGGTGGATGACGACAGTAAGGAACTCTATGTGTTTCTGAATGTTATGATCGGCAAAGATCTGGATGTGTATGTTCAGCGATTTGACGCAGATGGTAAACGTCAGGAATCATTCAATCTGAGTGAAGGAACCGATAAGAAATTGACATCTGTGTCAGGATCCTTCCTGAGTGAAGGAGAATACATGTTTACAGGAACTTATTCGTCCAGTAAGAAAGTGACTGGTAGTACATCCGAAGGAATCTATATCTGCAAAACGACCAATGGAAAAAAGGACTTTCTGAAGTTTTATAACTTTACGGACTTCGAAGAATTCCTCAGTTATTTGCCCCAAAAAACGCAAGACAAGATTGAGAAGAAAAAGGATAAGGCTGAGGCAAAGGGTAAAGAATATTCCATTAGTTACCTGATGTCTTCTCACAATATCCGTTTTATGGATGGGAAGTTCGTTTACATTGGTGAAGCGTTCTACCCGACATACCGCACGGAATATTATACGACCTATGTGAATGGTAGACCGGTGCAGTCGACGCGTCAGGTGTTTGATGGGTATCAATACACCCATGCAACGGTTGCGGCTTTTGATATTGAAGGTGAAAAATTGTGGGATGTTACATTTGAGATGAACCCCTGGTACAAACCGTACAGAGTAACACGATTCATCCGTGTGACGGAGACGAGTGAAACAGAATTAGGGTTGATGTTCTCAAGCTTTAACACACTGAAGACAAAAGCAATCACTTCTGAAGGAGAAGTATTGAGTGAACGAGAAGTATCAATGATCGAGACCGGCGATGATGATGACAAGGTGAAAAATACTTGGTCGAACCTTACCTTTTGGTATGACAATTATTTCTTGGCTCACGGAACACAGACAATCAAGAACAAAGAGGAGAAGGAGGAGCGCGGAAAGGCAAAACGATCTGTATACTTCATTAACAAGATCAGCTACACTTTTCGATAACGAAGTGTCAAGCACGTTAAAAGCCCATTTGGCTCTCTTTTTGGTGAACACTCTTTACGGTGCCAGTCATGTTATTGCTAAAGGTGTCATGCCAACATATTTAACGCCTAATGTCTTTATTCTTATCAGGGCACTGGGGGCTACTTTTTTATTTTGGCTTGTTAAAACATTCTATATCAAGGAAAAGATTGAGAAAAAGGACCTGTTCCTTTTGGCAATATGCGGCCTGTTTGGTGTTGCAATCAATCAGTTGTTCTTCTTCCATGGCTTAAACTTGTCGTCCTCAATAAATTCAGGGATTATCATGGCCACGAATCCTATTTTGGTAGTTATTCTGTCACTCTTTATCCTGAAAGAACGCATAACCCTGAAGAAATCGTTAGGCATTATGCTTGGCACTAGTGGGGCAATTCTACTTACATTAACAGCAGGGACGGGAAAAGGAGATTCAGTCCTGGGTGATACGTTTCTCTTCATAAATGCAGCGAGCTACGCGTTTTACCTGGTGTTAGCAAAACCGTTAATGAAGAAATACTCCCCGTTAACGGTGATTACGTATGTATTTACATTTGGTGTTATATTCGTTATGATTTATCCGCCGACCCTAACAGATCTGGTATCTACCGATTTCGGAAGTATTCCGTCAGGTGTATGGATCAAGATCATTTATGTGATTGTAGGAGTAACCTTTTTAACCTATTTGATGACGATGTTCGGGTTAAAGTTCCTGTCTCCTTCGGTTTCAAGCGCCTATATATACATACAGCCTGTTTGTGTGATTTTCTTCGCATATTTTCTTAGTTCAATTGGCGTTGCGGATGATTATACCGGTACGTTCACTTTAGAAAAAGTTTTGTATATGTTGGTGATCTTCGCTGGTGTATATATAACTTCTATAGGAACCATCAGAGAAAAACTGCGGAGGTGATTACAAGACCTCAAGGATACTGTACAGATCGACTACCGTAAACCATGTCTTTTTATCTCCGCTAAATAAGAGTTTGTTCTGTACTGAGCGCGGCCGCTCAAATGAATATAAATTGCTGATCGATTGAGCATAATTTACATCCGTTTGGCAGAAATGATGTACAAAGTGTTTTGAAGGAAGAGCTATTGCGCCTTTTGGTGTGATGAATTTCCCAAGATCATTCCCCGCAACAAAAAGTACGCGATCGTTGGCCTCCATGCTGACCATGTACTGTGTTCCTTTCCCGATCAATAGTGAATAGATCTTCCCCTTGGTTTCATCTTGAAAGACGATCATATAAACGTCATATTCTGACTCATTTTTCATCATCAATTCAAACGAAGCAGTTCTTTTTTCTAAGGGCCGTACATACTTATAATGTACTTTCTCTGCCTCTTTTTTCGAATAAACTGAGCACGAATCATTTAGACCCTGGTCGTAGAGGTCAACGTCGAGTTGAAGATCGCGATACAGTTCTTCCATGCGTTTGTTTTGAAAAGGAATCCTTATGGAAACACTGATTCCGTTTCCAAGGATAGGCTGTGAAGGATCGATCTGGTTGTCTTCGGGGTGACCTTCCTCCTGAATTTCACGCAGAAGCGAGTCGATCTTTACGCGCTCTTCCTTTGTAAATTGTTGATAGGCTGTATTATTGTCGAAGGACTGGTCATCCCGAGCAGAAAAGGGCTTTTGCCAGATAATCCAAACACTGAGTCCGATCAGTGCGACGATCGAGCTGAGATACACAATTGTTCTTAAGGAAAGTCCTTTTGATGGCGCGAGGTTACCATTCTTAATGCTGATACGCCCTTCCCGAAGGTCTTTTTTTAGATCGATTACCTTTTGGCGGTGCTCGGGGTTCAGCTCAATATTTTCAAGTTGTTTCAGGATCCAATTGGCTAATCGTAGAGTACAGCTCTGCTGCTTGACCACCCACAGCAAGTGATCAACATAATTTACTTTTGCTGAATAGGAGGCTCTGGAGAGCCCGTTGACCATGTTAACCGCACTGTCGTTTATAAAAAGTTGTATGACGTCTGTTAAGGCAGATTCACATTCTGCCGTCTCCACTGCTTCTTGTGATGTTAGAATCCTTTCGCTCAGTGGTGTGAACAACTCCATCTCAATAAACCTACGTTCGTCCTCGGGAAGCAGAACAGCATAGGATAAAAGTATCGCATGTTCTTCGAAAGTGACATTTCTTTTAAAATCTCGTAAGCATGGAACCATGAAATGTTTTAGAAAAGATGAAAAGCGCTTAAAAAAAGTATGTTCAAGCCATTTGTACCGATCCTCAAACGGAGATGATGGTGTCTTTCCTTCAATCAATGTGAGTAGTGCGGAGTGTTGCTCGATCCAGCCGCAATATACCAGCGTTTCTTCAGTTAGTAAAGACCTAAATTCACGGACTGCATCCAACGAATAATCCTTGTCTCCGATCGCGATCTTATCTCCGTCAGGGGAGGATAGACATTCTTCCAATGTGTTAAGTATAAAGGAAAGTGTGTCACCTGTTCCCGATAAAATAGGCGCTATGTTTTTGATCGCAATATACTTCATGAAACATATCGTGTAGATCCAACGAAACTACTGAAAATACCGTTTATCATCAAGCTAAAAAGTATCGCATTTTATGTCATAAAAAAGTTTTATTTTGCATTTGAAAACCATCTATATGAAAAGATCAATACTACTATTCTATTTCTTAACTGCAACATTTTTCAATTTTGCACAGACTTGGAGTAATAACGTTGCTCAGATCGTTTATGACAAATGTACAAAGTGCCACCATTACGGCGGTATAGGAGGGTTTTCTTTAACGACCTACAATGAAACAAGCGCCATGGCCACCGCAATTTATGATGCGGTAACTCAGGAGCGCATGCCACCATGGCCCCCGGACAATAATTATCAGCAATATGTGCATGACAGAGCACTATCCCCTTCTGAAAAAACCACCATGCTTGATTGGATCACGAATGGTTATCCGGAAGGAAATGCAGCAAATACTCCACCGCCCCCGGTTTTCTCTAACGGAACAGTTTTGGGAAATGGGGACCTGGTTGTTCAAATGCCAACTTATATGAGCAAGGCCACCATCAATGATG
>JAJTDX010000087.1 GCA_021298235.1 Cryomorphaceae bacterium | reverse complement strand
ATCTATTCTATCGGCAGCTTGATTGTTACCGGTAGCCTTTTTGGAATGCTCAAGTCCTGTAACAGACAAGCAGCGTGTGCTGCCTATTCCAATTCCGGAAGTTCTTCGAGCGGAACTACCCCGACGAATGTTAGCAGCAATGTTCAGCAGGCGCAAACGGCGAATTATCAGATCGCAGTAAGCCAACCTTCTTCTGTAGCGCGGGAATACAAATCCGTCAATACGAAAGATAAAATGGCAATGAGAACGGTATCGAGTCCCAATTTCGGAGGAAGATATGCTAGGGCAGAAGGGTATTACTACACTCCCGGAGAGCAAGCAAATTATGAACTTCAAGAAATTCAAATTCAATCGATTGAATTGAAAAGTCACAAGAGGATAAAAATTACTGAGAAGGATGAAGAAGATTATTTATCCGATACATTGCGTCGACAATATGCACCTGAAACGGACCCACTTACAAATGCAAAGATGCATGTGCCCGATGTAGCATCTTTGTATGAACGATACAATCCGTATCAGGAAAATGCCTGGGTTTTTGCAGGGAAGGAACAGAAGAGCACGTTTGGAATTGATGTCGATAATGGTTCGTACACCAATTTCCGTCGTTTTGCCAATAACAATCAATTGCCTCCGAAAGATGCCATACGCGTCGAGGAATGGTTGAATTTTTTCAATTACAAACTTGAAGCACCTTCGAATTCGGATAAATACCCCTTAAAGATCACAACGGAATCCGGCATTTGTCCCTGGAACACCAATGACGAACTCGTCATGGTCAAACTACAGGCAAAGCGTCCGGTTGAAAAGGATCTTCCTCCATCCAATCTTGTATTTCTTGTGGACGTCAGTGGTTCAATGAATATGCCTGATAAACTTCCTTTGGTGCAACAATCCATGGAAAAACTTGTGGCGAAAATGCGTCCTGAAGATCGCATGACGATTGTTACGTACGCTGGTGCAGCAGGTGTAGCTCTGGCTCCCACGCTTGGCACGGAAAAAGAAAAGATCCGAAAGGCTGTTCAGTCGCTGACATCAGGTGGTGGAACGGCAGGGTCAGAAGGCATAAAAACGGCATATAAATTAGCGGAAGAACATTTCATGAAGGAGGGAAATAACCGTGTGATTCTCGCTACAGATGGTGATTTTAACATCGGTATAACGAATCAGCAGGAGCTGGTAAGTTTGATTGAAGAAAAACGTAAGTCAGGGGTTTATTTAAGTGTTCTTGGATTCGGTAAAGGCAACCTCAACGATGCGATGATGGAACAGCTTGCAGATCATGGAAATGGAAACTATGGGTATGTCGATTGTGAAAAAGAGGCAGATCGGATTTTTAATGCTGAATTTGCGGGATCGATGTTCACCATTGCCAAGGATGTTAAGTTACAAGTCAAGTTTGATTCTACAGTGGTAGAAAAATACCGTTTGTTGGGGTATGAAAACAGAGTCCTGGAAAACTGGCAGTTTGAAGCGGACAGCATTGATGCAGGAGATCTTGGGCTCGGACAGAATGTAGTTGCGTTTTATCAAATTACAAGAAAGCCGGGCCAAAGAGGGAGCATTGGCCAGATCGATTTCCGTTACAAACCTTTGAATTCGGATGTGAGCACCTTGCTTTCTGAACCTGTGATGCTTTCACAAAAGGAAATGAGTTCAGATTATCTCTTTGCGAGTTGTGTGGTTGAATTTGCGATGTGTCTTCGAGAAAGTGAATTCCGTTCTGATGCCAACATGTCCAAGGCAATCCTGAGAGGTAAACAAAATTTAGGGGATCCTTCTACTGGGTTATCCTATGAGAAGCGCGTTGAATTTGTGGGTTTACTTGAGACTACTGCCAAATTGTGGGGGGATTACGTAGAGGAGGATGCAATTCAAATTACTCAAGATCACTTCCCAACATTAAAAATGTACCCCAATCCGGCAACGGACTACACTGTTGTTGAGGTACCACAAGAATTGAGTGAAGGTTGGAGCATACAATTATTTTCTATGTCGGGTGAGTTGTTGCGTGTCCAACATTTCGAAAAAACCACCACCGGAAGAATTGACCTTGTAGGTTTAACTCCGCAAACGTATATTGTGAAGGTGTACAGCGGTGGAATGAATTTTGGATACTTGCGACTCGTAGTAGGTATCTGACAGATACATTCGGAGAAAGGTGTTTGGTAGGGACGAATGATTTTACGAACTTTGTATTTATTTTTCCGGAATGAAAAGCACCTTTCTTATTTGTTTCTTGTTGCTCTCTGCTCTGAAAATGTTCGCCCAGCAGGGGGCGGGAATTTACAAAATGCATTGGTTTGTGGACCAGCGTTTGACAAATAGATTCACTATTGGAACGAATGGTGGAAATCAGTTGACTATTCCGCAGCATTTGTATGATTCAATTACTACCGAAGTTCAAAAAATCGTTCAGTCTGAATTACACACCGAAGTTCAGTGGTTGTATTCATTGAACAAGCGAGGAGAGGAAAGAAGGTATGCAGCAACCTCGCAACAAGTTGGTGGTTTACCAAGAGGTACAAAAAGACAGGCGATGGCCACGGAATACCTCGAGTATTACGTGAAGGTTAAAATTTCAGTTGATGTGCACAATATCGGGAGCATTGGTACAGAAGTAGTTTCTTATTCAAGATTAAAACCTTTTGTTAAGGTTAAGATGAAAGCGTACGGGATCGATCGCAGACGCAAATACCGAAAAGTGGCTAGAACATCTAATTTCAAGAGCATCGGTAGCTTTCAATACAACATTGGAGGTATCACCATGACCAACAATAATGCGCTTCCCATTGAACAAATTGTTAAAATGGTTGGAGAGGGACTTGAAAAATTTAAAAACAAAGCCCGTTAAGCACTAAAACCTGATCTGAAATCCTAGAGACAGGTTGTAGTAATAATTTTCAATAGGCAGTGGTCTATAATTGTCCAAACTGTGGTCGTAGTGCAATACCATACTCAGATGTTTGTTTACCTCATAATTCAGATTGCTGTCAAAAAACCATCTTGGACTCCCGAAAAATTCATTGATAGGGAATTGAAGGTAGCTAATTCCTGAAAAATCAATATGCTTTCCAATTTTAAACGCAAACTTCGTTGTAAGATTTAACCGGAATAGATTTCTGTAAATAATATCTGAGGAATCTTTGGAGAAACTGTAGGATTTAAGAAATGGATTCCATTTTTCTGCTTCGTAAAATGTTCCGATACTTAAATATAAATCAGACCTACGTTTTTCCAGAAACCTGAATCGTGCATTTACTCCGGCTAATGCTCTGTATTCCATTCCCTGGATACCGTTCCATTGGTATTGTGTAAAGAAGTCGGGATAAAACTTTCTTTTGTCATTGTCCCGAAATCTTAATTGAAAGAAACCGTTGTTTTCCAAAATAGTACTACCGTTAAAGATCAGATCTGTCAATCCATTAAAAATGACGATTCTGTCTTTCTTAACACGAATAACGAGCTCACTTGTGTTCGTAAACTCAATGACATTTCGACGTTGCTTGTCGCCAATAAAGCTAAAACCAAAGGCTGCAGTCACTTTTTTGGGAACAGTATCTTGGCCATTTTCACGGTCAATATTCAAGATCTGAGACAAACTGTTTCGGGACAACAATAAAGCAAGTATGAGTAACGTGATTCGCATAGGGTTCTTTTTTATGTAAAAATAGAAATTACTCAATTTCTCCGTTGACTTTGATGCATTTCTCTTATTTTTAGGCAAAATTGAATTCTATGTTTGCGTTTTTATTACAAGTTTTTGGGGGTGTTTTTCTCGCCTTGATTCTATTAGTGATCGTAGCCATTTTATGGGATAAACGAAAAAAGCAGAAAGAGGCAGAGGAAGCAAAGAGAAAGGAGGAGGAGTTTGAACGTGAGCTTGCCGATTTGGAGTCTGTAATTGCAAATGAGGCAACAAAGGTTCATCAATATAATCCCGAAGATTTGCAAGTTACACTTTCCGAGTTGAACGCTCTTGAAGGATTGGCAGAGATCAAAAATGAAGTTAATGAGCTCGTCAAAGTGGCCAAATATGAGTTGGAAGAAGGAGAATTTGATCACAAAGCTATTACGCTGCATTATGTGTTCACCGGAAATCCCGGAACGGGAAAAACGACCGTTGCACGTTTGCTCGCTCAAATCTACAAGGCTATGGGTGTGTTGAGTACCGGGCAGCTTGTGGAAGTCGATAGAAGTGGGTTGGTTGCCGGGTATATCGGTCAAACGGCTCAACTTACAAAGTCGAAAATTGAGGCAGCGATAGGAGGAGTTCTTTTTATCGACGAGGCATATGGGTTGGCAGGAAAAGGTGAAAATGACTTTGGTAAGGAAGCGATTGACACGATTCTAAAATTCATGGAAGATTACAAAGGTGAGTTTATGGTGATCGTAGCGGGGTATGACAAACCGATGGAGACATTTCTTTCATCTAATCCCGGGTTGAGATCTCGTTTCGATAAAAAATTCCAATTTGAAGATTACGATTTGACCGCACTGATTTCGATATTAAAAAACATGTTCAAAGCGAAGGGTAAGACACTTTCAGAGGACGCCGAAAAGCACATCCGTGAATACCTTGAACAAAGAATTAAATCGCAAAAGGGTGATTTTGGAAATGCACGTGAGTCAAGGAAAATTGTTTTGGAGGCTCTCAAGAATCAAAAGTTGAGATTGGCAGATATTCCGGCTGAAGAACGAAAAAACATTTCTAAAGAACTTATCACTTTGGAAGATGTTGCAGAATTTAATAGTGATGCGTTGAAGTCAAACGAAAATGAAAGAAGACCAATTGGTTACGATTACGACGGCGAGGACGAATAAATAGAATCCGGTCAGCTTGCCTGACCGAATCCTATCCGAACTGATTTTGACTGAAGTACGCTTTCTTGAAGGCAGAATTCAATGATCTTTTCAACCGTGATTTTCTTCCCATTTAATACGAATTCGATTTCAGCTTTTCTGACTACATTATCAATCTGACCTCCTGTAAGTTCGAATCTTTCAGCCACTTTAGTCGCTTCAGCTTTTTTCAAGGATGGAATCTTTGTTCGCCAGATTGCAGCTCTTGAAGCGACACTTGGTTTATTGAAACGCACTTTGAAGAGAAATCTTCGGTCGAATGCCTTGTCAAGATTCTCCGCGAGATTCGTCGTAGCAATGAAAATCCCCTTGAAATTCTCAAGCTCCTCGAGAAGTATGTTCTGTATAGCATTTTCGGTTTGTGCTACACTGCTTGAAGTGTTGTTTTTTCGTGTAGCCAGGATTGCATCTGCCTCATTAAAGAGTAAGATTGGAGCGAGCTTACAGTTCTTTGAGATACTTTCGTAATCTTTGAAAATCTTTTTCACAAGCTTCTCGCTTTCACCAAACCACATGGATTTTGACTGACTGATATCTACCTTGATGATCTCCCGGCCGGATAGTTTTGCCAGCTGAAGAACTGTCTCCGTTTTTCCTGTTCCTGGTGCGCCAAAGAGGAGAATATTTAGGTTTTGAGGCAATCCTTTGCTCTCTAGTCGAGACATGAGGTCGGTGTACTTGGAAGGTTCCATCATACTCAGCACCTTATCGATTTGCTCGTTCTCTTCTTTTTCGTAGAACAACTGTTTTGATGTGATGTTTTCCGGTTTGATCGTATTGCTCTTGTTTTTTGGTTTGAGCAAGGTGATTCCATGACTTTCTAACAAATCTCTTGTCTTGTCCGTAACACTCAACTCAATGTCGTTGAAGAATCTGCCTTGATTGTATTCCACCAGGTTATGCTTGATCAGCTTATTCTCTCCGTTATAGATTTCCTGAAGGTATTTGATCTTCATAGAAGGCACCTTTAAGAAAGAGTTGATCGGATCATCAATATCAATAAGTATGCTTCCGTTCATGCTTTTCCAAACTACATAAATGTAAATTGCACGGTCTGTTTCACGAATTTCCATATCGCGAATAGCTGATATTAGAGGGAAGTGTCTGTTATTTTTTAAGAGCTCTTCCATCTCGGTAAACATTTCATCCGGATCCAGTGAATCTTGAATGCACTCATTGGAGAGGTCATATAACTTGCCCAGCACCTCGATTTGATCGGCCATCACACCATTTTCTCTGGCAGGGAAAGGTTGGCTGTTAAGCAGCGCATCTAAAATATCACCATGAACAGAGTAATAGTATTTCCTCATTGCTTCTTCTGAAGAACGTCTTCGTTGTCTTCTTTTGGTAAATACACCTCTTTCAACAAGCTTATTGAGAGGTTTTAAGTAAGGTGTGATCTCAAAGGGAGTAATGTCGAAGTAGCGAAAAATATCGAGCATATCTATGTGTTCTCCGAACAAGTTCATGGTCGCGATGTTGGCAAAAAGAAAGCCTTCTTCCTCGGTTCCCGAGATATATTCAGAAACTATCTTTAGCTCAGGTTTCAGCGATCGGAGAATAGAAGGTTTTAAACCAGATTGTTTGGATTTTTTGTAAATACTGGAGATTGCGTCCATGACGGACAAGCTTTTTGTTTTTGTAGTTCTTCTGGTGGGGGTGTTGGACATTTGATAAATTTTGAACGATTACGAGCTATTAACGCTGTCTAACTCCCCGCATAACATTTGAGCAAAAAAAAACCGTGACTTAGCACGGTTGATTTCAAAATATTTAGCTCATTCCAGAGGGAAAAAGTCATCGAAAGCTTCTCTGTAACGTTCTACACCAATAGTTCGCTGAAGTCTTTCGATGGCACGCTTGTAATATTGAGCGCTATTCGTTATGTCCATGATTTGGTCAATTTCCTCAACAGAACGACCTTCAAAGTGCTTCAAGATCACAATCATTCTGTCGCGCTCATTAAGATTAGAAAGCAATTCAGCAATATCGACACCGAGACTGCTTCGCGATGGATCTTGTTCCGGATCATATCCGCCTCCTTTGTGAAATTGTCCTCTATCAAAAGCATCTTCATCTGGAAGATCCTTCATTGCGCGACCTTTTTTAGTGTTTTTTTTGCGTAGCTCAGTCAGACAAAAATTACCTGTGATTCGAATAAGCCATCCTTTAACATCCCAACGTTCAAGCTCTTCATCTGATTCTTCCTCAAGCTTATTAAGAATGTGTATGGCAAGCTCCTGAAAGATATCATCTGCGTCCATTTTGTTCGGGAATTTCGAACGGATGGTCCTGCGGATATCACTTTCGTGTCTGCGGAGTATTTCTTCGAATAACAGTCTTCTGTCCATGTAGTGAATGTGCTTATAGGGTTTTTATGTCTTTTGTTAGGGAATTATCTTTTTCTGAATAGTTGAATAAAAATTCATTTAAGTCGGTATCCGAATTTTGCGTTGCGTACACGTTGTAAAAATGTTTACCGGCACTTTTCATGGTTTCATTTGATTCTTCTTTCATATCTGTAAAGGGAATATCCTGATGCAGGAACAATACATTCTTCAGATTCTTTTTACCGAGTGAAGGAAGCTCACTATTCTTATACATTGAATAAGAGAAGAGTGTCTCTGAAGCTTTTGACTTAGAGGTACTCTGGGATTTCTTATCTCCTTGTTTGTAAATATTCAAGAGTTGCTGAAATAGTAATTCGAACGAGCTTCCAATGAGTAGATCTGCATCCATTATTTTATGGTTTTCCAGTAGCTCAGTAAGTGCGGCGCGAAGTTCTTCCGGTTTATACTCCAAATCTTTTTTATCTATTAAGTCTTTCAAATAAGTTACATTTTCACGAAGGTCATCTCCCGTGCGTTTGTCATATAATAGAATATTGTTGTTAAACTGATCGAGAACCGAACGATTGGTTTTTTTGAAGGTTTCAGCGGCTTTGTCGCCAACCCAGAGAATTCGTTCTCCGGTAGATTTTTCTTTTTTCATGGTTTTTTAAAATTCATTAAACATCACGAGCAGTACGCGAAGTTTTTGTTTGGATAACACTTCAAAATAAATTTGTTCTAAATTAGTAAAACATCTGAAAAAAATAGTGCAACTACTTTTCCATAATGCGTCTTCATCAATAGCTTCTGTTCCGTCGGCTTTGGACCATTGTATTCAAGAGCGGTTCGAACGGTTTTCAAAGCTTCTTTTTCCGTTGCTCCCAAAAAAGTTTGAAGTTATTGTTCATTATGAAAGCTTTGAAAAAACCAATCCCAAAGCCTTGTCCATGTTCGATGCGGCAGAATCCGGGTTGATTAGATTGCAAAACCTCAAGGAGGATGATTTAAAGTTGTTTGAGGAAACGTTAGATCGGTGTGTTCTCCACGAATTGGTTCATGCACTGGATATTTCTGTAATTCAAGAGTCTTGCAGAGTTTATCACTCCAGAGCTCATGAATTACAGCAATTGAATCACCATCCCGGTATCTACTGGTCAGTGATGCATTATTTCTTTTTTTTGCGTAATGAAGCTGTTGCCTTACTTGCTGAAGAGCTTTTTCTTGGCAGCAACGATAATTCAGCAGAGAAGTTGAAAGAATTTGAACATGCTCTGACGAACTTGTTGAACAATGTTTGTGGAGCACACATGGAATCGAGTGAGGCGCTCAAAGAAGCATGTGAAGGCGCTTATTCGTATGCGGCGCATGTTGCTCTTTTTCTTCGTATGGATGAGAACTCCGAGACCTCGCTATCGCAGGAAAACAAACTGAAATTGCTTGAAAGCTTTCTTCAGCTGGACCTGTCAGAATGGATTGCCTCTCTTTTTGTAAAGTTTGATTTTTTGAAAAACTTTGACAACGGAGCTTTGAATGTGTTTTTTGATCTAGGAGAAAATGAGGATAATTGGAGGATCTTAACAGGGAAATATTTGGCAACAGAATACGAGTTGATTTCACATTGTGAATCCGTACTTTCTGAAAGGCTTAGTTTGGATCAGCTTGAAAAGGCCCTGGCTCAAGACAGGGACTCTGTTCACGACCTTGAACTGGAGGTGTTAGAACGGGCACGGAAACTCTTCTCTTACAGATCTGAATTTAATGCGCATTTTGTTGACTGGATTCTTAGTTATATTTTCGCAAAGGACGATCTGATTGATGACGACAGACCTTTTGTAGGATATGTCGACGACTCTTTTTTACTTGATGTAGCATTTTGCAGAATGAATTCTTTTGAGAGTATAACATGAATAACTCCGAATTAACACACCGATCATTTACTGCAGATTTTCTCAAAAGTGACAAAATTGAATATACGTTCAATGCACTGAGACTTATACATGATCTTACTCTTCCTGAGCACTTTGATGAATCATATTACAACAAGCATGTCATACCAAAATCTGATGGCTCTAGTCGGGTATTGTTTGAACCTAAACCCGTCTTGAAGGAGATTCAGCATCAACTGTTGGAATTTTTCAATTCAATACTGGAACAGGTCCCGCGGGGATACAGACAAAAAGACAGAATACGTAAAAAATATCTTCCGTCTTCTTGTGCTACTGCATATAGAAAAGGGAAAAACGTGGTAACCAATGCGAATTTCCACATTGGAAATGAGGCGCTGCTTAAGGCCGACATTGAGAACTTTTTTGATTCCATTGATGTATCCGAAATGAGCAGTATGTTCATGGATTTTCTCTATATCAAATCTGGGTACCTCTCGCTGATAGGAATTTTAGATGAAAATTGGTCTGATATTGAAAAGGCAAAGGTCAGACTCTCACTTGCTAAAAAAATTGTAACTGTATCGAGCCTCAATGGAGGATTGCCACAAGGTTCACCGACCAGTGGCATATTGGCGAATTTCTATCTTGCAAAGTTTGACCGAAAGTTTCTTAACTATTGTATCAGACATAAATTAAATTATTCCCGTTATTCAGATGATCTCACGGTATCCGGGAATCAAAAAGACCTCGCTCCCGGAGCTTTGTTACACCAGATGAACAAATTGCTTAAGCCCTTGAAGCTGAGACTTAAAAAGTCAAAAACAAAGATCTTAAGAAGAAATAAACGGCAGGTAGTAACGGGAATTGTGTTGAACGAGAAACGTTCAGCCGGAAGGCTTCTCAAGAGATCGTTAAGACAAGAGATTTACTATCTGAAGAAATTTGGTGAAAGCCATGTGTCGAAGCATTCATCGTCAACTAAGAAATATTTACGTGAGCTAAGTGGGAAGGTCTCCTGGGTTTTACAAGTCCAGTCCGCAGATAATGAATTTAGGCGCTATTCCGGTGAGCTTCAAATAATTTCTCGGATGGTTCGTTCGGGTAAGACTTTAGCTGATGCAGCAAGCTATATACAGTTTCTCGAAAACAAAGCAAAAGAGCTTAAAGGTCCAGAGCCATTAATGGTGTGCGGACTCGAATGGCGCAAGAATGATCTGTTTTACGCTAGAGATTTGTACAATTTGTTCGAACGTGAAATGTATGCCGGCAGAGTAGGAGGGAATAAGGAGGAGCCGGGTTTGGTTTTTACCAGGCGTGGAGTTGAGAAAAAATTATACACTGAGGAAATGATGCTGAGAGTCGTTTCAAGGCTCATCAAATGGAGACTTCCTACTTCAGAAGATTTTGCGGATTATATCCGGGAGACGTTTTATGAGGACCGAGCCTTGCTTGGACTGAGGGTTCCTTCAGATCCTCAATATAACGGAATTGCTGAGAACCATGGATTGTGTTTTTACAACAAAATGGGTGCGTATTGGACTGCGGATATGGTTCATGTCAAAGATCCAAAGTCCTCGGTCAGGGCAAAAGTAGGTCGAGGTGTCTTCTATGTGAAATCAAGACATTGGTCGACTAAAAATAGGCTCGATTTGTTTGGAGGAGAGTGGATGTCCAAAACGACCGGAATCAAACCTGTGAATGCCGTGTACTATTTTCTTGACCAGCGGTTCCATAAGAATTTAGCAACAAATGTTCCTATCAAGGACAGGCCATGGGTTGAATCAACGCAATTGGCATGTTCGATTCGCCTGGTTCGTACTCAATCTATTGAATGGGAGGCGCACCATATTTCTGATAAATTTTGGCAATCTGTTTCTTCTACTCGTTTTTCGTCAGATCTTTCTGGAAAGCATATTTCGAGCGTTCCAACCACATATTTAAAAAATTGGAATTCTTCATCTCTCTTGTTGGCGAGGAATAAATTAGATCAATTTGATTTAACTGCTTGTCCACCTGTTAAGCGTATTGATCTTTCGGGAAATAAATTAAAACACTTCGACTTCAGCTCTCTTCCAAAGGGGCTGCGACATCTGCTTATAGATGACATGGACGCATTGGAGGGAGCAAAATTACCTTGGGATAAACTTTTTTCCTCATTGCATGAGCTTACCATCAAAAACCCACATGACGAACCTCAACTTACGGATATTTCGGAGCTCTATGCATTGGGGTTCGGCTATTCTGATTGTGTGGAAGTTACCTCTGATGAAGAATTACAAGCATTGATTCAAAACGGGGAGAAGATAAAGTTTTTGAAAGTGAAGGTTCTTTTGGGGAGCGGTGCTATCTCCAACGAAGGGCTCTTTGGGCTTATAAATCAGATTGCACCGTTGACCGTATTGATCACTTTTTTGTGCCTTGATCAAGGACTTCAACAAACCTTGGATAGGCTAAAAATGGCCAGTGGGAACATTCAGCCTTACATGGAGGAGCTTGAAGCTTATTTGCAAACTGTTTATTCAACTTCTCTTGAAGAATACAATTGGTTACACAAACCATTGGTGTTGAATCCGGATCAATTGAATTCAAACAGAATCAGACATTTGATTTTGGATCTTTCGTGGTTTCCAAATATTGTCTTTAATGGCGACTTCGGCATAAAACCAGATTTGTATCACATCTTGCATCCGGGTGTGGATTCCCTTCAGCTGCCATCTACTTCAACTGAATTTCACCGACCGGGAATTTTGATGAAAATCCTCGCAGATTCCTATCAGCCTGTTCCTCAAGAGTATCCTTTTATAGTAACTTACCAGCCCCTTAACAGGTGGAATAAAAGAGTTGCAAAAAAGCATATGTTAACCCTATTGCCTGCGAATCAAAATCACGTCAGCGAGATTGTGATTGTTGTTGCAGGAAAATCCGCTAAAGAATTTCAAATAGGAAGAATCAATGTGAATTTTCCGCGTGCTGCCCATGTCATGTTTGAAAAGGAGTTTCTTTTTTATTTTACGAGGGAGAAGTATTCTTTCACTGTTTCTCGTAAGACCTTTGAATTTCCTTTGCTGGGTTACAGCCGTCGATTTGATGTTCACAAGCTGAATTTTCCTCCAGAAAGTATATTTAGAAATGGTCGCTGGAGCTCCTTGATAAGTGATGTATTAGAGCAGGATTCTGAACATGAATCTGCAGTTCATTGGCTTGATTTCTATTCGCAAAACATGGGTTATTTTGAAGGAGGTGAACCGAACAATAATGTTCCACATAAATCTTTCAATAACAATTTTGAATTCGCAATTTTTCCGGCGTTCAAGGACCCCGACTTTTCTCGACTAAACTCAAGAAACCTGGAAAAATTTGGTTTCCCATACTCAGTCAAGGATGGGGTAAGGTTCAGTGGAGTCGATTACCGCTCCTTGAGTCGAGAAGAGCTATTGACTGGGCTGAATTCAGGCGAGCTAAATCCAAAGTATTTGCCTTCTAAATATAAAAAGGATGCGGAGTTAATGCTTGCCGCCATTCGATTCAATTCCTTTGCTTTCCTTTATGCTCATAAAGGATTAAAAGGCGATTCTGATTTTGTAATTAAAGCCATGCAAATTTCCCTGAGAGTTCTGGTATTCCTTACGAAGGACACCTTCAAGAACAGATTGCATCCGAATGGGCTTTTACAGCAAATTTTTAGTATCCTAAGTGCAAAATTTTCGCCTT
>JAJTDX010000086.1 GCA_021298235.1 Cryomorphaceae bacterium | reverse complement strand
CATCCTCCTCGGACAATTGATCAGAAAGTTGTAGTACTCCTTTTATTGCCGCGCCTGCAGAATTTCCGACGAAAATCCCTTCCTCTCGCGCGAGTTTTCGGGTATATACCGCAGCATCCTTGTCCGTTACCTTTTCAAACAAATCAATCACATCAAAATCGACATTTGCAGGCAAAATATCTTCACCTATTCCTTCGGTAATGTATGGATAGATCTCATTTTCGTCAAAAATTCCAGTTTCCTTGTATTTCTTAAAAACAGAACCATACGTATCAATTCCCCAGATTTTAATGTTCGGATTTTTCTCCTTGAGATATTTCCCAACACCGGAAATAGTTCCACCTGTACCTACGCCAACCACAAAATGGGTTAATTTACCCTCTGTTTGTTCCCAGATCTCTGGCCCCGTTTGTTCATAGTGGGCCTGGCGGTTGGATAAGTTATCATATTGGTTAACATACCATGAATTTGGAATTTCCTGAGCTAACCTTCTTGATACGGAATAATAAGAGCGCGGATCAGTGGGCTCCACAGCTGTGGGACACACAACCACCTCTGCCCCTACAGCTCTGAGGATATCCATTTTTTCTTTGGATTGCTTGTCATTCAAGACACAAATTAATTTATATCCCTTAATGATACATGCCAAGGCCAATCCCATTCCCGTGTTTCCAGAAGTACCTTCAATGACTGTGCCTCCTGGCTTCAGCAGGCCTGACTTTTCCGCATCTTCAATCATTTTAACCGCCATTCGATCCTTTACAGAATTTCCCGGGTTGGTTGTTTCAACTTTGGCCAGGATCGTCCCCTTCACTCCAGCCGTCAATCGGTTTAGCTTAACTAAGGGGGTATTCCCAATCGTTTCAAGTATGTTTCCGTAAACTTTCATCTGCAGATATTTCGTACGAAGTTAGTCAACAATTATTTCCCTTGGGATATTTTGTATGAAAGTAAAATACTATTGATTAAATTCGTTTTGCTCTAATGTTGTTTTATGAAACGTCTTGCAATCTTTGTTTATAGCCTTGTTTTCTCCATTGGACTGTTTTCGTGTTCAGGAATCAGGGACATGCGCGTTCAGGTAATGCGTCCTGCTACCATAACAGTCCCAAAAGAGATTAAAAAAATGGCCATTCTCAATCGTTCGATTCCTTCCGCTCAGGCCGCTTTAGAAGGCTCATTGACAGGCGAAATGAACAAGCAGGACAAAGAACTTTCCAACGAATGTATTTCCTCACTGAATAATTTATTAATGGAATCTACACGTTTCGAAATACAACGTTTGGAATACACCATGCAAGCGTCCGATCCACGATCGCTGACATTTGGAGCACCTTTGGACTGGAATACAGTTGATACCATGTGTGCCCGACTTGGTGTAGATGGACTTTTGGTATTGGAATATTTCGATACTGATTTTCAGTTGGATAACCCTATCGGAACTGGCGCGCAAGCCGTACAGAGCGTCATGAATGGCGGACAAACCTCGGTTGAAGCGAGTGGTTCAGCGACCGCAACGTGTGGCATCAGAGTATATTATACCTCTAAACGCATGATCGCCTACGAAGATGAATTCAAATTCAAAAAAAGATGGCGTGAACGAGCCAATTCCTTTGCAGAAGCTGTTTCAAAACTTATCAAAAGGAATGCAGCACTCAAAGAAGTATCCAGAGAGGCGGGAACTGCTTTTGCCAGAAGTATCATTCCTTTGTATTTCTGGGAACCCAGAGATATGTACAAAGGAAAAAAAGGCGACATGCAGCGAGGAGAAAGACAGGCACTTGCAAAAGACTGGGAGGGCGCGCTTAAATCATGGATGGATGTGTATGAATCTAACTCAAAGTCAAAAATAAGATCGAGGGCGGCATTCAATGTTGCCCTGGCCCATGAAGTCCTTGGAAATTTAGAAGATGCTCAAAAATGGGCAGGAACAGCCTATGTAGAAGGTGGAAAAAAAGCGATGCTCGAATACGCCGAGATCCTTGATACAAGAGTAAGAGAACAAACAAAACTTCAGGAGCAGCTGGACAATTTCGAGTAGTGGAAGAATACCTTATTCTTGGACTGAAAGTTTCGCGTTATATCCTCATTCGCTATTTTCTGATTGCAGGAGGAACGTATCTGTTATTTTACCTTTTATTACCGCGATTTTTAAAGCTTTCAAAGATCCAGGATAAATTCCCAAAGATGAGTGCTGTAGCTTCAGAAATAGGTCATTCAATGCTGACAGTGGTGATCTTTTCGTTTATGGCTACCCTAATCTTGTTCATTCTTCCTGAACACACGTTGATTTACGAGAATATAGGTGACTACGGTTGGACGTATTACATTCTTTCCTTTCCGTTGATGTTCTTAATCCACGACACCTATTTCTACTGGTTACACCGT
This sequence comes from Cryomorphaceae bacterium, assembly GCA_021298235.1. Next base: position 5,884 of record JAJTDX010000086.1, on the reverse strand, counting down.
ATAATGCACCTTCCTACTATTTTTTGTCTTGTCCATCGCGTGCCTCACAAATCAACAAATCCCACCCCCTTCGCATCCTACTCATTTCATTATTTGGAAGGCATTCTTGAAGCTGCTATCCTAGCTATTATCGCTTTTAGTCTACCAGTACAACGGGAGGCACTTATATTGTTTCTGTTGATGCAATTCCTTTACAACGTATACGGACACTTGGGCTATGAGCTGTATCCAAAATGGATTTTACGAACTTGGATTGGAAAATGGCTCAATACAAGCACAATACACAATGCCCACCATAAGCACTTCGAAGGAAATTACGGACTCTATTTTTTATTTTGGGACCGTTGGATGAGGACGTTAAGGTAGAATTAATCAACTAATTCCACCATCTATTTATTTCTTTAAACGGTCTGCAAAAATTGTCACTAGAAAGATAAAAAGCGTAACTGCAGAAATAAAAATGTCAAACTTTTCTGAATTAATAAACTCAAAACCTTGTTCAGGATAGAATGCCTGAAAGGCCGAAAAGCACAATTTAATTCCCAAAATGGCTATCACCATGAAAGCCAAATGTTCCAAAAAAGGGTATCTATTAATTAAAACAGTAAAATACTGAGCAACGTATCGCATTGCTATAATTCCAATAAATACTCCAGCGCAAATCAAATAAAAATTATTTGTGTAAGCAACAACCGCAAATACGTTATCCACTGAAAAAACAAGATCAACAAACTCAACCGCAATTACCGTTGTCCAAAACATACCAAAAAGCTTTTCAACTTTCTGAAAAACACGATTCGTTCTAATGTTGTCAGTATCTAATTGATTTTTTTTATAAATGGACAGAAAATGATTGGATGCCATCCAAAGAAGGTAAACTCCACCAATAGGCTTGAGCCACCATACTGAAAGAATATACTCTAATAAAAATAAAGAAAGTCCACGAAAAACATAAGCACCAATGATACCATACCGCAGTGCTTTCTTTTGTTGTTCAGGTTCTAAATCTTTCACCATTACTGCAAGGACTGCAGCATTGTCGAAAGACAGAATAACTTCTAAAAGTATTATACTTAAAAATAATATTACCGCTTCTGTCATGGTATAATAATACTTAATCGATTAAACAAAGTTACGCACCATTTCTCGGTTCTTGTGTTAAAAAAAAAGAAATCCATAGATTTGTTATATCATCATGGATTTTCAGCTCATTTCAGACTTTCTTCCGACCGGCGATCAGCCGGAAGCTATTCGTCAGCTAATCGAAGGAATCAATGCTGAAATGCCTGCACAAACATTACTTGGTGTTACAGGAAGTGGAAAGACCTTTACAGTTGCTAATGTAATTGCAGAAATAAAGCGTCCAGCACTTATCTTGTCACACAACAAGACACTTGCAGCGCAGCTCTATGGGGAATTCAAACAATTCTTTCCGAACAACGCTGTAGAATATTTCGTTTCCTACTATGATTACTATCAGCCAGAAGCCTATCTTCCTGTAACTGACACTTACATCGAAAAAGATCTGCAGATCAATGATGAAATCGAGAAATTGCGACTCTCAGCTACCTCCTCCCTTTTGTCAGGTCGACGGGACGTCATAGTGGTAGCTTCCGTTTCCTGTATCTATGGCATCGGAAATCCCAATGAATTTGCCAATAGCATTATACACATTAAAAAAGGACAGACCTACTCGAGAAACAAATTCCTTTTCAAGCTTGTTGAAAATCTCTATTCTCGCGCTGGGAATGAGTTTAAACGTGGAACTTTTCGTGTAAAAGGAGATACAGTAGATATTCATCTTGCCTATACAGACTATGCCCTCAGAATCGAATTTTGGGGAGATGACATCGAAAGTATCAGTTCGATCGATCCAATGAATAACAACAGGATCGATACGTTCGAAGAAATAAATATATTCCCTGCGAACATCTTTGTTTCCAGTCCGGAAAATACCCGAACTGCGCTTGAACAGATTGGTGAGGACATGGTTGTACAAGTGGAGAATTTCAGAAAGTCAGGCAAGATAGAGGAAGCGAAACGACTTGAGGAACGTGTCAGCTATGACATGGAAATGATCCGCGAACTTGGGTATTGTTCAGGAATTGAAAATTATTCCCGATACTTCGATCAGCGTCAACCGGGAGAACGCCCCTTTTGCCTGCTCGATTATTTCCCGAAAGACTTTCTTATGGTCATTGATGAAAGCCATGTCACTGTTCCTCAGATTCGGGCTATGTACGGCGGAGACAGATCCCGAAAGATCAACCTGGTAGATTATGGCTTTCGACTCCAGGCTGCCGTCGATAACCGACCGCTGAAATTCGAAGAATTCGAAACACTTCTAAAACAAACGATTTATGTTTCTGCCACACCGGCGGATTATGAAATTGCACAATCAGAAGGCATTGTTGTTGAACAGGTCATCCGCCCAACTGGACTTCTTGATCCAATTATTGAGGTGCGTCCGTCAAAACATCAAATCGACAACCTAATCGAAGAAATTCATCTCCGTATAGAGCGAAATGAGCGAACGCTTGTGACCACACTCACGAAACGCATGGCTGAGGAACTTCAGAAATACCTGGATAAGCTCGGAATTCTATGTCGTTACATTCATAGCGACATTGACACGATCGAACGTGTTGAGATTTTGCGCCAGCTTCGCTTAGGCACCTTCGATGTGCTGATTGGAGTAAATTTGCTTCGAGAAGGACTTGATCTTCCCGAAGTTTCACTTGTCGCTATTCTGGACGCTGACAAAGAGGGATTTCTGCGAAATGAACGATCGTTGGTCCAAACTGTAGGACGCGCGGCGCGTAATATCAATGGTACAGTACTGATGTATGCCGACAAGATGACCGATTCCATGCGAAAAACAATTGATGAAACTGCGCGAAGAAGAGCACTTCAAATAAAATACAACGAGGAAAACGGTTTGACCCCTACTCCACTTACAAAATCGAAAGAAAAGATTCTGGAAGCAACCAAAGTTGCTGATGGTGATCATCAAATGCGTCAAATCAAATACGAGACATCTGAGACGTTGACCTTGGCCGCTGATCCGGTGGTGGCATACATGTCACAAGAACAACTTGAAAAAGCCATACAGTTCACACGCAAAGAAATGGAAAAGGCAGCCAAAGAGTTGGATTTTATTGAAGCTGCCCGTTTAAGAGATGAATTGTTTGCGCTGGAAGAACGAAAGAAAAACATAAATTAACCGAAGATGAAATTAAACACATTGATTGGACAACTTCAACTCCTAGCAATTCTAGAAGGAATCTCGTATATCTCTTTTGGAATCACAATGCCGTTAAAATACATGTATGGGCTGAAAGGTCCAAATTATGTAGTGGGAGTACTTCACGGTGGACTTTTCATTGCGTACTGTCTGTGGGTGGTCTTAGCCTTTCAAAAGAAACAAGTCACGCTTAAAGAAACCTTCTTATTGCTCCTCTCATCAATCGTACCTTTCATGACATTTTGGGCAGAGAGAAAGATACTTACGATAAAAAAATGACAACATCAGAGGATTTCTTAAGAAAATTACATGATTTCGGCATCCAGAAATCGTTTCATGAAGGTGAAACGATCTTAAGGGAAAATGCATACATACGTTCTATTCCAATAGTTTTGCATGGATCTGTCCGTGTTATGAAATCAGATGAAGACGGAAAAGAAATGTTGCTTTATTACATACGGCCCGGCGAAAGTTGTATTATGTCATTCTTGGGAGGCATCCATGAAGACACAAGTAAAATACAAGCTGTAGCAGAGGAGGAATGTGAACTCCTTTTCATCCCCATTGAAAAAGTAAATCTACTAATGCGTGAACAACCTGAATGGCTGAATTATATATTTAAACTTTATCACAAGCGCTTTGAAGAATTACTTGAAATGGTGCATGCTGTAACTTTCAAAAAACTTGATGAGCGAATACTCGAACTGCTTTTGAAAAAAAGTGAAGTTTTAGGTACTAGAGATTTGCATATGACTCACGAACAGTTGGCACAAGAATGCGGATCCACCCGAGTAGTGATCTCCAGAATACTAAAAAAACTGGAAGATCAGCAGTTTTTAATATTGAGTAGAAATAAAATTACCCTAGTGTAACATTTGTTACCCAAATGTTCAATTGCCTTTCTGAATTTTGTAGAAACTCAGAATTATGAAAAAGAACATGGGTCGTTGGGATAAGACTTTGCGAATAGTAGCTTCTGTAATTATCGCTGTTCTATTTTGGAACGGAACCTTAAGTGGAATTTTTGGAATTGGTTTACTTCTATTCGCAGGAATTTTCTTACTTACAAGCTTTATCGGTTTCTGCCCCCTATATCTTCTATTTAACTTAAACACTTACAAAAGAGTATAATGACAATTGAAAAACTTATCAAGGAACAGCAGGGTACTATAGTGGATGTACGAACTCGCGCCGAATTTGCTGGTGGTCATGTCGCAAATTCGAAAAATGTACCACTCCAAGAAATTGAGCAAAATTTATCCCTATTGAAGACAATGAAACATCCACTGATATTGTGTTGCGCATCGGGTGGAAGAAGTGGATCTGCTGAAGCATTTTTAAAACAAAAAGGAATCGATTGTGTCAATGCAGGAAGCTGGCTGAATGTGAATTATTACGTAAATCAGAAATAGAAACCTATGTTTGAATTTTTCAAAAACTTATTTGGCCCCAAAGTAAATTACAAAGAACTATTTGCTAACGGTGCACCTATCATCGATGTTCGAACAAAAGCTGAATTTGACTCAGGAAATATCCCTGGAAGTAAAAATATACCATTACAGATATTGGGAACTCAATTAAACAAACTGGACAAAAACAAACCCATCATTACGTGCTGTGCCTCCGGCATGCGAAGCGCAACCGCCAAAGGGATTTTAAAATCCAATGGCTTCAAAGAAGTACATAATGGTGGTGGTTGGATGGGACTTTTAAAAAAACTAACCACCTAAAGGCGGGAAATAGCCCCTCACTTTAAAGAGGGTAGGAAAAGAATATTTCTACCTTTGCAACATGGATCTTCGTAAACGCATTGAAGTATGCTTCACTCCCGGTGAATATTCATACTACAAAGATGAATTTGAGATAGTTGTTGTCATTGACGTTCTTCGTGCAACTTCAGCCATATGCGCTGCTTTCGACAATGGTATTAAATCGATCATACCTGTTCCTACGGTAGAAGAAGCGTTAGAATATAAAAGGAAAGGTTGGCTTGCTGGTGCGGAACGTAAAGGACAGATTGTTGAAGGATTTGACTTCGGAAACTCTCCTTTTTCATACATGAAAGAAGAATTTCGGGACCAAGAGGTTGTGCTGACAACAACAAACGGTACAAAGTCATTAGATGTAGCCAAAGACGCTGAAATCGTCGTCGTCGGTTCGTTCCTTAACATGGATGTTCTCTCCAAATGGCTTTCAGAGCAAGACAAAAACATTCTTTGCCTTTGTTCAGGATGGCAGGACAAATTTAATCTGGAGGATACGATATGCGCCGGTGCAATTTCAGAATATTTAATTTCAACCGGACGGTTCACCTCTATTGAAGACTCCTCTATCGCCGCAAAATATCTTTATCTTTCTGCGAAAGATAATTACCTTGGGTATCTTAAATCCAGCTCGCACAGGCGAAGGCTTAAGAACTTAAATCTGAATGAAGACATCAAATATTGCTTGACACCAAATCAAACGGATGTCATACCGATTCTGAGAAATGGGAAGCTTGTTAAATTATAAATGGGTGTTGCTCTTGCTATTGCCAATCACCTTGGCATGGACTTCCTATGAGTTGAAAATCGAAAAAAAATGGGGCTTTTATGGCCACAAGCGCATCAACCGAATCGCCGTTTTTACCCTTCCTCCGGA
>JAJTDX010000011.1 GCA_021298235.1 Cryomorphaceae bacterium | reverse complement strand
GTGAGAATGAATTTCTGGTTCAAACTAAGCGGTCGGTACTCGGATTCCGTTCGGAGGCGTAAGGGGTTTGTATATTCGTCTTTTATTGCTAAGTTCGTGGAACTGAATTCATCTTCATATGAGTATAATTGATAAGGTAAAGGAGTTAAATAGAAAATGGATCATTTCTGTAATCTTTATAACACTCGTTGCGGGTGGTATCATTTTTATGTTATTTCGAAACATCAATGAAAATAACCAAAAGTCGATTGAACTGAAAGAAAAATTAGATGAATTAACGAAGTCTATGGATGAGCTTACGATTGCCAATCAGAAGCTCAAAAAATCCAAGGATTCACTCCAGCAGCATGTATCCTATATGTGGCCCATGCGTTCGTTGATTTATAATGCAAAATTAAGAGACAAGGTTTTGGACGGGACTGACTTTGTTCCCGGTCAAAAAGTGAGGGTGAAAGCCGATTCGAGCGTTGTGATTATCACTGACTACCTAGTGGGGGGGAATAATTACAATTATTATGTCCATTTCAGGGTTAAAAACAAGAAAGGGGAGGTTCAGGAATTTTCGGAGCTTATTTCTAATGAGCTGTTGTCGGCTTCTGAACTTAAAGACGGTATTGAAGTACTTTTAAAGTGGCACTCAGGTCTTCCGTTAGATCCATCGGTTACCGTTCCTTTGAATCTTCTTTCTGAACAGTTGTTGAATTCTGAGAAAAAACAAAATGCTTTACTCACGGGCTGGAAACTTTTTGATGATGAGCTCCAAGGTTTGACCTATGGCGAGTTCATCGTTGTTGGTGGCAGACCGGCGATGGGTAAAACATGCCTTTTTGTCGATCTTGCATCTCGTTTGTCTGAGCAAGTTCCTGTCTTGTACATTTCGCTTGACCTCTCCGCGCCTGTACTTACGTCGCGTTTTTTGAGCAGGGCTTCAGGAATTGAAGCATCTCGTATCATGAATGGGAAATTAGTTGAGGAGGAAAAAAAGAAGTTGAAAAATTGTGCTGCTGAATCTTCTACAGGTCGGATCCACGTTGCTGACAAACATTTGCACTCCATGACTGATCTTAAATCACTTTGTCATGAAATGGTCAATAGCAAAGGTGTGAAAGTTATTCTTCTGGACTATATTCAATTGTTAAGCTCCCCAAGGTACAGGCATCATAGAGAATCAGAGATAGCTTATTTTTCTCGAACACTGAAGGAAATTGCTCGGGATACGGAGACTGTTGTCATTTGCTCTAGTCAGCTTAGCAGGGCAGTTGAGCAACGTGGAGGCGAAAAACGTCCGATTCTATCAGATCTGCGTGAAAGCGGAGCAATTGAGCAGGATGCAGACAAGGTTTTGTTTTTGTACAGACCCGAATATTACGGGTTTTATCAGGACGAAAATGGAGAATCTACGTATGCCAAGATGGACATCATCGTAGCGAAGAACAGAACGGGTCCACTGACGAACATCAGGTTAAATATTGACATCCCTTTTTGTCGAGTGGTCGAGAGTCAATTAGATTTGTCTCTTCTTAAAATCGATCCTAAACGGCTGGAGGAGAATGGGCTTGATGGTGAAGACCCGCCGTTTTAATGTTTTTTGGCCGCTGCCACAACTTATGTGTCGAACACGCGACATGCGATTGTGTAACCTGCAATCCGACCTGAGAGGGAGCAACGTAAGCTTACGCTGTTCTTCCGCCGATCGCAGGCTCTCTCTGTCAGAACATCGTGAATTTGGATAAGCACGGTAGCGGCCTTTTTAAAGATCAATATGAAAGATATTCAGCAGACCGCTATAGAATTCAATTCAGAAATAAGCAACGGAGCTTTCGAGACAACGTTGGTTAACAAAAAACAATTCACACGTACCCAGAAAAAAGCACTTGAGCTTCTTAGAATCGAGTCTGATCAAGATTTGATTCTGTTTTCCGGTGTTTCTGCAAATGCTTTGCTCAGGAATATTAATGCTCCCGTTTACAGTGAAAAAAATATCAGAAAGAAGAACGGCGGATTCAGGTCTTTAGATATACCTGAAAAATCTCTTAAACTACTCCAGGAAAAACTGAATGATCATTTGCAAAGTGTCTACACTTATCTGAGACCGCAAACAACACATGGTTTTGTAAGGTATCCTAATCGAAAGTCATGTAATATCTTGAAAAATGCCTCAGTTCATACGTCTAAAAACTATGTATTGAACATGGATCTAAAGGATTTTTTTCATTCAGTAAATGCATTAAGGGTTAAGCATGTTTTTCAGAATTCGCCGTTTAAATTCAATGAACACCTCTCTAATTGTCTTGCGCTGTTGACGACATACAAAGGCCGATTGCCTCAGGGGGCTCCAAGCTCACCTGTACTTTCAAATTTTGCTGCATTGTCTCTGGATTACAAAATTTGTAAATTGTGCAAAACCTACGCGATTGATTACTCTCGCTATGCCGACGATCTGACATTTTCGTCACAGTCTTTCATGCCAGAAGCATTTAAAAATGAATTAAACAATCTGATCGAAAAAGAAGGTTTTCATGTCAACGCTGATAAAACGAGATTAAGATCTAAAAACCGCAAGCAATTAGTGACTGGAGTCGTTGTGAATCATAAAGCCAATGTAGACCGAACGTATGTAAGGAAGCTTAGGGCTATGATCTTCGATTCAGAAATAAATGGATTGCCTAGCGCCGCTGCGAAGCATCTGAATTTAACAACCAAACCAACTACCGACCATATCAGTTTTTTTGTCCGTCGACTAAATGGAATGCTTGCCTTCATGAGTCAGATTCGAGGGAAGGATGATGCCTTGACGCTGAAGATGAAAAATAGATTCCTTAATGTATTGTCAATTCCACTGAATCAATAGGTGTAGACTCTTGAACTGCGCGTTAGTGTGTCTTCCTGACAAATTTCTAGCGGACCTTCTGAATAAGTAATCCCCGCCAGGCAGATTTCCGGATGAAAAGGAGTTCCTTCTTTTAGCTCAAAACACAATTCTTCAATTTTGAAATCCGGGGTTTCAAGTTTAAACTTGAAGAACATACCCGTTTCGAGCTGATAAAGCACAATTCGTTTTTTATTCGATTCAGGTGCGTCCGTTGAAAGTTCTCTGAATTTTGACTGATACAGTGGGAACAATGTGTTTTCGGGTAAAAGCTCATTGCTCTTAAACTTTGCGATAGATTTTTTATCTCGTTTTAGCTCTATTCGATTGGTTCGGTCAATGAAAAAGTAGCGTTCTACCTCCTTCGTGGCAAGCTGATCCCAACTTGAAAAACCAAGTTTCTTCAAGAAATCTAAATTGAACAGTAGGCTTTCGTAGGTGCAATCAAGTGAGCTTCTAATCTTTTCGAGTGAATGGTAGGTGTGCTCTTCCAGGTCACATGTCCAGCATCTCAAGCCTTGTCCAAAGCAACTGATGGTTATGAGCATATTAAATTTTAGTTTTTACGACTTTTTAGAATCGCTTTCAATTCATCGATCCCGATGTTTAGCTCGTCGCGTAATTGAATACGCTCTTCATCCTCCACAACTTCCCGAATACTCGGTGTAAACGTATACATTATATAATGAACGGGAATGGCAATTAATAATGCCAAAAGAAGCATAGGTGTATCTCCAGTGAAAAGCCACAAAATAAATGGAATAAATAAAATAGCAATATAAAAGATAATGAAGATGAAAACCTCCGATAATAAGGACCTCAGAATATGTGCAAGAAATAAAATGCAATACACTTTAAAAGTTGATTTGTCTGCATAATCAACGTTAATTTCTTCCCGGATTTGTTTGTCTGTCTTTTCCATGCCATACATACGCAAACAAATGAAAAAGATAACAGAAGGCACTTAACTGGACTTAATCAATCCCCATCTGAGGAAGTCATTTCTCACTATTCGCCAATCTACCATCATGCCCATCGGTAATGTTATATTGGGTCTGAGTGGAGCATCGCTGGAGGTGTCATCAATATAGAATTCCTTTTGAGAGGGATGAAGTTGGGTAGGATAAGCTTGTGGAGCACGCTTTCTGGATTCGAAGTGAATGATTTCTTCTAATCCAAGATCTGGCGAATTTAAATAGGACATAGCTTCCTCTAGAGAACCGTCATTCAGATCGGCCCGCAACGTGTTCAATATGATTTCATGTCCTTCCTTCTGTAAAGACCGGATGACATCAATGGCACCGGGGTTAGCTGCTCCGATGATAGGGTAGGAATGTTCAACGACTGTTCCGTCGAAATCGAGAAAAATTATCAAAACAAGCGCTTATTGATCCGTCCATTTAATCTGAAATTCTAGTTCGTGAGCTCCGTCCGTTCGCTCATGTTCAATTGTGAAAATAGCTCGATCCGGCACGTATATAGCCTCGCCTGCGACAGAAATCCTGAAGTTTTCTCCTTTTTCAATGCTATCTGCTAATCGTCTCAATTTACTCACAAATTCTTCTTTGGAGTATCCTTTTTCTACATCTCGATTTTCCATTTGGTACTATTGTTTCGTATAAAAATAAACAGATATTTCTTTGACATAGCAATTTGTTAGGATTTGCCCAGGATGACGTTAATACTTTGAATTTTAAAATAAACAACATGACAAACAAAACAACACATTATCAGTTCATACTGGACCGAAGTGGATCGATGGTCACATGCATTGACAGCACTATCGAAGGATTTAACCACCAGCTGAATACGTTGAAAGAATTGAAAGCAGAGTTTCCGGATCAAGAATTTTCCTTTTCTCTGACAACCTTCAACAGCTCCATTCACCTTGATTTTAGAGATTCAAGTGTGGGCGAGGCACCATGTCTGACAAAAAGTAATTATGTGCCTTCAGGGGGAACTGCCTTGTTGGATGCTATTGGAACATCTATTGGAAGATTGGAGGAAATGTATGGCGCAGACATAGAAGCTGATAAAGCAAGTGTAGTTTGCGTAATTCTTACCGATGGAGAAGAAAACTCTTCCAAAAACTACTCAACAGATCAAATAAGAATGATGATCAGTAGACTTCAAGAAACAGAGAAATGGTCTTTCAACTTTCTCGGCGCGGGAATTGACGCTTGGAGGTCGTCTGATCTGTTAGGAATATCTCGGGTTAATTCTGTGTCGTTCGAAAAATCTCACGTTGCGGGTATAATGTCCGATTTGGGGAGCTCAATGAGAACTTACATGATGGACAAGTCAGAGGGCAAGATTAGAAAGGATTTTTTAGACTCAGTAGACTGAAAATTGTACATTTATCATCATGCAGATCGATCCGTCCGACTTCAACAACGCATTCAAAGAGGTTCTTCAGCTTAAACTGAAGCTTGCCGAACGTATGATTGAGAAAATCGATCATGTAAGAGTCCAAGATTATGAACGAGCCGCTGAAGCAAGAGCTCAGGAGGTAGAGGTACGGAAAGAATTACAAACCATTCACGATTCATTGCTCGATAAGGACGCTGAATTGACCATGAACAAGAAAAATTTTCATCTAAAGAACTCAATCAGACAATTGTTACTTGAGACAGCGCTTGATGATTTCGATTATATCTTAAGAACAAAAAAAGAGACCGAATCAAGAATTGAGCATCTAAAAGATGAAAGACATCGATTATTAGCGAAAGGTGCTGACGACAGTGTACTTGCGCCATTGCTGCTCGAGTTGGTTGAACAAAGAGATTTGCTCAGAATGCTGAATGGTATGATAAAGCAATCTATCAAATTGAAAAAAGGACTTTGATTCAAAGTCCTTTTTGTTTTTCACGCAGCCAAATCATTTCTTAACGTGTCCTTGGCCCTGTAAAAATAAGCCGCAACCTGATTTTCAGGAATTCCTGTCAACTCGCTGATTTCTCTTGCTGAACAATTAAACTTCGTCTTCAGTAAAACAACCTTCTTTTGTTTCTCAGGAAGCTCATGCACACTTTCATATACTTGTTTTCTCATGGACTCATCAAATGATTCATCCTTTAAATCTCTAAATAAGTAAAGGTCTTCCATATAATCGATACTCACCTCTTTCCCTTTTTTGCGCAGCTCATCGATGAAATGAAACTTCGTTACCGAGTATACCCAGCTAAAAAAGGTTCCTTTGTTTGGATTGTATAAATGAAATTTTTCGAGACACTTAAGACAGGCACTTTGAATAAGGTCCTTTTTCATATGTTTCATGTTGCCACCGAGCAAGTTGTTAACGATAGTTGTGACGAAGGGAAGAATTTGGTTTTTCATAGATTACAGGTTATTTAGATATTAAAAATTCAAGCACAAGGTATTGCCACCGGTCCTTCAGCGGGACAGGAAAAGCGGTATTCTTTAGCCCGAAGGCTTTCAGAAAATTTTCCGGAGGGTTATAAGACCCAGCGGTTTAACTTTGCATCTGTGAGGGGAGGGGGAGGGGTTGAGGCAGAAGTTCGGATCATAAAAAATGAATAGCAGCTAATAAACGCTCATACTTTTAAAAAGTAACACTGAAATAGTAAAAAAAGTAAATTATTTTTTAAATATCACAAAAACAATATGTTACATATTGGATTAGAGTGATTTTTTCATTTTTAGATACCGATCTGTGTAATTCTCGTCACCGGTACATTTCATTTTTTTTCTGGAAGCATGAAAATTGGAGATTCTCTCGGCCGGATCCGGATGGGTACTCAATAATTCAGACGATCGTTCACCTTCTTCTTTCAGTATTTTTTCAAAAAATCCGGCTGCCCCATCTGATTTGTACTCTGAGGAACACAGATACTTCACTGAACATTCATCGGCTTCTCGTTCGTAATGCCTTGAATAACGAAGAGATATGAGTCCATTAATTACTTCTTTATAATATGAACTCTCACTTCCGCCTGTCAGGAAATCCAATATGGCTTTGATGCCAAGAGATTTGGTCATTTGCCTTGTGCCGTGTCTTCTTTCAGCGTGTCCCATCTCATGAGCAAGAACACCGGCAAGCTCTGCTTCATTGTCTAGGTATTTCAAAATACCTGTGTAAATGTAAATGTAACCACCAGGTGCACAAAATGCATTTACCGTTTCATCGTCATCAATTACTGTGAGCTTCCATTCAAATTTGTCACGATACCTAAACTCTCCATTTTCAAGAATGGTATTTCTGATGCCCTCAAGGTAGCTGTATAATTGTGGATTGCTGTTTCGACTCAGTAAATTATACTCCGATGAGCTCTTAAGCTCTTCGTCCAGCTGTTTTCCAAGCTTTATGTCATCATCAACTGAAAAACCATTGATTTCGATTTGCTTCAGCTTCTCAGTATACTTCTCGCCTTCTTTCCACGCTTTTTTACCGAGATCCTCGATGTCCTCAAGCCAATTATTTTTTTCTTCTACCGGCTCTAAATCTGATTCTTCCGAAGAATCAGATGTGCTGACTTCGCAACTAACTAAAAGTATACAGATTAAAAAATAAAGGGGTTTCATGGTGACAGTATTTAGACCTTAAATTAAAAAAAAATAGATTACCATGTTATGTAGTGATGCGTTTGTTCGTTTAAGTCTCGAAATTCTAAAATATATCAAATGACCATTGCACAAGCGCTTAAGGAAAAAAACAAAAAACTGAATGTCTTAAACAAGTTGTGGGATAAGTTGAGTGCCTCCAACAGTATCCCCGAGGGGAACCTCCGACCATACAACCCTGAGGAGCTTTTGGAAAAAATAACACTTGAGATGTCCGGGTACATAGAGCTGAAAACAAAAATACACGCAGCAACGACCGAGGTGCGTGACAAAATATTCCGAATGTCGGAGCTTAAGAATTACGTTAAGCGTTTGCGGCAGGTGGATACTCGTCACGGTTTGTCCGTGTCTCGTTACGAGTCTTCGACCGTACGTTATGAAGCCTTTCTCTCGGAAGGCAGTTTGGACGAGCTTATTGAAAAAGCAGAGCATGAAATAGATGCTTTGCAGGATGAGCTGGATGCGTTTAACCATACCCATCACCTGTCATAGGGTGTTGGGCTAAACGCCCGGGAGCGACCGACCGTATGATTGTGTATGGAAATTCGATCTAAAGTGATGCCGATGAGTGAAAGGAAGACGTATTCAAAGATCAAATTTCATTTGTCAAGGTTAAAAATTAAAATCACAAAACTCGTAAATCCTATACCTTTCTGCGGTTGGCGCTTTTTTTAGTAGTTTCGAAAAGTTTAATCTAATTATCATCAACTGAGTTCTTAAGAAATGCATCTATGCTATTACATGAGTTCATTGAAAAGTTTGATCATCCGGGTAGTGTAATTCTGCTAGTTGGTAAAAGAGAGGTTAAAGCCGAGGACAAGGAAAAATTAGTTCTGCTCGGTGAATTAATTGCAAAAAAAACATCCCACTTAACTTTTAGAAGTGGAAACGCTACTGGTGCAGACGAACTATTTTGCAGTGGTGCAAAAAATGTCAATCCCAGCCGAGTCATGATGGTGCTACCATCGGAAGGTCATCGAAAGAAGCATCGCTCGGATTACACGTATATTTCGCTCGACGAGCTATCGATCCTTCGGGAAGATCCAGTCGTTTATGAAGCAAGAAAACACAAAACGAGAGGGATGCTTAATTATTACCTGGATGGAAACAGAGATGGCTACACGAGCAAAGTTGCACTCATCTTAAGGGATGCAGTGAAAGTGCTGGGACATCAGGACCTTTCTCCGGCGACGGCAGCTATTGTTTACAACGACACCGAAAAACCCGATGAAGGAGGAACAGCATTCACAGTAAGAGTTTGTCGCGACAATGATGTTCCTGTTTTTGAGCAAGAAGTTTGGTTTCATTGGTTGACTGAAATAAAATCTTAACCTGTGTCAACACAATCTGGTTTTGATTGTTAGGATATTTGTATCCCAAATTAAAATCATAAAGTATGAAAAAAGTTTTTTTAACAGTATCAATTGCATTTACCTTGTTTTCATTCGCGCTAATTCCTGCCATTGACTGGACGAGTGATGCTACCCATTCAAGATTAGGATTTTCAATCAATCACATGGGTATTTCGGATGTGAATGGAGAATTCCAGAAATTTGAAGTGAAGGTGTCTTCGGCAACCATGGACCTAGCTAATTCAACGATTCAAATGAACGCGGATGTTTCGTCAATTTACACAGGTGTGGAAATGCGCGACAATCATTTGAAGACAGCCGATTTTTTCGACGCGGCTAAGCATCCGAGTGTCAACTTCCAAAGCACATCGGTGACCAAACAAAAAAAGAATTCGTACCTCATCAAAGGAAATTTAACGATGCACGGTGTGACAAAAGAGATCTCTTTTGTGGCTGCGCACAATGGAACGGTGAAGGACGAGGCAGGCAAAAGTGTTGCAGGGTATAAAATGACCGGTTCTATCAAGCGTTCAGATTTCGGAGTGGGTCAACCGTCACCAGGCTTATCCGATGAGGTGAAATTGATCTGTGACCTGGAGGTTGCTGAAAACTAAAACAAGATGTATGAAAGGATGTTTGTTCAGTGCATTTATACTGCTTACATGCATAATCAACGCCCAGCAATGGAAGATTGGTACTGATTTTAAAATCTCTTTTTCTAGTAAGGAAGCGTCTGGTATATTTAAAGAATTGTCTGGAACCATTGTGTTCGATTCCGAAAAATTAGCAACCTCAAAATTCGATCTTAAAATTCCTGTTTCTTCAATCAGTACTGGCAATGGTATGATGAACTCACATGCGAAAGGAGATGAATGGTTTAATGCGGAGAAATTTCCAAACATAACGTTTACCTCTACAAAAATCGAGAAAAGTGAAAATGGGTATTCAGTTACAGGAAAGTTGGAGTTAAAAGGAGTGAAAAAAGAGGTGACTATTCCTGTAACATTTACCAAAAAAGGAACAAAAGGAACCTTTGTAGCAAAATTTTCAGTTAACAGATCCGATTACGGAATTGGCAAAAAAGGAGGGGATGTTTCTGAAACCTTGAAAATTACGGCTACGATTCCGGTAACAAAAAAATAGACTACTAGGGGATACAGTAAAGTGTATCTAAAATAAAGGAATATCCGGCCCAAACTCCAAGTGCTCCTCCGCTGAGATTACTGGGAACGTTGACCGGCGTTGCAAAAGGACTGCCCGCATTCGATTGTTGGGCATCTTTTTTTTCAAAGAATTCGTACACCGCATTATCCAATCGAGACAACTTAATTACTGCGCTGTCTCCAAGCTTGTAATATTTTCTATATCCATTGGCAAAGGTTGTATCTGCTTTTGGATATCGCGTGTCAAACTCAAAGGTCAATCCATCAAAAAACTGATCGCTGAAAAAAGGATTGTTGCTGTGTCTGAAAATAATGTCTTTTGGTTGACCATCTGACTGAATGGTAAAGTTCATAGGTTCCCATTTGTAACAGTTCCGTTGACCCGGAGGATCACTCAGTCGGGCCATGCACAATCCGAACTGGTTATTTGCTGTATCTGCTTTCCAGTAAAGATCATCGAGAGCAACAGGTGGTAGTAAGGTGGTAGTGCCTGAAAAGCTGTTACCTTTCCAGTTAATGTTTAAGGTGTAGCTTTTTCCAACTTGTCCAATTAGGGTGGGATCACTCGTAGAATAGACCTTCACAGGGAGAAAAAACACTTCATTGTACTCGACCGAAAGCATCTCCGCAACGCGTTTTCTTGTTTCTTCTGGCAACTCAGCAATACTCATAAGTTGAAGACCTACTGTAGAAGTGCCATCTGTCACCTCTACACTTGCATCCGTCACAAAGGACGACAGGTACGCACTAAGATCTGTTGAGGCATAAATATTTTGAGATTTAGATAAAAGGACTACTGGAAAACCATCTTGATCGATTCGGCCATCCACCACCAATTGTTCCTCGTAGCCGGGAATATCAATTTTAACCTCTTTCGTGCAAGACCAAAAGAGAGCCAACGAGGCAGTAAAAAGAAAGACAATTCTCATTAGGTGCGAAAGTACTTTATTCCACTCAAAAATACTTCAAATCGATCATCTTCGTAATTTTGCATCATTGCTTTCCGAAATTAGTTCGGCAAATGCGGTTACCATTAAACTCTGACTATGTGGATAAAGCGTCTCTACGCTAATAAGTGGTTTAAAATCCCCTATTTAGTTCTCTTGTATTCCTTTGCTATTTATGGGTTTTTTCTCGCATCGGTATATGTTGCAATGCGTTTTCGCTTGACGCAAGAGGCTGGGCAAATCGATGAAAACAACAGATACTTTCAACGGATGAGTGATAAGTACAACTTGTCTTTTCGAGTGGACAGCACGTACTATACTAAAAAGAGGTTCGAGGTGCTTGATCGGATCCTCCTGCTGAACGAATTTTATCCGAAGAATGCTTCCTACATCCTGGATGTGTACAAACAAACGAGCGATGAACGTTTAGCACTTAAAATGTTGGATGCAGTCGACCTTAGACTCAGCTCCAATTCAGAGTACATGAGTAAAACGCGTAAACTCGAACAGCAAAAAACAAAGAATAAGCAAAAAATCACAGCCTTATCGGCATTTGACTGGATGAATGTTGCTGAATGGAAGTATTTTCGCGAAGCACTTAAAAAGGATAAGCCTTACATTGATTCAGCAGCGAAAGCCGCAGGTGTGGAGGCTAGAACCATCGTGGCGGCCTTGGTAGGAGAGCAGGTCCGACTTTTCAACTCTCGTCGCGAGCGATTTAAAGAATATATTGCACCTCTGAAGTCTTTATCAGTAGGAACCATGATGTCTTTCGGTCCTACCGGAATTAAAGAAAATACGGCCATGCGCATAGAGAGAAATTTAAAAGATTCAAGCAGCGTGTATTACCTTGGAAAGGCGTATGAACATCTTCTTGATTTCGATTCGTCTGAAGTGTTTAGTCATGCTGTGCATGATACCATGAGTCTTCGGATCAAACGTCTCGCGCAATACAAGGATCACTACTATTCATTTCTTTATACTGCTTTGTTTATCAAGCAAATTAAAATGCAATGGGAACGGGCGGGATTTCCAATTGAGGAGCGACCAGAAATTTTTGCGTCGCTCTTCAATTTAGGATATCATAAGTCAAAACCAAAAAAATATCCTTCTGTTGGAGGGTCGGTATTTAAAGTTCACGACAAAGAGTACACCTTTGGGGGGGTAGCCTTCGATTTTTATTATTCAGGTGAGTTGGCGGATATATTTCCGTATCAAGCCGATAAATTTCCTGAAGCCGTAATTTCCCCCAAAAAAATAAAAAAAATGGTGGCAGACACGTTAAATTAATTTTTTGTGAGCTTCCTCAAATAGCTTCCTTGCGTTGTTTCAATCTTTAGTATATACATTCCCGAAGGCAAATCTTCAGTGGAGATTATTTTAGCCAACGGAGCTGTATAGAAAATTTTTCCAAGAGTATTAAATAAGGATACTGACCTTACATTTTCGGGTAAGTTCGTAAGCTCGATTTGATTGTTGAATGGATTCGGTAAAACTACGATCTGTTCCAGAGTGTTATTTGATATTTCTGCTGTGGGATTGTTGTATTGACTGAAAAAACGCCAGATCTCTTTGCACGCATTGAAGTCCATGCACGTAGTTCCTATTGGTATGCCAGCCCCTGGCCAGGTGTGCGCGCCGTTGATGACCTTGAAATGTTCAATCGTTACGCCGTTCTGACAGGTATTGTACACGTAATGCTCGGCGTTCGCGCCATCCGTCGTCACAATATCAGGGACGACCGTCATGTCGGCAGGCAGTGAACATCCATTGCGGTTTACCCAAAAACGAACCACACTGTCAGCTGAGATGGAACTAGAGTTTCCATTGTAAGGTACGGTTGGGTCGGCTGTTCCGTGAATCGTCATAACGGGGATGGGCGATGAAGGATTGCAGCTATTGGCCATCACATTCGTCATACTTCCGGTTACGGAGGCAACAGCAGCAAAACGTCCCGATTCGCATGCGAGCTCAAGACTCATGTATCCACCGTTGGACATCCCTGTCGAATAGACCCTTGTCAGATCGATGGAATAGGCTGCTGCAATGGTATCAATAAGTTGAGACAAAAAATCCACATCGTTTACTGATGAACCGAAAAAGCCGACATTCCAAAATTGTGTATCAGTAGTTCCGGGTTGTATACTTCCCTCCGGGTGCACAACAATGAATCCTGCGGTATCTGCGATGGGCTTGAAGTTCGCGTAAAACGATTGTTCTAGTGCATTGGAGGTATACCCGTGAAGGTTAAAAACTATTGGAAATGCCTCTGTCCCATCATATAGTTCCGGAACATAGAAAGAATATTCTCGAAGCAGCCCATTGTGCAGAAAAGATCCGTTCACAGTTGTTTGCGCAACGATGGAAGTCATAGAATTACAAAACAGAAAAGAAAAAACGATATGTTTTAATGACATAGCCATGGATTTGGTTTAAAATTAAGATTTTTTCAAAGGAAGAATTTGTTAAAGTTTCGTTAGTATCTTTTCTTTCCAATCGACCTAACCGATCGTTTAGTAATTTGCACCTTATTCATTAGCTTTGAACCTATGGAAAAATCGACTCAATTGAACTGGTCAGAAATGTTTAAGGATAAACTGGGCTATAGTCTCCGTGTGATTCTTGCACTCTTATTTTTGATCTCAGCTGTTGCAAAAATTGCGAAAGGATGGATTCCCGAATTTCCGTTCATAGATTTCTCTCCTCATTTCGCATTGACCACATTTGAAAACAAGCAGCTGATCCCTATGGGATTCAGTGAATTCTGGGCTGGATATTTTTCCCGGACATTGATCGGTTGCGAGCTGGCCTTAGGTCTCCTTTTGCTACAGCCGCATTATTTTAAACGTCTTGTGCTTCCCATGTCCTTTCTGATTTTAATGATCTTTTCTCTGCATCTGACCTACGAGATCTTTACGACTGGAAACAAAGGGAATTGTGGATGTTTTGGAGCATTGCTTCCCATGTCACCGCTGCAGGCATTGATCAAAAATATGCTGGCGATGGCAATGATCGGGTATCTGTATAAAAGATATACGAAAGAGGACGATCTGCTCAATTTCAATTGGGTTATGAATGTAACCCTGGGAAGCATCCTTTTGATCTTTTTAGTTGGGCCGATGACTCAAAAAACTACCAAGGTTGCCGTTCCAGTTATCGAGGAAGAAATTGTCATCGATACAATAGTCAAGGTCAAAGAGGATACACTGAAAGAAAGTCCTGTAAAAGTTGTTGAAGAACCTGTTCTTGAACCGAAAAAGAAAAGTTCCGGTTATGCTAAATTCTATGCGGATATTGACAAAGGGAAAAAGGTACTCTGTTTTTTCGCGCCGGGTTGCGATCATTGCAAGGAGACTGCTAAAGAGCTGACAACATTGAAAAAGCAGGTGAAGGATTTTCCGGAGGTGAAAATCATTTTCATGGACGAAGAAGCTGAGCTCATTCCTGCGTTCTTTGAATATGCCGGTGCAAAATATACCCATCAGGTCTTGGATGTTGCATCTTTTTGGCAAGCAATGGGTGGAACCAAGGATACTCCCGGTGTAATTTATCTCTGGAACGGAAATATCATGAAGGAATACGATGGCATCAATGAGAAGAAGTTCAAAATGAACGAGTTTAAAAAAGTGGTGACCAAACCATACAAACCTTGATATGTTGCGAAGGATTTTTTTGTGCTTAATAATTGGAATTGTTTCCGGAAACCTGAAGGCACAGCTTGATCCTTTTTACTTTGGTTCGTACATCAATTCGGATTCTAGCAAAATGATCACTGTGTATACTATGGACGAGGTGGTCGACGATTGCTTTATTGTGGAAATGGATGATTTTAAACAATCCAAGCATTGGGATGGCTATGGACACTGTAATGGGGAGGACGGAAGAATGGAGCTCCTGTTTGATCTTTCAACATCTTTGAAAATTCCGATAGAGTTTGGTATTCTTGCCAATGGATTGAAATCAATGACCTTATTTCATCACGGAGAGAACAGTGAAGTATTTCTCGAGAAAAATGAGTAAGATTACACTTCGGTTTTAGTCTTTTGAAAAAGCTCATTCTTCTACCACTGTTACTCATTGCCGCCGATCTGTATCTCAGAAGCGATTTTCTTGTTTATTACAAGTCAAAACAATTGTTTCATTACGGTATTTCAGCTCTAGTTTCTCTGTCGTTTACACTAATGATGCAGAGTCTGCTTGTAAGAATAAAGCATCGTAACGTATTGTTTCATACTGTAGCCTCTCTGTACGTTGTGTTCATTTTGATTGGCTTTGTAGCATCCGTGATTTTCTTCTATTTCAATGGTTTTTTTCCAAACTATTATACCCTTGAGTATTTCCGAACCGAACCGCAAAGTGCGTTTGTGTTGTTGCACGATTCTACCAATTTTACAGATGGCTTGATATTTCTATTCTTTGGAACATTGCTGCTCTTTTTGTTCCGGAAATTTAGGTCAGATGAATTTTCCAGATACTGGAAAGTTTTGCTTTTTGGTTCATTTGGTTTGTATCTTTCTGGTTTGAGCTATCTAGTGTACAAACACAAGCGTTTTGACCAATGTTACATGATGGATACGAATTTTGTTGCGTCTGTTATCCGTCACATAGGAGAGGTAGGCAGAGATCGTTCATACAAGGGGAATGGACTTTCGCGTCGAAATCCGGTTCGTCTGGTTCCACTGGATGAGAAAAAGAATTTCAATGTGCTGGTCATCGTGTGTGAAAGTTTGAGAAAAAGAAACCTCGGACCTTACGGATATTCGAAAAAAACTACCCCTTTTTTGGATCGTTTTCAAGAGACACATTCTTCAGAAGTATTTGTATTTACTGACCCATACACGGTTTCTTCGACGACCATGCTTGCTGTTCCGGCAGTGCTGTCAGGCATCGGTCCGTACCAGGCCCCTGAAATTTTCTATTCGCAACCATTGCTGTGGGATTTTGGGCGCGCAGCCGGACTTCGCACGTTCTTCCTTTCTTCACACACGATGCAATGGTACCGTTTCGATAACTATTATGCGAACGATAAGCTTGACTATAGCTGGAATAAAGACAAAAGTGACAAACCATTTTTTAATGACCTCGGGGTAGATGACAAATATACCGTCGAACAATTGATCAAACAATTGGATCAACCGAAGCCTTTTTTCGGGGTCGTTCAATTAAATGCCACGCATTATCCGTATAAAGTTCCTGAGAACTGCAAAAAGTGGGAGGGAAGCTTTGAGGACGAATACAACAATTCAATCGCTTATCAGGACAGCCTTTTGGGAACTGTTTTCAATCATTTGAAGCAAAATGGAAAGTTGAAGAACACCCTAATTGTCTTCACTTCTGATCATGGCGAATCGCTGAAAGATCATAATAATATTGGTCATGTCGACAGTTATTACAGAGAAACCATTTCTGTTCCGTTGCTCTTCTACATTCCTAAACAATTACAAGATTCACTGAATTTAACATGCTTTAAGAAGAATCTTTACAGAACGGTTGCTACCATTGATGTTGCACCTACAATTGCTGAGTTTCTTGGTCTGCGCAGTCAGCTTGAAAAGTCTCAATTGTGGATGAATTACTCCGGATACAGTTTGTTGGAAACAGTACCTAAAAATAGAACTGTCATAACTATGAACAATAATTCTTTCGCACGTTTTCGCGTGGGACTTTCCGCAGTGGGAGAGGGGTGGCATTACCTTCACAGGATGAATCGGGTACCGCATCGTCAGGAAATGTATTTCTACAAAAAAGATCCGAATGAAAAGCAAAATCTTTACGGAATAGCAGGTCAGAGGGTAATACAACGTTTTAAGAAGCTTTTCCGAACTTATCCGGCTTGCGAAAAATACCTGCCTGAATGAAGTTAGAATTTTAATTCTTCAATCAACAAAGAGTGAGAGAGCTTTGTGGCGTTGGTTGAATTCCGTATTTCAAGGTTGATCTTTTTTTCGATCCAATTGATTTCAATAAGTCCAAAATGATTTTCCATTACCGGCGCTCCGACCCGATGAACGTTCGGTGTGGCAAATTTCCATTCTTCGGTTAATCCACTCGAGGTTAGATCGTAAATTGGATACAGACCGGGATATTCGCGAACGGATAGTTCGGCGTAATGTACGTCTCCTGAAATGAACATCACACCATTCGCTTTGGTTTCCTTGATAAGCTCGAACATTCGACGCTGTTCACCGGGGAAATTCGCCCATGCCTCGTAGCCATTGTATTCAGTTGCAAATTGTGTGCTCGAACAAATGATACGGAGAGTTGCCGGTTTTTTTAATTCAACCTTGAGCCACTGCCATTGTTTCTCGCCGAGAAGGGTAGAGTCTGAATTTTCCGGATGAGGTGAATAATCTAGTGTGTACGAATGGGTTGTGTCTCCAGCTAAAGAGCCATCGTAGGGAAGTAAATTGTTCCTGAATGTTCGGCAATCGAGCAGAATTAGTTGAAGAATTTGGGAAGAGTCCGTGAAGAAATAGCTGGTATAAATTCCTTCATGTTTTCGTCGTTCTGAATGTTTGGATTCCCCAAAGAATTTTAAAAATACTTTTTTGGATCGTTCTTTCTGAGGATAATATTTACCTGCATCGTTCGCTCCATAGTCATGGTCATCCCATATAGCTAACATCCTTGTATGCTTCCTAAGTTGAGAAAAATTCGGATTTTGCTTAAGTTTCCTATATTTTTTACGCAACACCCTCATGCGCTCAGTGTCTCCATATATATTGTCTCCGAGAAAAATAAATAGATCGGGAGCTGTTTTTTCTATTGTGTTAAAGATTTTTAGGGGTTTGTCCTGATGACCACAGGAACCAAAGGCAATGCGGCTCGGTATTTGAGACCAAAGATGCCCTGTGATCCCAAATAGTATGAACAATGTAAACCGCAACATCGAACGAATTTAAATATAAAGTCGTGTTAAAACTCATTCTTTTTTGAACTAATTTCACGTATCGAATAATCCGTTCCGTGGCACAGATAAAACCGTATCAATCCGACATCTTTTTCAGCCGAATGCAACGTGCAGTGGATATCATTGGAGTGAATGGTATTATTTGTTATTTGATTACCTCCTTTTACGGATATTCAGTGATGGATAATCCCACTAGTTGGTATATTTTGTTTGGAATACCTCCTTATTTATTAGCGTTGCTACTTAATCGACGTCAGCTGGTCGTTTTGGCAATGTCAATCGTTTTTTTTGCGAGCAGCACTACATTAACGATTTATTGTATTCGAACAGGAGAAGAGTCATACACCCACATTCACTTTATATTAATGATTACTGGGATTTCTTTGTTATATGTTAGGAAGGAAACACGAATTCATTTTTATGTGAATGCGATCTATATTATTTTTTGTATTTCATTGGTTTATGTGTCATACACAAATAATTTGTTCTCCTACTTACATGATCCCTATGTGAATCCCGAAATGCAACGGCATCTGAATTTTTTATTCTTGGTTGCTTGTTCTGTAGTTTTTACTTCAGTAATTGCAATAACGAATCAAAGGCAGCAAGAGGTCATGCAACAATCTATTGAAGAGCAAAAGGTCTTGCTTGCGGAGGTGAATCACAGAGTAAAGAATAACCTCGCAGTGATCACGAGCTTATTGAATATGCAAATGAAATCCGCACGAAGTAAGGAAACAAAACAAGCAATTCAAGTCGTGTATAACAGGGTTATGTCTATGGCTCTTGTTCATTTAAAAATGTATGAAAACAGTAATAAAGCAGCAGTCGATCTGGAGACTTATATAAGGGAATTGGTCACCGAAATCAATAATTCGCTACAACTTGATCGAAAGGTTAACATCGAATATAATCTTGAAAATGTAGAGATAGATGTTTCATCTGCGATACCTATGGGTCTTATTATTAATGAATTGATCACAAATTCAATCAAACATGCTTTTGACGGAACCGAAGACCCACATATATGGATTCGACTTGAAAAGGCAGGTGACAAATTACTGGAGCTTACGGTTCAAGACAATGGCAAAGGAATGAAAGAGGATCTTGAAAATCAAGAGCAGGGGCTGGGATTAGATCTAATCAGTTCGCTTACTGATCAGCTGGATGGAAAATCCACTTTTCAGAATGACCAAGGTGTTCACTTTCATCTAGTGATGCCATACAAAAGATAAACCGATATACTTTTCCAAGTTTCATTGTTGATTATAACCTTAGTTGAGTTTTTTGTGTGTTCAATAGTCTGTTAGATTTACAGAATGAACATTCTTCGATTTCTATTTTTTTTAGTAATCATAAGTGCAACACAAGTCTCGTGTGAATCCGGAATTAGTAGAAGGAACAAGTTCTATGACCGCTTGACGCAAAAGAAAAACTATTTTCCCGTGCTCCCGAAGGTGGATTTGAAAAACATGAAAAAGGAGCGCGACTATGCAAACAGGTTTTTTCATCGTGTTTTGGGAAAGGACCGCTTCAATGGACAATTCTTAGTGGCTAAAAATGGAAAAGTAATTTATTATCAAGTACAGGGCTATTCGAATTATCGAACAAAAAAACGGCTCAAGAAGAATAGTCCGATGCATGTTGCTTCGGTAAGTAAAGTTGCGACTTCTCTTTGTGTGCTTAGGCTAGCAGATGCAAAAAAGATTGACCTAGATGCCGATGTTCGAAAATACCTTCCTACTATTCCTTATGAAGGGATTACCGTCAGAATGCTCTTAAACCATCGAAGTGGTATTCCGTATTACGGATATTTTACATACAACACCTGGCATTTAGGTAAAACATTGCACAATCACGATGTTTTAAAGCTGATTCAGAAACATAAATTTCCGTTAAATTTCTATTCAGACAAGAAATTTGCCTATTGCAACACAAACTATTCTATACTTGCGCTGATTGTAGAGAAGGTCACGGGTAAAAAATTTCCGAAGGCAATGCAAGAATGGATCTTTGAACCACTGAAGATGAGAAATACTTTTATCCTCGACTCAGAATTTGCTTTGAAAGACCACTCACGTTCGTATAATTCAAGGATGGTGGAACAGCGTTTTGATTACCTCGATGCGGTGTATGGGGATAAAAATATGTATACAACGGCCCTTGATCTTTTGAACATGGACTTAGCAACATACTCGGAAAATTTTTTAAGTGATTCCTTGAAAAAACAAATGTTCAAAGGTTACAGCTACGAATATGAAGGAATGAACAACTATGGATTGGGCATACGGATCAAGGAAAAAAAGGGAATGGATACCTTCTACTTCCATTCAGGTTGGTGGCATGGCAATACGGCCTGTTATGCTAGTCTGAGAAGCGATACGATATGCATTATTGCCTTATCAAATGTGTACACCAAAAGTGTGTTTAATGTGGGCATGCTGGCAGTGAAATACGGGAATTATCCCTATGAGTATGAGAAAAACCCTTTGGATTAGACCATGATTCAGAGTTAGAAGTAAATGGAACTAATTTTTTGAATTTTGAAAATCACTTCTTACGTTTTAACCATATTAATTCAGTTGCTACTCATTCTAACGCTAAAAATTCTTGACCATTTTATTTTGATTTTATTCATCTTCATTTTCTGTATGTTTTATGGATATAGAATGAAAAGGAATGATTCTAATGATTCAACTTCAAGAGCCATGGGTTGGGGACTGCTATATGGTTCCATGACAACCTTGGTCTTAATGATCGTCTTTATAATCTGGTTATCATTTAATTTTCCGGAGTAGTTATCCTTAAACAGGAATATTTTGAATTAGGTTCGGTCCGCCGAAGCCGTGCGTTACAAGATGGAGTTTGGGTAGGTGAGTATAAAAATAAAAGCCCTGCTTCGCTCTTCGGACGTTGTCCTCGAGCTACGCAGGGCGAAGGTGGAGTCGGAGCGATTCGAACGCTCGTCCAAACAGCGGGACTTCAAGCTTTCTACATGCTTATCCTGTGATTGGTTTTCGATCCGGACACGGACAAAGGCACCCAAGATCCGGACTTAACCGTTGTTGTCTTGCAGAAACTTAACGGTGTCGTTTCTGCCAGTCTATTGGGATGAACTTCCGTATTTCGGTTCAAATAGACGATAAACCGAAGGAAGTACTTGTCTCAGCTACTATGCTTCACCGAGATTAAGCCTTATTAACATTCCGTTAATTAAGCAGCAAGTGCGTATGACGTATTGTCAATTATTGTTCGTGACAAGATATTATAGAGCTTCACCACAACGCTCTGCATGCTGACACCTGACGAACGCTACTGCTGTCAAATCCAAAAACGACCCCAAAGAACTAGTGCAAAGGTAAGACCTTCCGTGGGATATACGTCACATTTAACAGAGAATAACATGTAAC
This sequence comes from Cryomorphaceae bacterium, assembly GCA_021298235.1. The sequence goes on along the minus strand of JAJTDX010000011.1, from coordinate 14,231 downwards.
ATGAAAATATGCGTAACTTTAATGAAAATTAGTTCAATGACAATTTCTGAAAACTCGGTGGTGACCTTACAATACACACTCTCTGATCACAAAACTGGTGAACACATAGAGGCGACCAATGAAAGCAATCCCTTGGTCTTTTTATATGGAGTTGGGGGAATGATTCCGGCATTTGAAGACAATTTGAGAGGCCTGAAATCAGGGGATAGCTTTAGTTTCTCAATTCCGGCAGCAGATGCATACGGGGTCAGAGTGGAAGAACAAATTGTAGATATACCGTTAAATGTGTTTTTTGACGAACAGGGAAAGTTTGATACGGAATATTTCAAGCCGGGGGCGATTATTCCAATGTCAGATGGCCAAGGAAATCAGTTAAGAGGTACGATTCGTGCAGTGGACAGTGAAAATATAAACATGGATTTCAATCATCCATTGGCGGATGTGGATCTTCATTTTAAAGGAGAAATCACGGATATTCGTCCTGCGACAAAAGATGAGCTGGACCACGGACACGTACATGGTCCGGGTGGGCATCACCATTGAATTTTAGGAATTTTTTAATTTTAAAATTTAAAATCTCAATTTGTAGTATGAAAATTTTGAATTGTCAATTGTCATTGAATATTGTTTTTTGTTTATCCATATTATGGTCGTGTGGAGAATCAGAACAAGATCTCATTAATGTCGAACGTGCCAAGAAAGATGCTGAATTAGTCAGTAAATATGGATGTGATTCATATGAAGACTGCCTTAGTAAGTTTGATTTTGAAGGTGCTCGGGCATTTTCCGCCCTCTATGGTGCTGACGAATTTGACATTGTTAAAGCGGAAAGTCAATATTGGTTGAGACAGAAAGATTATAAGAGGTCATTGTCAGTAATTGATGAATATCAAACGGATGAGCAATTTTCTGAATTTGATAAACTTCAGGCTGAATTAAGATATAATACGGTATCTGCTATCATTGACGACTACATTGAGGAAAGAAATTTTATCAAAGCCAAGGAATATGCACTTAAATTAGATGATACAGAATCGAAAGAAGGTTACAATAGGTCAGAATATGGCCAACATAACGATGAAAAATTAAGTCCTTTTTCGTCCCAACAAGATGATATGTTAAGAAAAATAGAAAAAGCAGAAAAGTTGCTATCAAAATAGGATAGTTTTAATATTTCATAGTTCCCGAGGGAAGTCAAATGAGTAATAAATAAATTAAGTCATTTAAAAAACTAAATTTGTATTGAAAGGGCAATTAGCTCAGCTGGTTTAGAGCACTACCTCGACAAGGTAGGGGTCACTGGTTCGAACCCGGTATTGCCCACAAAACAGAGTGAGAGTGAAGAGTTTCGTTCTTCACTCTTTTTTATTTGATCTAATTCCATAAAAATTATCACATCATACAATTGTAGATTGAACATTTGAATTAATTTGAAAGTCTACTGATTTGCCAAGCCAACAAAATGCTGTATTTTCGTTTAAAATGTGCACTGGATGAAATACAGTTTATTAATCAGTTTACTTCTTGTTTCTTTAGCTGTAAGGGCTCAACATCCCGGCATCGACGTTAAAGAATATAGAGTAACTGTAGGGGTTACGGATTCTTCAGACAGGATCTTAGTTAAGGAATGGATCGAAATTCAGTTGGACACTCCTAATGATACGGTTTTTTTAGATCTTGTTGCCTTCTCGGAAAATGGGAAAGGCATGAAGGTGACTAGTGTACAATGGGAAGAAAAGGAGGTAAATTATGTACATAAAAATGAGCTGCTCTCAATCCCTCCACCGAGAGTAAATTCATCCTCCCTCGTGCATCTTCAGTTGTTCTACTCCGGGATTCCAGAAGATGGACTCATTATAGGAAAGAATAAGTACAAGCAACGCACCTTCTTTGGTGACAACTGGCCGAATCGAGCACACCATTGGATCGCCTGTAACGATCATCCTTCCGACAAAGCCCTTTTTTCGTTCCAAGTTTTTGCCCCGGAAAAATATGAAGTGGTTGCAGTAGGGGATTACAGAGGCAAGGAGAGCATTTCTGATGGAAGAATTATGTGGTCGTACGTCTCCTTGGTGCCTATACCCACAAAGGTGGCTGTTATCGGTGTTGCCGATATGGTATGGAAAGAAGAAGCAACTGTCGACAATATTAAAATAACCAGTGCGGTGTATCCACAGAATTCGTCCAAAAGTTTGGCTGACCTTTCCGTTGCACCAAAAATTCTGGGTTTTTATCAGGATTTACTAGGGGCTTACGAATTTGAAAAACTCATGAATGTTCAGTCGACTACCCGATATGGAGGGATGGAAAATGCTGGGTGTATCTTTTACGATGAGAATGCCTTGAATGGCAAAGGAACAGCAGAATCACTTGTCGCTCATGAAATAGCACATCAGTGGTTTGGAAATTCTGTTACTGAAACGGGTTGGGATCACCTTTGGTTAAGTGAGGGTTTTGCGACTTACATGACCAATGTCTATATCGAAAAAACGCAAGGTTCCGATCGCTTCCTCGAGCAAATGAAAATGGACCGTGCGCTGGTTGCTTCTTTTTTGAAGAAATACGACCATCCGTTGGTGGATACGAAACAATCTGATCCGAACAGATTACTTAATCCGAACGCATACCAAAAGGGAAGTTGGGTCTTGCATATGCTGAGGATAAAACTGGGTGATTCTTTATTCTTTCAGGGACTCAGAGACTATTATCAGGCGTTTCGTTTGGGAAATGCCGATAGCGATGACCTTAGGAATGCGTTTGAGGTTAGCTCTGGGGTTGACCTTGGGTCTTTTTTCGAGAATTGGCTTCACAAGAAAGGACATCCAATAGTTAAAACGTTAATTGACCAAAACAATGGAAAAAAGATCCTGATAGTCAGGCAAACGCAAGAAGATGTCTTTCAATTCGATTTGAAGGTTGCTTTCACGCTGGAGGATGGAAGTGTTCGAACAGAACGATTCCAGATTGTCAATCGTGAGGATCAGCTTGAATTGCCAAATTACGACAAGAAAATATTCTCTTATAAACTCGATCCGGATGTTGAGTTGCTATTTGAGGAAATCAATTAAAACTCAAGAATCAATTTCTTTTCTCGGCCATGGTCATGAATTGAAAAAGTTCCATCGATCTGATCGGTCAAATTTCGGATTACTTCGAGATCTTCCTCAGAATATGCAGCATTTGATTTTACTTGAAACTGCATGCTGAATGTTCGTGATTTCTCAGAAGTTGAGGAAAGTGAGATGTTCATCGGATGTTGGTTGGTCGCCACTGAATTACGCATACCGACAGACAAAAGCTCATTAATCAAAAGCGCATAGGGAATAGCATGAGTAGTGCTTAAATAGATTTCCTGTAGATCCTTCTGAATTACTATTTTTTGAGACGAGTTTTTACCATGCTGCATGTCTGATAACATGTTTTCAATGTACTGGCCGATATTAACCCTGTTAGATTCAGTGGATTTACTCACTGCAGTTTGCAACATTTCCAACGAATACGTTTTGTTTAGAATATTTTCGAACAAAGAGATATGGTATTCATCTTTTGCCTTTTTAATTTCACTTCTGATGAATGCAGTCAAAATAGAAAGATTGTTCTGGATTCGGTAGTTGATGTCTGAAACTAATTTTGTTTTTTCGTTTACAAGTACCTCTAACTGGTCGCGGTAACTGTTTTTTTCTTTTGTTTCGAGACTAAGAGTCAATAACTGCGTGAGCGCAATTGCAAAATGTTGCTCATCGTTACTCCATTGACGAATTTCACCGGTATGTTCAAAACAAATTAGTCCTTTGATCTGACCTGATGATATGATGGGCACCTCCATCATTGAATGGATGTCTAGCGGGATGAGGTAAGGTTCGACTAGCTCGCTGTTGAACGGTTCATTGCGGGCGTCAGTGGAGATAATAATATCGTTACGCTGCATATAGCGAAACCAGATAGGAAAAACTTCCCGTTCAAGCGGGCCTTCTTTGTAAAATTCATCCCGAAGTTTATCGTAGGCCAGAAGAGAATCAAGTGCGGTCCCTTCTTTATTCATCATCCAGGCATTGACTCGTTGAATTTTTAGAAACTGAGAACCACTGTAAAGGATCTTTTGGGCCATTTCTAGTTCATTGCCCTGATGTATGTGTGGGCTTTTGGATAATCCCTCAATTACCTCAAGAAAAACGGATGATCTGCTGAACTGCATGTCTGTGAATAGTAAACCGAAATTACAGAAAAAACATACAACTCATGAATTTTTAGGGAAAACCCCTAGTTTTTAAAATCGATTTCTGGTCAATAAAAAAGAGAAAGAGGGTTGAATGCTCTACTTGGGTACTTCCATGAGCATGAGTTTCACATCCACTCTACGGTTCTTTTGCCGGTCGGAATTTGAAACTTCTGGATAAACCAATGGATCCCTGTTTGACATCCCAATATACTGCATTCGGCTTTTGGCAATACCACGTTTGCTTAGCTCCTTAAAAACTGCTTTTGCCCGGTTCTTAGAGATTCGGTCGTTGTTTCCACAACATACATGCCCCCTAATGATTACATTTAAGTTGGGATTGTCTTTTAGGTATTTGAACAAACGTTCGAGTTCTGCGAAGCTTTCCCCTTGAATGCGCGATTTCCCTTCAACGAATTTGATGTTCAATAAATAAGGCACATTGTATTTTGGACGTGCATTCGGATTTTTGGTATCATTCCAGATGGCAACCTCTTCAATTCTATTGTTTTCAGCTATGGCTGCTTTTTGAAGTTCGCTAAGTGAATCGGAGTTCATTTTCGAAAAACTCATGTAGCGAATGTCTATTTTACGTAAGCCTTTTTCTGGATTCTCTTTGGGATTTGGAATGTAGTCCTTGGTTTCGGTTGAAATTCCTTTGGTTGACACTACTCCAAGCTCAAAGAGTGTCATCTTCAATCTTTTTTTACACAAACTATCAATGTTCGGATCTGTAAATCCCGAATCCTTATACACTTGAAGGCTTTTAATCATCAGATCACCCCTTAAATAGGAGTTGCTCATCTTTTTAATCTTTCTCTCTGAACCTCCGGTGAACTCGGTACTCCCTGACTTGAAATAGAGGGTTTTATGAAGCCCTTGAGAATTAAGGTTCAAAAAACAAGTAACAGATGTGAGAAGGACTAAAAGTACTTTCAAGTTTGTTCGTTAGATTGATCCGAAATTAATAAAAAAAAGGCGCTTCATTGCTGAAGCGCCTGTTGAGTTGTCCACGCAACAATGTTACTTATAGCTGCTGAGGTCTGTACTGCCGTTGATCGTTATTCCTTTGATCGCACCTGAGAAGGTTGCTTCTCCCATGGTAATCGCAATTTTGTGCGCGAAGAGCAAGCCGTTAACTTCCTTATAATCGCTGTAAACTGCTGACGATTCAGAGGTTTCTTCCCCTTCTTTTCGAATTGAAATGGATTTTACCTTAAGCATGCTTTTAACATCGAAGTAGTCAAATGTCTCAGACGTTCCATCATTTGTTTTCATGACGTATGCATCACCTGTTTCAAGCGTCTCAATTCCGATTAGCTCGAAGTTCATACCATTAGCAACATAGTTCATTTCCGGAAACAGTCCAGTCGATTTGTTTTTTGTCGCAATCTCTTCAGCTGTCAATTCTTTCTTACCGGCCTGCATGCTGGAGGTACCACCTGCTTTCCCATCGAAATAAGACTTTTGGAAGACCATGCCCTGGCCTTCAAGCTTCTGTCCTTCTAGATTTGGGCTCACCCAAAGCTCAGTAGAACTTAAAGGAAAAGGAATCTGAGCAAGACTGAGTTCCATTTTCTTCTCTACTGATTTTATCTTCTTCAATTTTTTCGCAGCTGCCTTCATTGAAGTAGTCTTCGTTACAGAAAGGATATATTTCTCTACTAATTGCTCTTTTGAAATATCCGCCTTCTTCATTTCCTTTACCGGTTCACCAAAGGCGTCGAGTAATTCGATCTTGCCGTCTGCGTCAAACTTTTTAAGTTTTTCCAAGATTTCCTCGTTTCCAACCACGACAATGTTACAATTCTTGGAGGTGAAATAAGTCTGTGCCATGAGCAATACATCCTCTTTATTTACTGCTTCAAGTCTCTTCAAATACGATTGATAATAATCCTTGCTCAGGCCATTTCGAATAATATTCAATGCAAAACGTGCTACAGTTTGAGGTCGCTCCAGTGATCGTGCAAATCCGCCTGCCATTGAAGATTTCGTCAAATTGAGTTCGTCATCCTTTACATACTCGGTAGTGATTTTATCAAGCTCGGAAAGGATTTCTGCAATTGCTGAATCGGTAACCTCATTTCTGAAATTACCTCCGATGGATAACCACGATCCATCCTCAGTAACATTCAATGAAGAATAACAACCATAGGTGTACGCTTTGTCCTCTCTGAGGTTTTGCATTAATCTTGTACCGAATCCTCCACCACCGAAAATTCCATTCAGTACCGTAAGTGGAAGTTGATTCTTGTCTCCGGTTCTCATTTTAACAGGGAACGAAACTTGGATAACTGATTGTACTGCACCTGGCTTCTTAACGAAGATTACTCGGTTTCCTTTGTTGAATTGTCCGTCGTTGAGTGTTGTTTTGTATGCCTCTGGTCCAGTCCATTTCGAGAAATATTGTTCTGCTATTTTTTTTGCTTGAGGCATCGTAATGTCTCCTACAAATACCAGGTAACTTCCTTTCGGGGTAAATGTCGATTTGAAATAGTTAACAACATCATCGCGTGTGATCGATGCAAGACTTGCTTCTGTCATTACATCTCCGTAGGGGTGACCAGGAAAATTGATTTTTTTCTCCGCATTATCAGCCATGGTGCCGGGATCAGATTTTGCCGAGAGTAATGCAGATTCGTTTTGCTTTTTAATCCGGTCAAATTCGTCCTGTGGAAAATTTGCATTGTACAATACATCTGAAAACAATTCAAGACCCTTGTCGAGATGTTTCGTAAGGCATGATAAAGAAATCGAATTTTCAGATGCATCAAGAGATGCTCCAATGTAATCTTTTTCTCCGTCGAGTTGATCCTTGGTTCTGTTCGATGTTCCTGAGAGGATGAGCGAACCGGCCATGTCAGACAGACCTGCCTTACTGTCTTCGATTCGTGGATCAGAACCCATGACCAGGTCAATGGATACCGTTGGTAATTTATGATTTTCAGAGAGGATCACCGTGATTCCATTTGTGGTGGTGAAAACTTCTGAATCTTTAATGTTGATGCTCGGAGCCTTGGATGCAGCCGGTCTAACTGAGCGGTCTACCTGTCCAAAAATGACTGTTGGCAAGAGCAGTCCGGCAAGAATGATGTGCTTTTTCATATCGGTCCGTATTATTTAGATTCTTTGGGTAAATAATGAAGGATCACTCGCGAATCCTGTGTAAGGTATTTTTTTGCAACACGCTGAATGTCTTCACGTGTTACTTTCATGTATGCATCAAGCTCAGTGTTCACACGATTTGCCGTTCCATAATAAACGTGATTGTCTGCTAAGTTTTCTGCAACACCTGCGATGGTAGAATTTGAACTTACAAAGTTGTTTTCAAATTGATTTCTAACTTTTTCAAATTCTTCCTGGCTGATCAATTCGTTCTGGATCTTTTCAATTTGAAGGTCAAATTCTTTTTGAATATCATCCAGATTGATCCCATTCGCGGCAATGGCTGCGAAGATTCCAACACCTGCATCTTCCAACCCGTAATTAAATGAAAAGGCAAACGTGGCCATCTCTTTTTTCTCTACGATCGTTTTGTTGATGCGTGAGCTCGAACCGCCCGACAACACCTCATTCATCATTGAAAGAGCATAAGCATCGGCATCTGTTTGAGCAGGGAATTTATATCCCATGAAGATTGCCGGTAACTGGATGTTATCATAAATGATATCTTTTTTAACGCCACTTAGTTTTTCACTGTCCTTTTCAGGTCTAGGTATTTCGATAGGTTTAGAAGAAAGTGAGGTAATCAATCTTTTAGCATTGACATCTTTTGAATTCATCGGATCTTTCAGATCGAACTTGCTCTTCGCAACACCGTATTGTTTTTCAAAGTCAGCATCGTTGAGATTCTCTAGGTCCCTGAATAGATTAATCGCTTGTCCCTTGGGTATAGAAGCGAAATATTTATCGATCCATTTTTTGGTTTGCTCGATATTAAGGTCTCCTGCAATGGATAAGGTTGCATTTGCAGGAACATAGAACGTTCTATAAAAATTCACGTAATCTTCCTCTTGTGCTGCATCAAGGTGCTCCATGCTTCCGATTGGGACCCAGTTGTAAGGATGTTTGGTAAACATTCTGCTGAACATTTCTGTAAGAAACGAAGCATATGGTTGGTTGTCAACTCGCTGTCGCTTTTCTTCTTTAACGACGCTTCTCTGGGTTTCAATTCCAGTATTGTCAACTCGTGCATGCAATAGTCGCTCGCTTTCCAGCCAAATACCCAGCTCTAGTTGATTAGAAGGAAGAATCTCGTAGTAATACGTCCTGTCTTGCGAGGTATTCGCATTGAGCGCACCGCCATTTTTTTCAACTAGTTCGCTATACTCGCCTCGACTAATGTTTGTCGAGCCTTCGAATAAAAGGTGTTCGAAGAAGTGGGCAAATCCTGTTCGTTGGGGATTTTCATTTTTAGATCCTACATGATAGAGAATGGAAACTGCAACAATAGGGGTCGCATGCTCTTCGTGTAAGATTACATGCAATCCATTTGGGAGATCGTACTCTACGTACTCGATCTTTTTCTGGGCATAGCTCATTCCGAAAGAGGAGAGGAGCAGACCCGTTAGGACGATTTTCTTCATTCAACGTATTTTTTGTTTCAATCTGCAAATAAACTCACTATTTTGAAATTCCCGAACGAAACATGATGTGTGGATTGAATTCTAGTTTAATGGTAACAAGGCAAGATGATGTTATTTTGGCTCAATAATTGACCTATCTTAGCACTGTGAAAAACATAATTTTTCTTAGTTTATTTATTTTTCCTGTTTTAGCCGGTGCTCAAAAGGTCATTCCGTTTGTTGATTTTAATTTCTACTTCAGAACATTTGAAAACGAAAATTTCAGACAGCTCGAATTCCAGCAAATAAAGGAATACAAGGCCGGGGATGATCTGGTAGCATATATTGATACTCGTGGTAACCTTCGGGTTTATGACGGAAATGAACGGCAGGATATTTCCAATATGAACGTTCAGTATCAGGTGTCAGACCACTTGCTCGCATACAATATTGGTCCAACACTTAATATTTGGGATGCAGGTAAATTAAAAACGCTCACCTATTTTGCATCTGATTACGTGGTGAAGGATAGCATGGTGGTATTTAAAGATACTCGCTTCAACACGGTGAATGTCTATTGGAATAAGCAAATTACTGAGCTTTACAGAATGACGGGTGATCTTGCGATGCCTGAGGCCATCGGAGATAATATCTTGGCGTTTAAAGACAATGGTAACTTCTTTAAAATATTTTGGAATGCGATATTATTTGTTTCAATGATCCCACAACTCGAACATTTGCTGTTTTTGAAAATGGTAATTTTTTGGATGTCGAATCTTTTTATATGAAGAAATACAAAGCGGGTAGAGGTATGATCGTTTATGAAGACCTCAATGGGAATCTAAATGTTTACAGACATGGTAACAAAGAAATGTTGTCTAATTTTTCTGCTTCGTTTTGGGAAATCAAAGACGACATGGTGGTTTGGGGCGAAAATTCTTTTGTCTATGCGTTTCAAAAAGGACAAAAAGTTCAAGTATCTAATTATACTCCCAAACTATACCTCATAAAAAATAATGTGATGGCGTTCCGGAATCAATTAGGGGGAGTGAGTGCCTTGGTAAATGGCAAAATACATGACCTTACAAGCCAACAAGATGCCGAATTCGAAATTTACGGAGATGCGATTTTGGTAAAGCTGTTCAACCGATCATACATTGTTTTCAAAGACGGGAGAATTTTTACGGCCTGAGTTGATAAGTTTCATTTTAGATTTGCCAGAATTGTCCGTTCATAATAAACGGAGAAGATTATCTTTGTCAGCCTAAAATCAAACAATAACATGAATAGTTGGTTCACAGTAAAAGTTAAGTACACCAAACAACTTGACAACGGAACATTTAAAAGGGTTTCAGAGCCTTACCTGCTAGCTGCAATGACATTTACAGATGCTGAGGCCAGGATCTATGAAGAGCTAGGGTCTGTAATTCGAGGAGAATTCAATGTTGTAGGAATCTCCAGAACGGAGCTACATGACATTTTTGCGTACGACGATGCAGATGTATGGTACAAAGTGAAGGTTACCTATGAGGCAGAAGGAGATGAGGAAGAGAAAAAAAAGAAGATATCACAGAATTTCTTGGTCTCTGCGCATAACATAAAAGATGCATACGACCGTATTAAGGAGTCCCTTGCTTCCATGTTAGTAGATTTTCAAATTCCATCCATTTCTGTTTCACCAATTGTTGAGATTTTTCCTTTCAATGAAGAGTTGGATAAAGAGCTTTCCAGAACTCCTGTTGAAGTTGAAGAACCGGTCACTCCCAAGGGAAAAGTTTTCTCTGCTCCCGGTAGCACGGAAGAAGATGAAGACCTCGAAGAGGATGTAGATAGTGAATTGGAAGACGAATATACTGACGAAGAGTAAGAATGGAGGATTTTATCCTTAAGATGCGTGACGATCACAGGGAATTCGACAAAGGCAGTCTTGAAGGATTCTTTGGAAATGAACCGTTTGATTTATTCAAACAATGGTATGCAGATGCGATTTCATCTCAACCTGAACCGAATGCATTTGTGCTGTCGACGGCAGGATTGAATAATTTTCCAAGTTCGAGGGTACTTTACCTCAAGGAGCTACTCGAAAAAAAATTCATTTTTTACACAAATTACAACAGTCACAAAGGCAAAGATCTTGCAGTAAATCCGCAAGCGAGTATGCTCTTTTTCTGGCCCGGTTTACAGCGCCAAATAAGAATTGACGGCATGATTCAAAAAGTCGCTGATTCCGACAGTGATGAATACTTTAGATCGAGACCTCGTGGAAGCCAGATCGGTGCATGGGCCTCCAGTCAATCTGATTTTTTGAATGACCGAATTGATTTGGAAAAGAATGTGGAGCGTTTTGCGAAAAAATTCCCGAAAGAAGTTCCTCGACCTCCGCATTGGGGTGGGTATGAGCTCAATCCTTTGTTGATCGAATTCTGGCAGGGCAGGCCGTCCAGACTTCATGATCGGATCATTTATGAATGGTACGGGAATTCATGGAATATTTACAGGAAGAATCCTTGATTATGCTCGAAAATGGCCCTCGAGTATTCACTCTCCAAAACGGTATCCGTTTCGTTCATTTACTTTCCAATGCGCATGTTGCGCACCTAGGGGTTACCATTCTTGCAGGTTCTCGTTTTGAGAAGCCCGGAGAGGAGGGGCTTGCTCATTTCCTGGAGCATTGTCTCTTTAAAGGCACGAAAAAACGAAAGGCTTTCTATGTTCTGTCACGTCTCGATTCCGTCGGAGGTGAATTAAATGCCTACACGGCTAAAGAAGAAATGTGCATATATGCATCCTTTACTAAGGAACATTTTTACCGTGCCTCTGAATTACTTTCGGATATTTTGCTGAATTCAAATTTTCCGGCAAAGGAGATCAAGAAAGAAAAAGAGATCATAATCGATGAACTGAACTCCTATCTTGACAGTCCAACAGATAAGATCTTTGATGATTTTGAAGCGTATCTATTTAAAGGACATTCCCTTGGAAACAATATTTTAGGTACCCAGGAAACGGTGCGATCATTCACTCCTGACGATCTTGCGCGCTACGTGGATCGATGTTTTACTGCCGGAAATATGGTGATCTCGTATGTTGGAGGACTAAACTTCAATGAGGTGCTTCGAACACTGGAAAATGATTTTGCAGCAGCCACATCTTCACACGAAAAAATGGCCTTTGAACCTATGGTGAATGAAATGCGGTTTTCCATTCGGTCGAAGGAGGCAAATTATCAGACACATGCTGTTATTGGGGGATACGCACCAGGCTATGTCAATGAGCAAAGGAAGGGAATGACGCTTCTTACAAATATTTTAGGAGGTCCGGCCTTGAATTCCCGGTTGACACTGGCCATTCGTGAGAAGCATGGATATGCATACAATGTTGAGGCAAGCTACACGCCCTATGTAGATGCAGGTTATTGGAATGTTTATTTGGGAACCGATGAGAAAAATCTCGACAAGGCAATTCATTTGGTATACAAAGAACTGGCTTTGCTGCGAACAAAAAGAATGGGTGTATTGCAGCTCGCACGTGCCAAAGAACAACTTAAGGGACACCTCGCTCTTGGCATGGATAGCAATTCGGGCCTGATGCTCGGATTGGGAAAAAGCTTGTTGCTCTTCAACCAAATAGATACAATCGAGGAAATACACGATGGAATTGAGCGGTTGACCGCATCAGAGCTAATGGATATCGCGAATAATTATTTCCATCCCGATCAGTGTTCTGAACTGATTTTCGAGTTGGTTTAAGCCTTTTTACTTCTTGGTTTAAGATTCTGAAATGTTCATTGAAGAAACTTGTCTTCGGCAACGTTTGAAGTATATCTTCGCTTCAAGTTTAATGGTTATAGTAGTAGATTAGTTTAGGTTTAGAAGCAGTGTTTGGTCGCTGCTGACCGAATCCCCAAAATCGGTGAGTGAACGGCCAAAGACGAGTTCGAAATGATCCAGGGCAGCTTTGCGAAAAGTAATACGATCATTCCGAGCCGGTAAAGACTCCAGAAATGGGGTCTTTTCTGTTTTTAATGATAAAAATTGAAGTTCAGCTCAATTTTTAAGGGGTACTGTTAATAAAAAATCATTTTTTTTTGAAACACCCCCCTCTTTATAGTATTAATTTTGTGAAAAATTAATTTTTATGGCAACCATTAGACAGCAAGCGTATCAGGATGTATTGAATAGAACTCCTAAACATATTCCGCTCGAGGGAAAAATTTCAGAATTGTTCGGCCAGCATGTATTTCATCAGGAAGTGATGCGTGAGTATTTGCCATCCGATGCGTTCAAGTCCATGATGGAAACCATTCAGAACGGAACGCGTTTGGACAGAAAAATGGCAGATCAGGTTGCTTCAGCGATGAAAGACTGGGCCTTGACGAAAGGAGCTACGCATTACACGCACTGGTTTCAGCCTTTGACGGGTGCCACCGCAGAAAAACACGATGCTTTTTTCAAACCAGTTGGACCGGGAAAAGCAATAGAATCATTTAACGGAGATCTTCTAGTTCAGCAGGAGCCGGATGCTTCTTCATTTCCAAATGGTGGGATAAGAAATACCTTTGAGGCAAGAGGTTATACAGCTTGGGATCCGTCTTCTCCAGCCTTCGTAATCGGCAAAACACTGTGTATACCGACCATTTTTATTTCTTACACAGGAGAATCTCTCGATTATAAGATGCCTTTATTGAAGGCGCTACATGCTGTTGATGAGGCTGCAGTTGAGGTCTGTCAGTATTTTGACAAGAATGTTATAAAGGTCATTGCTACTTTGGGCTGGGAGCAAGAGTATTTTTTGATCGATCAGGCACTTTTCAATGCACGTCCGGATCTCATGATGACGGGTAGAGCTTTGTTTGGACATGCTCCGGCGAAAGGTCAACAGTTGGAGGACCATTATTTTGGTTCTATACCTGAACGTGTAAATGCCTTCATGCGTGAATTTGAAACAGAGTCCATTCGACTGGGGATTCCCGTAACTACTCGACACAATGAGGTTGCACCGAATCAATTTGAATGCGCCCCAATCTTTGAAGAATGCAATCTAGCGAATGACCACAATCTCCTTTTGATGGATTTGATGGAGAAAATTGCGCGTAAACATGATTTCAGAGTATTACTACATGAGAAGCCTTTCTCGGGAGTAAATGGTTCCGGTAAACACAACAACTGGTCATTGGGAACGAATACAGGAGTGAATTTGCTCGCACCGGGAAAGAATCCAAAATCCAACTTGCAGTTTTTGACATTTTTCGTAAACACGATCAAAGCAATTCACGATTACGACGACGTTCTCAGAGCTTGTATTGCAAGTGCAGGGAATGATCATAGATTGGGCGCAAATGAGGCTCCACCGGCAATCATTTCAACATTCATTGGCTCGCAGCTTTCGTCGTTGTTGGATGCCATTGAAATAAATGTAAAAGGCGGTAAGATGACGCCTCAGGACAAGAC
>JAJTDX010000171.1 GCA_021298235.1 Cryomorphaceae bacterium | reverse complement strand
TTATTTTGATCTCAAAGGGCTCCCGGGCCTTCTGAACATCGGGTGTTGTTGTACTCATGTAGACCCATAGATTACTGTACTTGTAATCCGTTGTTGTCCTGAGTGTAAGTATAAAATCATACTCTTTTTCAACGTCTACGATATCTACCGTAAAAGATGGTTTGACATTCTGTTGCCATTGATGATTCTCGAAAGCATAGGTTTTCTCGAAAGTCGGCGCTTCCTCACATCCCATTACAAGCAAGACAGCCATTGTAAAAACGATAAGATTAAACCGTGCCTTCATTATTGTTCGTGTTGGGATTTCCGTTCCGGTTGTTCGGCCTCTTTTTCCTTCTTCGGTTATTAGACCCCTGCCTGTTTTCTCCGTTTTCTGTTAACGCAGATTTTTGCTGTCCTTCCTGACTTTTAGGTTGTACGGACTGTCTTTCTTTGTTTTGACCATTCTCAGCAGGACGGTTCCCGGATTTTTTCTTCTTCTTTTTAGTTTTAAACGCATGCTCAAAACGGTTCAAACTATCCTGGCCTACAACATTCGTATAATCCGGCTCTTTGACAACCGTTTCCAGCACGAATTCGTTGAGCTCTTTGGGCTTCTTTCCGTCCTGATTCAATTTAACGATCTCTCGCACCCTTTCCGGAGCCAGCGCGATCAAACCTCCCCCTATTGCTGCATCTCCATCGTATGCATACCACATCTGACGCTTGAAGACATCCGTCTTAACATAATGTGCAGATCCCTTTTCTGTTTGAAGACGCACATCTCCCTTTGGAAAAGCCTTAATTGCATCAAGATACATGTCTAACTCATAGTTCAGACAACATTTTAATTTTCCGCACTGTCCTGCCAGTTTTTGGGGGTTTAGGGACAATTGTTGATAGCGGGCAGCAGAGGTGGAAACGGATCTGAAATCGGTTAACCAGGTCGAGCAGCACAATTCCCTTCCACAGGAACCAATCCCCCCTAAGCGGGAGGCCTCTTGTCTTGACCCGATCTGGCGCATTTCAACCCTGATCTTGAATTGATCGGCCATGTCTTTGATCAGCTGTCGGAAATCAACCCGTCCTTCAGCAGTATAATAAAAGGTGGCCTTACTAAGGTCTCCCTGATATTCCACGTCAGAAATTTTCATTTCCAGATTCAGGTTCACAGCAAGGGTTCGGGACTTGTACATCACTTCCTTCTCAAGAGAACGCGCCTGAACCCACTTATCAACATCCTCCTGCGATGCGATCCTTGTTATCTTCTTCGCTTCCATCGGCTTGAACCCCGATGCTTTTTTCTTCACTTGTATTCTGGCAAGTTCGCCCGTTACAGAAACAACACCAACGTCATATCCCGGACTCGCTTCAACGACAACAAGATCTCCGGCCTGAAGGCTCAGATTCTTTGCGTTTCGGTAGAAACTTTTTCGACTGTTCTTAAATCGAACTTCAACTATATCATAGGGGGTCTGACCACCCGGTAAAGCTACGTTTGCCAACCAGTCATACACCTCAAGTTTGTTACATCCGCCAGAGCTACAGGTGCCGTTGTTCTTACATCCTCGTGGAGTTCCTCCTCCACTACTGCAATTAGCACAGCCCATAATTCTCCTTTTAGTTTTGTAAAAATAGAAAATAAATCAGAGAAAGAGCGGTGCTTCACAAAATCTGTTACCAACTACGCAAAGTGAATATAGCGCATCACCTTAAAGCACAAATTAGTGAAGAGTATCTTCGCATTGGCATTCCTTTCCAGATGGTAATGAGCATCGTTGAACGTTTGCATGAAATCCAGCACGTTGTTCCCGGTAATCAAAAATGTCTTTTGTCTATCCTTGGTAATGGAAGAAGTTTCTTCAGCCCAATCCAACATTGGAATAACGTCTTTTTTGTAGCAGACTCGCATCAACTGTTTGAACAATTCCATGTTCTGATCCTGCGCGTGATGGTCGCCCGACAGATCGATTGCTTCGATCACATCTCCTTCAGATCGCCCCACGATACTCATGGCGGAAGAAGAAGAAATGTTCTTATTCAGCAAATATAAACTTAATTCATCGGAACTAACCCTTGGAACCTTTAGTATCTGCGTTCTGGAAACAATTGTTGGGAGTAACTGATCCTGGCTTTCACAAAGTAAAACAAACAGTGTTCGGGCGGGTGGTTCTTCGAGTATCTTCAATAATTTATTTGAACAATGGGGATTCATTTCTTCCGCCATCCAGACCACCATCACTTTGTATCCTCCCTCGTAGGATTTTAGACTTAACTTACGAATAATGTCCTGGCTCTCCTCTGCGCTCATTATGGGTCGTCGCTCCTTGTCGTCGATGCGCCTTACCCACTCTGTAAGACTGAAGTATGGTTTTTCCTTAACCTGTTCCCTCCAATTTTTTATGAAAAGGTCTGATCTTTTTCCGAGCGTCTGAACCACAGGAAATGAAAAATGAAGATCGGGATGCTGGAGATCCCGCACTTTATGACAAGAAGGACAGGACCCACAACTATCCTCCTCCCCTTTATTCTCACAAAACAGATATTGAATGAATGCCAATGCTAACGGTAAACCACCATAACCCGCCTTGCCTAAAAAAAGTTGAGCATGACTGATCATGTCTTTTTGCACTTCGCTGATCAAATGATCCTTGAGTTCTGACTGACCGATAACATCCCTGAATTGCATGGTTTAAAATTACGTCATTTTTTGGAATTGTTTTTGGAGGGACGAGAGCAAAACAACAATTGTTGTATATTTAGTGTCAAACAAAATCAACTGACAAAAATGAAAAAGTGTTTCATGTTCGCCAGTGCTCTTTTATGCACATCGGCTGTTTTAGCTAACCATTCAAAACTCAATAATCGGATCGAGATCCTTTCAAAAGAAGCTGTAAGTGTAACAATCTCTATTACTGCTGATGGTAAGCCTGTTAAGGGCGCACTAGTAAGGATCACTTCATCCGGGATGGCTGTGGGAGCAGCAACATCCGATGAAACCGGTAAAGCCGCCATTTCCTTGCCCACCTACGGAAAACAACTGGTCACAATCCAGGTTTCCCACGCGATGTATAAAGATCAGAAATTGACCGAGATCGTTCTTGAAAATGGTGCAACATTTGATTTCGTTCTGAAAAGCAAAACGGAATCTGCCGAAATGATTACCACGGAATCTCAGGAAAAAGTAGCAAAGATCGAGGAGAAGACGGCTAAATCAGAAGAAAAAACCACAGAATATGAGACGGACGCTGAGAAACTGGCGCGCGAAAGAGAAGAGGCGGTTAGATCACAAGAACAACTAAGGAAAGAGCGCGAAGAAGCAGAGCGCATCGCTACTGAGAAGAAAAAAGCAGCTGAAGAAAAACAGAACACCGTTGAAAAGACAAGGGAAACAGCAGATAAGGAACGGTCAGAAGCAGAACGTATAAAACAGGAGGCCGCTTCAACAACGACTGAAGAGGCAAAAAGAAGAGAAGCTGAGGCAAAACAACGGCAACAAGAGGAGGCGGAACGACTAAAAACATTGGAAGGTTCCAAATTGACGGATGCTAAGGCTGCAGAAGACAAGGCAAAGCAGGAGGCGGCTCAGAAACAAAAAGAACAGGAAAAAGAACGTTCGGAAGCAGAAAAGAAAGCAAAGGAGCAGGAAAGAAAAGGAGGAAAACGAAAAAGAGGCGCTAAAAGAGGAAGAGAAAAAAGCAGAGAAAGAAGCCGAAGCTAAAAAAGAAGCCGAAAAAGAAGCGAAAGAGGCAGAGAAAGAAGCAAGAGAGGCAGAGAAAGAAGCGAAAGAAGCAGAGAAAGAAGCAAAGGAAGCTGCTGAAGAGAAGGAGGCAGCCGAAGAGCTGAAGGCCAAACTTGCAAAATACGACGAGGAACAAAAAGAGATCGACGAAGAGCGCCAGGAATTAAAAAAGGAACAAAAAAAGCTCGACGATAAAATAAAGAAAGGGAAGAAACTCGATAAACTGAAGGAAGACCAGGAGAAGTTGAACGAGAAGAACAAAAAACTTGACGAAAAACAGGAAAAACTGGATGAAAAGCGCAAAAAGGCGATCAAAAAATCCAAATAACTGAACACTATTAGAACAAAAGCGGTTGAAAATTCAACCGCTTTTTTTAGTTACTTTCGTCGCGATGATTTCCAAGTACAAGTACCACATCCTGTTACACCTCATCATATTCATGTGGGGGTTTACGGGAATCCTCGGAAAACTGATCCATTTGGACGCGTTTTACATCGTTTGGCACAGGGTTATCATTGCCGCTGCTTCACTGGGAATTGCATTGTTCTTCTTGAAAAAATCATTGCGCATCCCTTCGGGTAAACAATTACTGAAAATACTGGGGGTTGGTATTATTGTTGTGCTGCACTGGATGACATTCTTTAAGTCTATTCAGTTATCCACGGCTTCACTTGGTATCTTATGCCTCTCCACCACGACCATACATGTCACATGGCTGGAGCCACTTGTCATGACGCGACGCTTCTCAATCGTTGAATTCTTACTGGGGCTCATCGTTATATATGGGATATATTTTGTGTCTGGTGATTTTAAAAACAATGATTACGAGGCCTTGGCCTACGGCCTTTGTTCAGCGCTCTTCGCGGCCTTGTTCTCTGTTTTCAATGCGAAATTGGCACAGGACACCCCTTCCTACCAGATTACTTTTTACGAAATGGTCATTTCAATGGTCTTTCTTACCATCGTCCTCGGGTTTCAAGGTGAACTCAATTCAAAACTCTTTGAGATGGAGGTCTCCGATGTATTGTGGTTACTCTTTCTTGGGATTCTATGTACTTCCTTCGCATTTCTAGCAACTATTGAAGTCGTCAAAAGGTTGGGGGCATTCACGGTTTCACTCAGTGTCAACCTGGAGCCTGTTTATACAATCCTCTTGGCTATTGCTATTCTTAATGAAAACGAAGTGCTGGGAACTCACTTTTACACCGGTTCCGGCATTATTGTGTTGGTAGTCGTCGCTAATGCCGTTATTAAATATTACATGAAGAATAAAACACCAGAAGAGCAGATCACGAAAGACCTTTCTTTGTAAGAAATTTCTGCCACTTTTCAGCCTGATATTCATTCATCACCCTTGGCACTTTATTCTGCGAGCCTGATTTCCCAATCGAATCCATAAATTCATAGAATACCGAAACAGGAAAAACCTGAAGGTTTGGTTCCTGTAAGGTGTGCTTTCTGACGGCCGCGTAATCATCGTTGAGAACTGCGAGCTCACGATCAAGAGCATTGCGCAGATCCTCTTCCGTTACCTGGTGATCTGTTCCGATGAACCAAAAATGTTTAGTTGGATCCGTCCCGGCATAAAGCGAAAATTCAGATATCTGTATGCCATGTTGTTTTGAAATGTTATTGATTGCTGTATTGATGTTGTCAAGGGAAAGGTGTTCTCCACATAGACTTAAGAATTGCTTGATACGGCCGGTAATTCGAACCTCCCGTTCCGCTATATCCTCAAATCGCACCAGATCACCGATCATGTAACGCCATAAACCTGCGTTCGTTGAAATAACCATAGCATAATCTATTCCTTTTGTTACTTCGCTTAATGTAAATGCTTTTGCCCCATGCCTTACGGTTCCATTCTCATCGAAAAATTCGCTGTTGAAAGGAACAAATTCATAAAAAACACCATTGTTTAGCAAAAGTCTCATTCCTGTGCTATCGATTGATTCTTGATAAGCAAAATACCCCTCTGAAGCGAGATACGTGTCAAGCAGAAAAACCTTCTTTCCTGCTACTTTCTCAAGGCGGGAAATGTATGGCTGCATGAAAACGCCGCCATGAAC
>JAJTDX010000010.1 GCA_021298235.1 Cryomorphaceae bacterium | reverse complement strand
CGAAGATTGATAGTTTGTATAATTTCCTCGAGCAAAACAATTCGAAAGCGTTCATTCTGTTGAAGGATGGCAAGATTGTTCTGGAAAAGTACTTTGGTACCCATACTTCCACAACTCCTTGGCAATGGGCATCTGCCGGGAAAACAATCACCTCATTTATGACCGGAATTGCGCAGCAAGAGGGATATTTATCCATTACCGATACTACTTCTACGTTTCTTGGTCCAGGCTGGACAAATTGTACACCGCAACAAGAAGAAAAGATCACGATTTGGAACCAGCTTACCATGACATCGGGCTTGGATGATGGTGTCCCGGATCATTATTGTACATTGGACACCTGTTTGAATTATTTGGCAGATTCCGGAACACGTTGGGCTTATCACAACGGACCGTATACACTTTTAGATGGTGTTATTGAAAATGCAACAGGGCAAACGCTAAACACATATACCACCCAAAAACTAAAAACACCAACAGGAATGACAGGTGCATTCTTCTCAGTGGGTTATAACAATGTGTTTTTTAGCACTGCGCGAAGCATGGCGCGCTTTGGTACGTTGATTTTAAACAAGGGAAATTGGAACGGGAATCAGATCATGACGGATACAGCTTATTTCTATGATATGGTCAACACATCCCAGGGCTTGAATAAATCTTACGGTTATTTGTGGTGGCTAAATGGCAAGCAGTCTTTCATGGTGCCTACGCTACAAACTGTTTTTCCGGGTTACTTATGTCCGAATGCACCTGCAGACATGATCTCGGCAATTGGTTCAGGTGGACAATTTCTGAATGTCGTTCCAAGTCAGAATTTGGTTTGGTTAAGGATGGGTGATGATCCAACTACGTCGAATGTTCCTTTTCAGTTGAATGATGCCATCTGGGAATATGTGAATGAATTAACATGTTCTTCAGGAATCGAAGAGGAAGAATGGAACGAAGAAATTCAACTGTACCCAAATCCCGTGAATGAGCAGCTCACACTTACCTCGAAAGGAGTTTCTATTGGAAAAATAGAGGTATATGATCGACTAGGAGCTAAGTTATTGGAGAGCAATTCAGACCAGGATTCAGTGAATATTGACGTTTCTTCATTTAAAGAGGGCATTTACTTTCTGTCACTTGCAGAGAAAGGACGAACAATGATGTTTGTTCGGATTAATCACTAGCTTCCTTAAAAACTATTGTAAACTTTAGTTTTAAAGAGTCCCAATTAAAACTTTAAGCAAAAAAAAATGGCCGGATGACTATCCGACCATTTTCAAAGTATTATAAGAATTACTGTTTCTTAGTGCAGCATCCTCCTTTTGCTTCTCCTGGCTTAGAGCAAGAAGAACCTGAAGTAGCTTTGTCTGCAGAACAGCAAGATTTTTTCTTCTTTTTCTTTTTGTCGTCTTTTTTAATTTCAACGGAGTTTCCGTTAACTGCTGCGTAAGACGTAGTTGCAACTGAACCAACAAACGCTGTAAGGGCTAAGGCAAGGAATATTTTTTTCATACGATTAAGATTTATGGCCTAAAGATAAATAGTTTAACTTAATTCTCCAAGTTTTGTCAATTTAGCTTTTACAACATCTCCAATCTTGATTTCAAGTTTAGTGTCCAATGGTAGGAATAAGTCAATGCGAGATCCAAACTTAATGAACCCAAACTCTTCTCCTGTAGTTACTTTTTGTCCTTCGTGCAAGTAATAACAGATTCTTCTTGCCACTGCTCCGGCAATTTGTCGGAATAACACCTCTTTTCCAGAGCTATGTTCGATGACCATGGTGCTACGCTCATTCTCTGTGCTGCTTTTTGGATGCCATGCTACCAGAAAGAGACCGGGATGGTATTTCACGTATTTTACCAGTCCACTGATCGGATTGTAGTTTGCATGAACATTCAGAGGAGACATGAAGATGGATACCTGAATTCTTTTGTCTTTGAAGTACTCTGATTCTTCAACTTCTTCAATAACCACAACTTTTCCATCTGCCGGACAAAAGATCTCATTCTCTTTAAAAACACAAGTTCTTTTTGGAACACGGAAAAACTGTATGATGAGATAGGCCATGACTAAAACGCCGGTAGTTAAAAGTGCAAAAAGCCATAGCCATCCAATACTTTTATACAGGACAAAATTTAGGAACTGTATTCCTGCAAGCAACATCAAGCCTGCTGTCATAATTAGGTATCCTTCGCGGTGTAGTTTCATAGCTTAATAACTGAAATAATCGTAAACCATTGCCCAGCAATAAAAGAAGGGAATAGCGAATAATGCTGCATCAAAGCGATCGAGGATCCCACCATGACCGGGAAGAATCGTTCCAGAATCTTTGATGTTTAGACTTCTTTTAAAAAGGGATTCAAGCAAATCTCCGAAGATTGCACATGGTGCAATGATAGCCGCTGAAACAATCCAAAACCATTCTTGTCCCTTGTTGATAAAAGCACCAAATATATAACCGATCAACAACGTAACGAGTATGCCACCTGCCGTTCCTTCCCAAGTTTTTTTTGGTGAGATTCGCTCGAAGAGCTTCGTTTTCCCGAATTTTCTTCCTGTGAGATACGCGAAGGTATCATTCGTCCAGATCAATAAGTACATACCAACAACCAGTGGCATGAAATTATTTTGTTCATCCTCCCTTAAATTTAGGTCTATGGTTAACCAGAAAGGGAGCACGATGTAAATAATCCCAAATACCAGTATCGAAATGTTGATCAGAGGATGTTCACTCTTCCTCCATAACTCTTCCAGAATGAGCGTAAAAAACAAAGGAAAAATGAAAACGATACTAATGATGGGAAGCCACTCTAGACTAAATCCCACTAATAAAACGAAGATAAAAATCCCGATGAAAACTCCAATCTCAGAGCTTACACGCACTACACCGTGCTTATTGAAAAGATTGTAGAACTCCAGGAGTCCGAGCACCATAAATACAGAGAACACAAGTGCCTGTGCGTAGGCATCCCAAAGGATCGAACCTAAAACCACAATGGCAAAGAGAGCTCCGGTAATCGAACGCTGAAGCAGATTGTTCATCGCGCGAATTTACGTTTTTATGTGGGAAACACCAAAAGGGCTTTACGCCTCTTCGGTTTTGTCGGAAGTATCTGTTGAGGAACTTTCATCCGAGCTATCTTCTTCATTCGACGCATCGGAAGGAGCTTCTGGATTCTCTAATTCAGTCAATTCACTCGTTTCATCCTCAGAAGACTCAACAACTGCAACTACGGCATCTTCCTCCTTCTCCCACGGCCTTTTACCAAAAATATCAACCAAATCCTCTTTGAAAATCACTTCATTCGTCAGAAGTTTCTCTGCCAGCATGGCCAATTTATCTTTATTCTCATCGAGTATCTTAATCGCTCTCTGATACTGATTCTCGATAAGTTTGCTGACCTCTTCATCAATAACTCTGGCTGTATCGTCAGAATAAGGTTTGGTGAACATGTCCCGACCTTGAGAGTCGTAATAAGAAATGTTTCCGATGCGGTCATTTAAACCGTAAATTGTGACCATGGCATACGCCTGCTTGGTTACTTTTTCGAGGTCGCTCAAGGCGCCCGTACTAATTTTTCCGAATGTAAGTTGCTCCGCAGCACGCCCACCCAGTGCGGAACACATCTGATCCAAAATCTGATCGGTAGTGGTTATGCTTCTCTCTTCAGGTAAATACCAGGCTGCACCGAGAGATTGTCCTCTCGGAACGATGGTAACTTTGACAAGTGGATGAGCATGCTCGAGTAACCAAGAAATTGTTGCGTGTCCTGCCTCGTGGTATGCGATTGCCTTTTTCTCCTCCTTGGTAATGATCTTGTTCTTTTTCTCAAGACCTCCGACAATTCGATCGACCGCGTCAAGAAAATCCTGTTTTTGAACAAACTTCTTATCCTTACGTGCGGCGATCAGTGCAGCTTCATTACACAAATTGGCGATGTCAGCACCAGAAAATCCTGGAGTCTGCTTCGCAAGAAAATCAATGTCAATTCCGGGTTCCAACTTAATAGGTTTTAAATGAACCTGGAAAATTTCTTTACGCTCATTTACGTCCGGCATGTCAACGTAGATTTGACGGTCAAAGCGTCCAGCTCGAAGTAACGCACTGTCCAAAACATCCGCACGGTTTGTTGCCGCAAGTATTATCACACCAGAATTGGTTCCAAATCCGTCCATCTCCGTCAAGAGCTGATTAAGTGTGTTTTCACGCTCGTCGTTCGAACCAAAACTATTGTTTTTGCGGAGGTCCCACGAGAAGAGCTCCTTTCGGAATTTTTGCACCCAGCTCGGTATATTTCTTAGGATTTTTAAGGAATTCAACGATCTCAACAATCTCTTCTTTTGCACCCTCAAGTCCAGCGACATCCTTGAAGGTTACGTTAGTAGATTTCCCTTTCTCATAGACTTGCGCCTTGGATTTACCAATATTGAAAATCTGGCCACCGCCGCCACCTCCACCGCCTGTCATTCTGCGCATGACGAACATCCAGATAACTACAAGAATGATGATTGGAAACAAGAAACTAAGGATACTTTCCAGGTAGTTTACTTCTTCGGTGTCAATAAGGTCAATGGTTGGCAGTGCAGGCTTCCTTTGTTCAGCCAATTCTTTGTTGTTCAGCTTGATCTCTTTGTTAATGTCGCTGACATGTGTCTCAAAATTAGCCGCATCGATAATTTTTAATTCGAAAACAGGATCATTGCTTTTATAATTTGTTCCTTTTTTAAGACTTTCTTTGATCGTCTTGTAATTCGGGTCCTTGGTTGACCGAATGTATTTCTTCCCGGCATCATTCACTCGGAAATCAACACGCTGTTTATTGACAAGCTTGGCGTCTTTGATGTAGCCTTTTAAGGCTAAATCATCAAATGTTTTTTGATATAAAACGGTTACTTTCCCTCCAGAGCTCATGAAAAGTTGAAATCCGATAATTGCAACAGCAATTGCGGCGTAAATCCAGTAGATGGAAATGTTGCTTTTTTTCTTGTTTTGTTCGTCTGACATTCTATTGTTTAATTCAGGTTAGGAATATCTGTTCGTTTTGCATCTGCCCAAAGATCCTCAATGTCGTAGAACGAGCGGGCCTCTTTGTAAAAGATGTGTGCCACTACGTTCACATAATCAAGAAGGACCCATTCACTGTTGGTCTTCCCCTCTGTGTGCCAAGGTTTTTCACTCAATTCTTTTCTGGTTAATCGAGTTACAGCACTGGAAATACCATCAACTTGGGTACTCGACTCTCCACTACAAATAACAAAGAAGTCGCAAACAGCGTTGGAGATCTCTCGCAAGTCTAAAACAACGATGTCTTTCGCTTTGTTCTCTTGCATTCCTTCCACAATTACATCACAGAGTTTGCTTGAGTGGGTATCTTTCTTTTTTCTAGGCATCTAGGGGTTTTGTTCTACAAAACTAACTTTAAATTTTAACTTTGGCTATCTCATCACAGTGGAATGTCCTCGTCTGAAAAGTTCATTATTGGTCATCGCATAGTACAATTAAACAGCGTTGATTCAACCAACAATTATGCTGCCACGCTTTTTAAGCAGGGTAAACTGTCTCATGGTTCGGTAATATTGGCAGACGAACAGTATTCTGGACGTGGACAACGCGGTGCAAAATGGGAATCAAATCCTGGATTAAATGCCCTTTTGACAGTCGTATTAGAGCCTGCCAATCTGTCGGTATCTTCTCAGTTCCTCTTGACGAAAGTAGTTTCACTTTCAGTTTCCGGAGCACTTAATAGGTTGGGAATAGCTGCACACATCAAGTGGCCCAACGATATTTACTGTAATGACAAAAAAATTGCCGGTATTTTAATTGAAAACACGTCAAGTTCAGGATTGATTAGAAATAGTTGTGTTGGAATTGGAATAAATGTCAATCAGACACAATTTGATGTTCCTTATGCAACAAGCGTGAAGGGAGAGACCGGACAATTTCATAAGGTGATGGATTTGTTATTCGTATTGATTTCCGAATTGAATTTCTGGTACGATAAACTGCTGGAAAATGACCTTAAGACTCTAGACGAGGAATACCTAAATCGGCTATATAAATTCAACGAAAAAGGCACATTCGAGGATGTGAATGGCATTTTTGAAGGAGTGATTGCCGGAGTTGAAGTATCGGGAAAACTATTAATCGAGCGGGATGGGTTTTTAAAACACTATGATCTCAAGGAAATCAGTTTTGTGAGAAATAGTCTCTGAGCTTGCCGGACATAATATTAAATAAGGCCGACAGAGGTTTCTCTACCATCATTTTTATAAAAACATTCACGTCACCCTGAAACTCAATGTATCCCTCTGTGCTAGATCCCTGGTCTAAGGTATGTATGATCAATTGAAAAGGAAAAGGTGACTTTTCTCCTGAACGCATGAAAAGTTTATCTGTTTCTTCTGATTCTTCTTGAACAAGAGAAATAGTAATTCCTCCCTGAACCTTAAACGAACATTCGGTCTCTGTTGCCTTGAAATCAGAAATCTGATCTTGCGGAAGTAAATGAACCATGTTCCTGCAATCTTTGAGAAAGCTTTGAACACTGGTTTGTTTCGCAGGAACAGTTACTTTTTCGCTTGTGAGTTGCATGATCAGTTTTGTTTCCAGGTTTGGGGACTTTCTTTCCATTCACGGAGTGATTCCATGTCCTTGTCAGTAATGTAATTGTGCTTTAAGGCCTGTTCGATAAGCAGATCATAGTTTGTCAATGTGGCAACAGGGCATTTTATCTTTTTGAAATTAGTTTCTGCAACCTTAAATCCATAGGTAAAAATAGCAACGATGCCTTTCACGTCCAATCCACCTTGTTTCAGCGCCTCTATTGCCTTGATAGAACTCCCTCCAGTTGAGATAAGATCCTCTATTACAACTACTTTTTGTCCGGCTTCAAAGTATCCTTCAATTTGATTGCCCATTCCATGTTCTTTTGCAGAACTGCGAACGTAAATAAATGGCAGTCCCATTTCTTGAGCGATGAGTGCGCCTTGAGCAATTCCTCCTGTGGCCACTCCGGCAATAAGATCTGGTTTTCCAAACAATTCTGTAATGGCCTCTGTATATGCCTGACGAATGAATGTTCTGATGTTTGGATGTGAAAGGGTAATCCTGTTGTCGCAATAAATAGGAGAATTCCATCCGGACGCCCAGGTGAAAGGATGGTTCGGTTGTAACTTTACTGCTTTAACCTGCAACAAAAATTCTGCTACTTTTAAGGCCTTGTCTGAATCCAAAATCATACGCAAATGTATAAAGTATTTATCGAAAACAGACCATTGATCATTACCAATCCGGAGAATTCATTGGAGTATTTGCCTTCAATTTATTCAACTAATGCTGATGAGGTCAGACGAGATTTGGCAATCCTTCTTGAAAAGGGAGTTCAAATTATGAATGAGGCTCCTTTGAATTTTATCGATGCCATTTTTAAGGATCATCAGAAAATAACCGCTTCGGGAGGTGCGGTAATTCAGGATCAACATCTTTTAATGATAAAGCGTCTTGGTTATTGGGATCTTCCAAAGGGCAAGCTGGAAATGAAAGAAACTCCAGAGATAGGAGCTATCAGAGAGGTAATGGAAGAGTGTGGAGTACAGAATCTTACGATAGCATCTAAACTTCCTGACACATTTCACACGTATGAATTCAGAGAGAAAAAATTTCTGAAGAAAACTCATTGGTATCTCATGAGGGCTGAAGGAGAACAAACACTCCAACCGCAAATAGAGGAAGATATAACTGAAGTTCGTTGGGTACCAATGGGTCAGGTTATGGAATTAGCATCTGAATCATATCCTTCGCTAAATGAGGTTTTTCGCCATGTTCTCGAAGAATTCAAAACTTGGAACACAATTTGATTCTGTGCAAGCCGAAATAATTTTTTGTTAAATCGCGCAAACGCACTTTGAATTGTATTAACCTTGTAAAAAAAAGAAACTATGAAAAAATTAAATGTATTGTTAACTGCTTTTATTCTTGTTGCCTCATGTTCACTAATGGCGCAGGATAAGAAAACGGATGTAAAAACACAACCTACCCTTCCAGCTCAAGAAAAGAAGGATGTTACGATTGACGCGAAGAAAGGACTTGTTTTCAAAAAAATGGAGATTGTTCGTGAGAATATCCCTTACGGAACAGATGACATGTTCGTGTTCGATTTCAAAAATGAGTCGAAGCAAGATGCACTCATCTCCGGAGTTCAGACAAGTTGTGGATGTACAACAGCAAACAAACCTGAAGAACCTATTAAGCCTGGAAAATCCTCAAGTATCTCCGTGAAATATGACACGAAAAGAGTAGGGCAATTCACAAAAACAATTACTGTTACTTCGAATGTTTCTGAACCAATCATTCTTACCATTAAAGGTTCCGTACTTCCGGAAGTAGTGAAAGGTGATGGAGCACAGCCCGTTCAAAATTAAACAGATATCTTCTTTAGAGAAAGCTGTCCGAAAGGATGGCTTTTTTTATGCCTTCTTATTGAATACTGTTGTAGATGCCTGTGCTGCAGGAGTTATAACGATGTCCTGAATATGAACATGTGCAGGACGTGAAGCTGCATAATAAACAGCATCGGCAACATCGTCAGCATTCAGAGGAACGTAACCATCGTAAACTGTTTTCGCAGCTGTTTCGTCACCTTTGAATCGCACAATGGAAAACTCAGTTTCTGCAGCACCAGGTGCAATATTCGTTACTTTTATATTGTGCTCTACGAGATCAATGCGCATGGCACGACTAAGCGCATCCACAGCATGTTTGCTCGCGCAATACACATTTCCTCCCGGATAAACTTCTTTACCTGCAACTGAGGCCATGTTGATAATGTGGCCTTGTCCGTTTTGAATAAATATGGGAGCAACTGCTCTGGTTACATATAAAAGACCCTTCACATTGGTGTCGATCATTCGGTTCCAGTCCTCCGTCGTTCCCTCGTTAATGGGACCTCTACCTACTGCCAGTCCGGCATTATTGACTAAAATAGCAAGACGTGATTTAACTTCAGGACTAAAATTCTCAATGGTATTGTTTACTTGCTCCTCATCCCGCACATCAACGGAGCAGACAATTATACTTCTTTTGTGTGCTTTGGTCAATTCAGACTTAAGTGAATTCAGACGATCTATTCTTCTTCCTAAAAGAATCAGGTCATGTCCTTTTGATGCAAAAAGTCGTGCGCAAGCCTCTCCGAATCCGGAGGTAGCACCTGTAATGAGAACGATGTTATTCATTTGAAAATGTCATTTTGGGTTTAATACAAATTAATCCAACCACCACTAAAGCCAGCTGGGCGGGGAACCGGTATCTTGCAATTGCTCCAATGACCGGGGTTGTCCACCCGATTAGTAGTAATAAGATCAGGGCAAAAACAAGCATTCCAACTATGATGGCCTTTTCGTTGGTGTTAAGTTCCCGCCTTTTGAAAAAAGCGTAAAATAAAAATCCGGTAAGCATCCAAATCTCTATCATGGATAAATATTTAAGCCGACTTCCCGGATCGAAGAAGTACGGTCGAAGGTAACTGTTGGTTAGTGCTTCGGGTATATTTTTAATTAATTGAACAAACGACTCATCAATAGGGGTTGTTTCAATAAAGCTTCTACAGCCCGGCGTAAAATAAGTAATTCTCAATTTTTTGCCGTTCGGATAAAGTTTGATTGGAATTGGACTTTTGGTACTTCCAAAATGTATAATGTAAGAATCAACCGGTTCTTTTACTTGAATTGTTCCATTTTCAAATTTCAATTTTTCATAGACAGCAGGTTTGAAGTAATAAAAACAGGTGTCTGCTTCTGTATGCAGTCCACCTTTGCCTACGTTTTCAAAATCAAATTGTTTTCTAGTTAGGTAATGCACGGCTGCATCTAGAGGTTTTTGAAAAACGATAACAAAAAGTGTGGTAACTGAGCAAAGGACAATAAGAGTGAGCATGAGTTTTCCGGAAAAAAGATATTTGAAGCTCAATGCCATTAAAATAGCGATCATTGCACCAAACAATACATACGGTTTGAAACAAAGCATTAAAGCCAAGGCCCCGAGGAAGAAAAATAAACGAATCCATTTATCTTCCTGCACAAGTAGGGAACGAAGTAACATACTCAGGCCTAAAAACATAAGCGGTTCCTTCATCATGCTAGAAGTCCAAAAAATGGTAGAGGGCACGAGCAGTAGAATCCAGAATAAAATTTTGTCAGGAATAGTGGTGTACGGTTTGAGTGAAAGGTATAGATTTTTAAGGGCTGCAAGTGAGATCAAACAAAAAATTGCCAGATGAATAAAAACGGAGTTGAATGAGAAAAAATGGATCAAGCTGTGCACCCGAATAACATTCTTTGAATCATTGACAATAGAGAGATCGCCGGCCGACCAATATTCGGTCATGTAGAGGTACTTGTGAATAAGCGTGTCATTTTCCCCTATTCCGGTGAGAAGTTTGAAAAAGTCAATGGGTGAAACGAAAAATACATCATTTAAATATCTTCCCTCCTTAAAAAAAGTTTCTCCGTCATGACTCAGCTCATCGATACCATACGTTTGAATGTGAAGCAAAAAAAGCAGTAAACCGGCAACCAATTTAATTATCATTGCTGTAGGCATCATCCAATGGCTCAACCCTGGCAAATGAAATAAGCGACTGCGATAGGTAAGCAGAAGCAAAAGAAAGGTAAACAGCAAGGTGTAAACGAGCATGAAGACAAAGTTAATGTTTTTATGTGCGTACGAATCGTCAGTTAGCTTGAGTGAAAATCAGTCAGAATGTCAGTTTTACTCAGTTGGCATAGGGATTGTCATATGGCGCTCGTTAAAAAAAATAAATTATGAGAACAGGTCAGATCAATGTACAAACAGAGAACATTTTTCCGATTATCAAGAAATTCCTTTATTCGGACCATGAGATTTTTCTCAGAGAATTGGTTTCCAATGCTGTAGATGCTTCACAAAAATTGAAGGTGCTAAGCACCAACGGAGAGTACAACGGAGAGCTAGGAGAATTGAAAGTAGAGGTTTTGCTCGATAAAGATGCTAAAACACTAACAATCAGAGACCGTGGAATTGGAATGACTGCGGATGAAATCGACAAGTACATCAATCAAATTGCCTTTTCAGGAGCCGAAGAGTTTGTTCAACAGTACAAAGGAAAAGAAGGAGCAGAACAGATCATAGGGCATTTTGGTCTTGGGTTTTATTCAGCTTTTATGGTTGCAGAAAAGGTTCAGATCCGAACTCTTTCCCGTCATGAAGGAGCTCAGGCTGTTCAGTGGGAGAGTAATGGTTCCCCGGAATACACGATTACTGACATCGAAAAGGAGGACAGAGGAACAGACATTGTGCTCTATATTTCAGAAGAATCAGCTGAATTTCTCGAAAAGTCGAAGATATCAGAGATCTTGAACAAGTATTGCAAGTTCTTGCCTGTCCCAGTATTTTTTGGTGACAAAACAGAATACATTGATTCACCTGAGGGTGAAAAAGATGACAAAGGAAACATCAAACGTGTAGCGATTGAAGTTCCTAATCAAATCAATAATACGCAACCAGCATGGACCAAGGCACCAGTTGATCTGAAAGAAGAGGATTACAATGCATTCTATAGAGAGTTGTATCCGATGACGTTTGATAACCCATTGTTTCATATCCATTTAAATGTTGACTATCCATTCAATCTCACAGGAATTCTCTATTTCCCGAAGATTAAAGAGAACGTAGAGGTCCAAAGAAATAAGATCAATCTGTATTCAAATCAGGTGTTTATTACTGACAGTGTTGCTGAAATTGTACCTGAATTTTTAACTCTGTTGCATGGAGTTATTGACTCGCCTGATATTCCTTTGAACGTATCCAGATCATATCTTCAGAGCGACGGGAATGTTAAAAAGATCTCCTCACACATTACCAAGAAGGTGGCGGATAAGCTTTCGGAGATGTACAAAAAAGACCGTGCGGATTTTGAATCCAAATGGGATGATCTTCAGATTTTCGTTCAATACGGAATGCTTTCGGAAGAAAAGTTTGCAGAGAAGGCCAAAACATTCTCCTTATTGAAAAATACAGACGGTAGTTATTTTACAATTGAAGAGTACAAAGAAAAAGTAGCCCCACTGCAAACGGATAAGGACAACAAAGTAGTTTTTCTTTATACCAATGATGCAGAGGAGCAGTTTAGTTTCGTGAAGAAAGCAAAGGAACGAGGATATGATGTACTCAATCTGAACGGACCGTTAATTCCACATTGGATTGGTAAGCTCGAACAAAGTTTTGAGAACGTAACATTTGCGAGAGTGGATGCGGATACTTTGGATAAGTTGATCAAGAAAACAGATGAAATACCTTCGAAGCTTTCGAAAGATGATGAAGAAAAGTTAAAACCAGTATTCGAAGAGAGCGTCAACAAGGAAAAATTCAGTGTTCAGTTTGAAAGTATGAGCGAAGATGATGCACCAATTATTATAACTCAACCCGAATTCATCAGACGAATGATGGAGCAGCAAAAAATGGGTGGTGGAGGTTTCTATGGCGCATTTCCTGAAATGTATAATCTAGTAGTGAATGCCAACCATCCAAAGATACAGCTCTTGCTTTCAAAGAGTTCGGAGGAGCAAAAAGTGGGGGCCAAACAACTATCGGATCTTGCATTGCTTGCTCAAGGTATGTTAAAAGGCGAAGCATTGAATACGTTTATTGAGCGAAATATTGAACAACTCGCTTAACTTTGCAGACATAACGACGCAGGGAGTATGCTCCCTGCATTTTTTTCAAGATATTGTATAGATGGATTTTAGGCCTTGCCGGATTCTTCCTATTTGGCCGTAGTTTTTTTGGTGGTTTTCTGGGTTTTATCATTGGATCGCTCATTGATAACAATCAGGGTGCGATGAATAATGCCAGAGAAAGAGCACGCAGGGAAGGCCGTGCCTTTACAGAAGATGATATTTACAGCTATTACCAATCCCGTTCTTCTACGAATGATGTTCAAACGATGTTAATGGCTCTTTCTGCTGCAGTCATGCTCGCTGATGGGAAGGTCTTAAGGTCTGAGTTGGATTTTGTTAAAGCATTTTTTGCTCAACAGTTTGGGAGGGCTTTCAACCGGAATTCATTACAAACACTTAAACAATTTCTGGATTCAGGGAATATTCCACTTCAACAAATTTGTCAAGACATTCGATTGCGAATGCCACAAGAGGCGCGAGTACATCTAGTGCACTACCTTTTTGCAATAGCAAAGGCTGACGGTGTCGTGTCCGAGTCTGAGCTGAATGTGGTAAGAAATATTGCCAATATGCTCGGAATCCCACAAGTGGAGTTTGAATCGTTGAAGAATATGTTCTATCGCGATGTGGATTCTGATTACAAAATCTTGGGAATTGAACCGACAGCTACCGATGACGAGGTAAAAAAGGCATACCGCCAGATGGCAATCAAATTTCACCCCGACAAGGTAGCTCAAATGGGAGAAGAGTTCCAGAAAGGGGCTAAGGAGAAGTTTCAAAAGATCCAAGAGGCCTATGAGTCTATCAAGAAGAATAGGGGGTTCAAGTAACTATTGACTCCGTCCTATAAGAAACATTGTCGGCTTTTTGGAAAGATCATAAGCGTTCTCCCTCCATTTCAACACTGACATTGTTTTTATGGAAGCATCCGGTAAAGTAAGGTTGCTGGCAATACATATTTCAGTAGTTTCCGATAGCTCATTCAAAAGGTCATCCAAAACATTCATATTTCTGAAAGGTGTGTCCATAAAGATGATGGTGTTGCCGTTTCTCCTTACATCTGCTTCTATGTCTTTTAGCTTTCTAATTCTTTCTTTATGTTCCTTTGGAAGATATCCGATAAAACTAAATTGTTGACCTGAAAAACCACTGCCGATAAGTGCCAGCAGGATAGAGGAAGGTCCGACTAGCGGAACAACTTCTAGTGCTTCTACATGTGCAGCGGCAACCAATTCTCCACCTGGATCGGCAATTCCCGGACATCCTGCTTCTGAGATAACGCCAATGTTGGTGCCTTTTGAAGCAATGTGAATGAGCTTTTGAATTACCTCGTCTCCACTGCGCTTATTGAGCTCAAAAAAATGGCTTTCATCTATTGGAAAGTCACGATCCATTTTTCTAAGTAAACGTCGAGCCGAACGCACATCCTCAACAGCAAAATACCGCAGCGAAGAGGATAGATGCTGAATGTCTGCAGGTAGGATGTCGGAAAGCGTTTCTCCACCCAGCGTATTGGGGATCAGGTAAATCTTTCCTTTAGTCATTTGTCAGTGATTCGTAATAAAAGTTTATCAGTGGCCTCGTCGAGCATGCGATATACATCAATGAATCCCTGTTCTCCACCATAATAAGGATCGGGAACTTCTCGGTCCTCCCCCGGGTAAAGCTCATTCAAAATCAATTTCACTTTTCTTCGGTCGTTTTCTGTTCGAGACAAAGAAAGAATGTCGCGCATGTTATTTTTATCCATCGCAAAGATCAGATCGAACTTATCAAAATCTTCCACGGAGAAAGGTCTGGATATCAGGTCATCGATTGGGGTTCCAAAATGCTTCGCTGTGTGTCGCATTCGGGAATCTGGTCGTGAACCTTTGTGTGCTGAGGAAGTTCCTGCTGAGTCAACAAGTACGGACAGTCCGAGGTCCTTAACTTTTTTACGCAGTAATCCATCTGCCATAGGAGAGCGACAAATGTTTCCAAGACAAACCATTAAAATGTTCACAGTTGTAAAAATAATCAAAGCATTCAGATTAGTATGCTCATTCAAAATACTCTTTTAATCATTTAAAAGCGCCGTATGTACATTTGGTTGTAAGAAAAATATTAATTGACAGTTATGAAACCAACTAAACGGTATTTTAAGCGTTGTATTAAATAAGAAGTCAAACCTAAAAAATCAGTCATGAGACAGTTAAAAATAACGAAACAGGTGACCAACAGAGAAACTGCCTCTCTGGATAAATACCTACAGGAGATTGGACGGGTGGATCTTATTACAGCAGATGAGGAAGTGGAATTAGCAAGACGCATTCGTGAAGGAGACAGAAGAGCATTGGAGCGACTCACGAAAGCAAATTTACGTTTTGTGGTTTCAGTTTCGAAGCAATACCAAAATCAAGGGCTAGCTTTACCTGATTTAATTAATGAAGGTAATCTCGGATTAATCAAGGCTGCAGAGCGTTTTGATGAAACAAGGGGATTTAAGTTTATATCCTATGCCGTTTGGTGGATTCGCCAATCAATATTGCAGGCTTTGGCGGAACAAGCCAGAATAGTACGTCTCCCACTGAATAAAATTGGAACGATCAACAAAATCAATAAAGCATTCTCTGAACTAGAGCAGAAGTTCGAGCGCCCGCCTTCAGCAGAGGAGCTTGCTGAATTCCTTCAATGTACACCAGAAGATGTAAAACAGTCTCTTGCCAACAACGGACGCCATGTTTCAATGGATGCACCGTTGGTTGAAGGGGACGAAAGCTCATCGAGCATGTATGATGTCTTACCGAATGATTCCTTGCCGGGACCTGAAAAAGAACTGGTAAGTGAGTCATTGAGAAAAGACATCGATCGCTCTCTCTCAACGCTCACTTCGAGAGAAGGTGACGTTGTGAGATTGTATTACGGGCTGAATGGAAAACACCCAATGACATTAGAGGAGATCGGTGAGCGATTTGACCTTACCAGAGAAAGGGTTAGACAGATAAAAGAAAAAGCAATTCGAAGACTAAAGCACACTTCCCGAAGCCGGATGTTACAGTCATACCTAGGTTAAGCGGGGTCAACGTCAATAGTTACTCGAATCGACTTGTTCGAAGGAACGCCATAGAAAGCATCTAAGAGTTGCAGAAGGCGTTCCTTTACTTTTTTATCCGGTGCGTCTCGTTCGATTTTCAATTTTATTTTCTTTAGGTAAAGATTTTGAATCCGTCGAATTAGTGGCGACTCCGGTCCAATTACCCGCTCTTTAAATACCATTTTCAGGTCGTTAGCAAGGGCATTAGAAGCCGACTCAACCAAATGCTCGTCCTTGTGTTTTAGTGTGAGCTCTATAATTTTGTAGAAGGGAGGATAAAAGAAATTTTTTCGTTCCAGCACTTCAGACGAATAAAATCCGTTGTAATCATGCCCAATTACCTTTTCGATCACCCAATGATCCGGATCTCCTGTTTGGATAATGACTTTTCCCCGCTTCCCTTTTCTACCTGAGCGACCGGCAACTTGCGACATCAGATGAAAAGATCGCTCAAAAGCTCTGAAATCCGGCCTATTTAGTAACATATCGGCATCGAGAATTCCTACCAGACTCACATTGTCAAAATCTAGGCCCTTACTCACCATTTGTGTTCCAACGAGTATATCTACCTTACCGGAGCCGAAGTCATTTAAAATAGTCTCGTAGCTGTATTTGGAGCGTGTGGTATCCAGGTCTAGGCGGGCAACACGTGCGTCCGGAAAGATCAATGAAAGTTCATCTTCAATTTTTTCAGTTCCAAATCCAAGCATTTTCAATCGGTTCGAACCGCAACTTTTACAGGTGCCAATGGGAGGCGATGTAAAACCACAATAATGACAGCGTAAGGAATTGGAATGTTTGTGATAGGTGAGTGATACGTCACAATTGCTGCATTTTGGTGTCCAGTTACAAATTTCGCAATTCCAGAGTGGGGTATAACCACGTCTGTTTTGAAATAAAATGATTTGTTCTTTTCTGTTCAACACTTCCCGCATTTCATCCGTAAGAAAAGTGGTGAAGTGTGAATCGGTTTTTCGTATCCTTCGTTCCTTTTTTACATCAGCGACCAATACTTCGGGTAGTTTTAATCCTCCAAACCTGGAATTCAATTCTACGAGCCCGTATTTACCCTGTGTTGCATTATAGTAGGTTTCCAACGCAGGTGTAGCTGAACCGAGAAGGACTTTTGCTTTGTGCAAATGGGCGAGAACAATCGAAGCATCTCTTGCCTGATATCGTGGTGCCGGATCATATTGTTTGAAGGTGCTCTCATGCTCTTCATCTATGATGACCAGTCCCAGCTCCTGAAAGGGCAAGAAAACAGAAGAACGTGCTCCAAGGATAATTCTAAATTTATTCGGATCGTTTTGCAACACGTGGTTCCAAATCTCAATCCGTTCATTTTGATTGAATTTTGAATGATAGACGCCAACTTGCTCTCCAAAATAAGCAGAAAGTCGCTGAATGAGCTGGGTTGTCAATGCAATCTCAGGTAGAAGAAACAAAACTTGTTTTCCAAGATCCAGCTGTTCTTGAATGAGTTGAACGTAGATCTCTGTTTTTCCTGAACCTGTCACTCCGTGCAACAGGACTGACGTGTACGTTTTGAAAAGTGTATGAATCTCTTTCAGCGCCTGTTGCTGTTCTTCCGAGAGTACCTGAATTTGCTTCAAGCTTCCTTGCTGTTCTCCAAAACGTGATATCGCATAACGTTGGATTCGAATAATCCCATTTTTTTCCAGAGTTTGGAGCGAGGAAGCAGAAATCCCTTGCTCAAGCAAGACTTTTTTTGGAACGGGTTGAAAAGCTTCTTTAGTATAGTTTCCAAGCTGTAGAATGGTCAACAGGGCTTGTACCTGCTTTTCTGTTCCTTTTTTCTTTTCTAACACACTGATTCTGTCATTGAGCTCATTCTCTAAAAACTCCTGAAGCTCAATGAAAAGTGCTGTTTTTGGTGTGTACTTGTCGTTGAGTGCTTCCTGTGAAAGCACCGCTCTTTTATCAATAAGTTTTTTGATCAGCGGCTGAACAGTCTTTATTCCAAGTATGTCTGACAGTTCCTTGAGATCAAGTGTTTCTCTGACTTCAAGCAATTCGACTACCTCTTGTTCTTTTTCGGTGAGATTTATCGATCCTAGCTCAAACTCCGGGTGCAAGACAATCTTTGTTTCGCTAGCCAATTTGAAATTAGCCGGAAGAGCAGCATTCATAACCTCCCCAATTGAGGCCATGTAATATTCTGAAATCCATCTCCAGAAGTGCAATTGTTGCGAGGTAACCACCGGAAATTCGTCCAGAATACACTCCACATATTTTGCTTGATGATCTGTTGGGGCAGTTTCTGTGATCTCGGTTATGATACCCGTAAGGAGTTTAGACTTTCCAAAGGGAACAATTACGCGAACTCCTTTCTTAGCATAATCGTTAAGGTCAGCAGGTAAACGGTAGGTAAACTCCCTGTGTACCGGAACAGGAAGTATAACACTAACAAATAAAGTCGTTCGATTGCTCACTTCGTAAAGTTAAGCACAAAGGTTTTCTTTCCTAAGTCTGAAGTTTATTCGGGAATCAAAAGTTATTGACAAGCGTAAGATTGGCCATTGTCTCCCGGATGTTGACTGCAGAACAATAAACCACCGGTAATCGGTCCGGTACATAATTCGATAACCGATTTGGCGTCGATCATTCGAAGCATTGTATTGCTAGGATTGATGTAGAACTTTTCAATCGAGTAGGTATACCTCGATGAAAATATACCCACTACACGATGTCCCTCTGAGACTCTGAGGTTGGTGTACGTTGGTTTGCTTTGTGCCAAGGTGGAAGCTGGTTTATTTACCACCATATAATTGTACAGTTCTTCTGCTCCTGCGGTAACAATGACCTTGATTGATTGCATTCTACGCTTGTTAATGTTAGCATCAGATGTGTTGCATCGGTCACGTATGAGTTCGTAGAAACTTTTTCCATTCATGGTAAAAGTCTTTGGAGTGCCGGGTGTAACGTCCGATTCTCCAAGTTTCCAGTCAAATGTTCGTACTACAGTATCCACACCACTGTCAATCTCATCAAATTTCACCCTTAGCGTGGTATTCACTACGTGAGCGTTACCAACATTTATGGCGATTCCTTTCTGGGTGTAACTTTGAGGATCGTCTGCGAATGTAAATCTGTAATTCTGAGCGTCTGCACTTGTTGTTACACCGCTTACCAAACCTGTTTCGCCATCCACTTCAAACTCTCCTCCGTTCAATGAAACGTGTAATTTATAAGTGGCTGAGGCATTCAGTGGATTGGAAGCATCCGTTTTGAAGTAATATAACTTCTGTGTTGGGGCATAAAAAGCACCCTCAGTATCCTTGTTCTCAATAAGAGTGTCTGTTAATGTCCACTGTCGGGCTTGAACACCATTGATGAATTCTGTGACGGTTGCATCAACTTGGTCAAAGTAACTCGAGTCGGGAATTTGCGCTATTTCGAGCCAGTTACCAGGGCCGATAAATGCACGATTGATCTTAATGAAATGTGTGTTTTCAGATTTGTCCAACAATCCATAGATAACTGCAGTCTCCGTAAATCCATCAATCATATCCACGTTCTCATTGCATGAGGGCAGGAATAGGAATCCAAATGAAAGAAGTAAGATTGAATAAATTAGGTTTCTCATAACACTCAAGTTCACTTCAAAGATAGGTAAAAATTACGGCCTAGGTTGTCCGTTCGCTCAGTGAATCTATCCGTTCATAGATTTTAGTCACGCACTTTATTCAATCCCATGGCTCTTAGCATCCAATTTGGCAGATATTTTCCTGGCTTTCTGTTTTTCAGATTGATGTACCAGCCCCATTTTTTCATCACAGGAACTTTATGTGTTTCAACAAATTCAATCCATGTTCCATCCGGATCCTCTATGTACGAGAAACGTCCACCGGCCTCTCCCATATCAAAAGTATCGCCACTGTCAACCGTAAAAGGAAATCCTTTTGACTCGCATTCGGTCTTTAATGCGTTCATGCCCTGCACATCAAAGCATAGGTGAATAAAGCCCCAGTCTCCCCAAAAACGGTTTTCGAAGATTTTCATGCAATCGCTCCGGTCAAGACTCTGGATCAGCTCGATTTCTGTTGGTCCAAGCAGTTTTGCGAAAGGCCCTCTTCTTGGTTTTGAGTGTCTTAGTAAAACTCTTCTGAAACGCCCGCCACCTGAGGGTAGGAGTGAGAGGTCTTCAAAAGAATCTGATTTGTCATAAACAATCGAGTCATATTCTAATATTCCTTGATATAACGTTAACGCTTTGTCGATATCACTTACGCCGATAATAGTGCCTGATGGGCCTCCACATCGGGAAGGATGTCCTGTATTACTAAAATAGCCTTGTCCTGCTATCACTTGAAACAAGTTTCCATTGGGGTCATTGACAAAAAAAGTTGGATTCCCTTGAGGATCTGAAAGTAGATTCTCCGAAAGGATGTTTGCTCCATTTTTCTTGAAATAGTCAAAGCTTGCAGCGACATCCCGTGATTTGATCTTACAGCAATACAATCCGAAATCACCGGCTTGAATTTCAAAACTTGCTTTTTCTGTTGGTCGGCTCGTGAACTGCCAGATTTCGAATCCACCACCACCTTCCATGCTTAGAGCGAGCGTAGCAGTTCTGGAATGAACGACTCCTCCTGTGTAGCGAGTCATAAGCGGCGCTTCTGCAGCTTCCTCAAAAACACGCACGTTGACTCCGAAAAAGGTTCGGTACCATTTCCAAATTTCTTGAACATTCGGTACTCCAATGCCCATTTGCTGAATTCCGCAGATGATTTTTTCCATAGAATTAATTGAGGGTCAAAGATAAGAAACAGACCTAACGGATTGCACGTTCATTAAAAAGAACATAGCCATAACTGATCTGAAAGAAAAAAGGATTGACTTGTTTTGGTAAATAATTCAAGGTCGCTCGCACCGGCCCCATGAATGTAGTAAGCACTGCAGAGGCAGAAGCCATGTAGGTGTCTCCTTTAAATGGTTTTGAATAGGTGGGAGTACCGTCCGGATTTTTAAGCAAGATTACAAAAGGTTGATAAAAATAACCGTCAAATCGGAAATCCAGACTAGGTGTTGCCGAGACGACTAGATTAAGTCCCACACCGATGTGTTGCGGAGATCGGTATTCGGGAAGAAAAAATGTTTCTGCATCCGGAATGGGAGAAAATGAGGACATGGCAAGAAGGCTCGCGGTATAATTGGAAAATAAGGATTGACTGTTCAATACTCCTCTCCCGTGAATTCCGAGATGAAAAAACTTGTTGTCCACCACGAAGGATTGAAATTCAGTTTTCAAACTGATCCATGAGTGATATTTACTGCGAACAGAATCTTCGATTGAGGTAGATCCTGGAATAGAGGTCTCCTTGCCGTTGACATAGCGAAACTTAAATGAGAAAAAATGTCCGGAATTTGCAAATTGTTTACGGTTGAGTGAATTCTGAAGAAATTCCCAGCTGCCGCTTACACCATCAAATTGGGTAATATCTGAAGTGTCTTTATTCGTAAAAGATTCTGTCTGATAATAATCATCCTCAAGGTTGAACAGTCGCGCGTCAAATGTGCTTTTTGAATTATTGCCAATAGGATGGATGAATCTGGCGCCATAATACATTTCATTCTGAACAAGGAAGGATGGTTGTACATCTTCAAAGAAGGTGGCGAAACTTCGGAAATAGTCCCAGCGGTTCATTACGAAATATCCGGAAACGGAAACCGGATAAACGGAGGGAAGCTCAAAGGTATAATTGAGTTTGGCTGAACCGTAAAACTTTCCGAAATAGGTGCTTGCGCAAAGAGATGAAGCGGTTTTCCCTATAGAACGATAGGTCAATGACATGTATCCGGCGTTCACTGGTCTGGAGGAAATGTGACCGCCCACATCAAGCCGTAGCGATTTGGCCTTTTGAACGTCCAATTGGAGCTCATAGGTCTTTTCAGAGGTTTTATTAAGAGTAGGATACATAAATTCAATCTGTTGCGTGGCATACAATCTGAAGTAACGTTTTTGTAGGGTTTCCGGATCTAGTATTTCGTTTTTTCGTTCGCTCAACATTGATTTCCTTACGTAGGACAGATCTTTTCTACCAATGGAATTTGTAGAGACAGCCGTAACCGACCAATGTTCCATTCGATCTCTGAAGGCTTTTCTGCGTGCATTAAGTTCCTCTTTGCTTACCTTTCGTTTCACATGAACTTCAATGGAATCTATATACTTAAGAGCCCAATTGTAGCCATCTTCAATGGCTTGTTTGACATTGCTGAATTCGAAGGTAGAAATCGTTGTTTTCGGTTCTATCAGTATTCCGGCTTCACACGGTAAAGTGAAATCAGAATAGGTAACCAGCATGTTGGTTAATTGAGAGATGAGGTCATTTTCTTGCGGTGGTGCGGCATTATAAGAAACATTACTTCCCACAATGTAATCAGGATTGAAATCGTTATACATGACATCTGCAGGGAAGTTATTGTATAGCCCTCCATCGAAAAGCAGAAGTCCATTGATTCGGATTGGGTTCACGTAGAACGGATACGTCATGGAGGCTCGCACGGCTTGGTTCAATTTCCCATCCTTGAATACAATACTTTTCTTATTGGTGATGTCCGATGCAACACAGCGAAAAGGTACAAACAGGCTGTCAAAATTATTGTTGGAGGTCGCACCGGCTATTCCGAGTAAGCGGAACATTTCATAGTCCAGATAGGATGCTTTTATGAAATTGGTGGGGAGTGATTTTTTTAGCAAACTATCGGGAGAAAATGAAAAGTTGATCATGCTCGCATCGTCCTCATTCTCTCTGAAAAGAAATCGCTGCGAGGCGTTTAATTTCCCCTTCGTCATCAGCTGAAAGTTCTCACTCAAGACGTAGGCTTCGATTTCAAGCGGACTGTACCCGGCTGCATACA
Organism: Cryomorphaceae bacterium; assembly: GCA_021298235.1. The sequence goes on along the minus strand of JAJTDX010000010.1, from coordinate 11,978 downwards.
TCGAACCGATAAGGGCTCCGGCAGATGTTCCTGTAATATAATCTATGGGTATTTCTCGTTCTTCGAGTGCCTTCAGAACGCCGATATGCGCCAAGCCAGTGGCTCCGCCGCCGCTAAGTACAAGTCCGATCTTTTCCTGAGCTGCTGTCCGGAAGGAGAATAAGGTCAGAAGTAACAGAGCGATTATTGGCTTCAAATTCGTTCTTTTGCACAAAGTTAAGTTAAATCGCTCTGTGATGGCAAAGAAAGAACAAGGTATGCGTGTGACAATCAAGACTTTTTTCGGGTTGGAAGAAGTGTTGATCGATGAGCTGAAGGAACTGGGTTATCCCGATGCGGTAAAATTAAATCGTGCTGTTCAGGTTACATTGAGCGGTTGGGAGGATGTCTATCGGTTGAATTTGCATCTGAGGTGTGCACTAACGGTGCTGGTGGAAATAGCTTCATTCGAGATTCGGAAAGAAGCTGATTTATACCAAAATTGCATGAAAATCGATTGGACGGAATATTTTTCTGTGGATAAAACCTTTGCTGTAAAAGGAGCAGTATTTACAGATGTTTTCAAGCATTCACAATATCCGTTTCTTCTGGTAAAAGATGCAATCGTTGATACTTTCCGTAAAAAGTTGGGTCAACGACCAGATGTCAATATTAAGACTCCTCAACTGCTTTTCGATCTGCACATTAGTGATTCGAAGGTCACGGTTTCTTTGAATACTAGCGGTGCACCTTTATTTCAAAGAGGCTACAGGGAGGCAACGGGGGAAGCGCCTTTGAATGAGGTAGTTGCTGCTGCATTGTTGAGAATGTCCGGTTGGGACAAAAAGAGTGACTTAATAGATCCGTTTTGTGGTTCGGGTACTATTTTGATTGAAGCGGCTTTAATGGCTGCGGGAATTCCTTCCACGATAGAACGTCAGCACTATGCGTTTAAGAATTTTAAAAACTACGATGCACAGTTATGGGAATCCCTTTGGGAACAGGCCAATTTACGTGTAAAGGCTTTGCCGTGTAAAATCTTGGGGTCTGATATAAGTGATGAAATGGTGATCAAGGCTCGAAGAAATTTAAGGCGTTTATCCATTGGTCGGTTTGTCGAAACACAGGTTTCTGACTTCAAAGAGCTTAAATTTCAGGATCGGCAAGGAGTAATGGTGACGAATCCACCATACGGTGAACGAATGCAGGAGAATATCGAAGAATTGTATTCTGAGCTCGGAACCTGGATGAAACATGAGATGCAGGGTAAGAGCTGTTGGGTGCTCTCATCCTCAGAAACAGGATTTAAGTCCATAGGACTGAAGCCTGATAAAAAGATTCGCTTGTTTAATGGTGACCTTGAATGCAGTTTCAGAAACTATCAGATTTTTCAAGGAAGCTTAAAAGAATCAAAAGGTATTGAATAAAAAAAAGCACGTTAAACGTGCTTTTTAAAATGTGATTATTGCGATCTTAACGTTTGGAAATATCTACATAATCTCTTGGAGTATATCCCGTGTAAACTTGTCTTGGCCGACCAATAGGCTCTTTGTTTTCAGTCATTTCTTTCCATTGGGCAATCCAACCAGGGAGACGTCCTAAAGCAAACATAACGGTAAACATTTCAGTAGGTATGCCGAGGGCTTTGTAAATAATTCCTGAATAGAAATCTACGTTCGGATAAAGGTTTCGGGATTTGAAGTATTCGTCCTCCAATGCAACTTTTTCGAGTTTTTTGGCGATTTCCAACATTGGATCATCAATTCCAAGTTTCGTTAAGACATCGTCACATGCTTTCTTGATAATCTTTGCACGTGGATCAAAGTTTTTGTAAACACGATGACCGAAGCCCATCAAACGGAAAGGATCATCTTTATCTTTTGCTTTGGCTACCCATTTGTCGACGTCACCTCCATCCTTAGCAATCTTTTCCAGCATTTCAATTACCTCCTGATTTGCACCACCGTGAAGAGGACCCCAAAGAGCGGAGATTCCGGCGGAAATTGTTGCATAAAGATTCGCTTGTGAGGATCCAACAATTCGAACAGTTGACGTAGAACAGTTTTGTTCGTGGTCTGCATGCAAGATTAGTAACTTATTCAACGCGTCCACAACCACAGGATCGATCTTATAATCTTCGGTTGGCATTGCGAACATCATATGCAGAAAGTTCTTGCAATAATCATATTCGTTACGTGGATACATAAACGGATGGCGCATAGAATTTTTATATGACCAGGCTGCCAGTGTAGGTAATTTTGCAAGCAAACGATGCATGGTCAGGTTTTTCGCCTCCGCACTTCTGTTCGGATCTAAAGATTCAGGATAGAAGGTGGACAAGGAGCAAATCATTGCAGACAATACACCCATTGGGTGAGCTTTAGCAGGAAAAGCTTCGAAGAATTGCTTCATGTCCTCATGTACAAGAGTGTGTTTGGTGATGCTATTCTTGAAATTATCCAACTGTTCCTGAGTCGGGAGCTCTCCGTAAATCAGCAAATAAGCCACTTCAAGAAATGTTGCTTTTTCCGCCAATTGTTCAATTGGATAACCACGATAGTGCAAAATACCTTCTTCACCATCTAAAAAGGTGATTTTACTTTTTGTTGCACCAGTATTCTTATATCCGGTGTCTAGCGTGATATAACCTGTGGTATCGCGCAATTTGCTGATATCAATGGCTTTTTCATTTTCAGTTCCTGTAACTACTGGAAATTCGTAAACTTTCCCTTCTAACTCTAATTTGGCAATTTCGCTCATGTGAAGAACAATTTGTTATTTCACGCCTAATTTAACAAAGAATTTGCTTACGTGTTTAAAACTTAGAAATTATTGTTGAAAAAAATGTAAGGTTGGTAAAAGACTGAGCTTACAAGTTTTTCAGAGTGTAATCTAACATCATATTGAACAAATGATTTCGTGTATTTCCACCATAAATTCCATGATTTCTATTGGGATAGATAAACAAGTCAAATTGCTTGTTGGCTTTGACAAGAGCATTGATCATTTCCATTGAATTCTGATAATGTACATTGTCATCACCGGATCCATGTATCAGGAAATACTTTCCTTTCAGTTTTGAAACAAAGTTAATGGGTGAATTCTCATCATAGCCCGAGGCGTTTTCTTGCGGTGTTCTCATGAAGCGCTCTGTGTAAATATTGTCATAATATCTCCAGCTAGTAACGGGCGCAACGGCAATTCCCATTTTGAACTGATCCGCACCTTTAGTCATGGCAAGAGAAGTCATAAAACCACCATAGCTCCATCCTTGAATTCCGATACGTTGTGGATCAACATATGAATAGCTTTGCAATTCCTTTGCTACATTAATAAAGTCCTCTGTTTCGAGCTTGCCTAATTGTAAATAGCTTGATTTTTTAAAGGCAGCGCCACGATACATGGTACCTCTGGGGTCCACTGAAACTACAATGTAGCCCTTTTGAGCAAGTAATTGGTGGTACATATAATCATTTCCATCCCAGGAGTCTGTAACTTCATTGTGGCCTGGACCACCATAAATTGTGACGTAGACCGGATATTTCCATTCGGGATTAAAATTGACGGGTTTGATCATCCATCCATTCAGTTGAGTGTCTCCTGATTTGAATGTGACGAATTCCTTTTTAGAAAGATTGTACCCACTCAAATTGGTTTTTAGCTTGCTGTTGTCTTCCAATATACTTAGCTCCTTCCCCTCTGAGTCACACAATGAGATCGTTGGCGGAGTATTGGCATTGGAAGAGGTTTTAACGAAATACTTCATTCCGGTAGTGAATTCGGCTTCATTGTAACCAGTTTCATTAGACAATGACGTTTTATTATTTCCATCTAAGTTAATGCGGTAGATGCCTTTGTACAGAGGACTTTTTTCTGCTGCGGCATAGAAAATCTGCGCCTTATCTTCATTTACGCCGTAAAATTCAATAACATCCCAATTTCCTTTGGTGATTTGGGAACTTTTACCATCAAAGGTCAATTTATAAATATGATTGAATCCATCCGCCTCGCTCGTTCGGAGTATCGAATTTCCATCAGACAGGATAATCAGATTGTTGTCTATTTCTACGTATGTATCTGATTTTTCTTCAAAAAAGACTTTGTGAACAGGTTTTTTTCCTGTCATGTCTATTAAATGATACTTCAGGTGGCTCTGATGTCTGTTCAATGTTTGAAGAATGAGTTTATTGCTTGTTCCTGACCATTCAATTCTCGGAATGTATTCGTATTCGCCAAGATCCAATGGGGTAATCTTCCCCGATCCGACTGCAACGATGTGCGCAGTAACTTTGCTGTTTGCCTCTCCTGCTTTTGGATATTTAAAAGTGTATGTTTCTGGATAGAGTTCTCCATAATATGTAAGGTTAAATTCTTTAACCTCTTTTTCATTGAACTTTAGAAATCCTATGTATTTACTGTCAGGTGACCAACCAAAAGCTTGAGTAATTGAAAATTCTTCTTCGTATACCCAATCTGTCGTACCGTTAATGACTTTGTTGCGTTTACCATCTTCGGTTAATTTTTTCGTATTTCCGGTAGCCACATCCCGTATATAAATATTGTTTTTGTAGATGTAGGCTACCTTCTTGCCGTCGGGAGAGTAGGTAGCAAGTGTCTGAGGTTGTCTTTCTTCATCCAGAGGTTCAAGTTTTCCGGATTTAATATCGTACAAGTAATGAACCGCGAGGTAACTTCTTCTGTAAACCGGAGAGCTTTCAGTAATCAATAGAATTTTAGTTTCATCGTCGTTGAAATAATAATCGTCCACTGCAATCTGCTGATTTTTATACTTAAGCTTATCTCCAGAAACCAATGTAGTTCCTTCTGAATTGGGTTGCGTAATATCGTGAACGGTAATGTTCTGTTTTCCCTCAGATTCAGACAATCGCGTGTAGTGAATGCCATCGTTCATGGATCTAAATCCTTCTACATTTTTTGCGAAAAATGCATACTCTTTCCAGATTTTTTCAACTGTGAGTGATTGAGAGAATAGAAAATGGATAATTGTAACAAATAAAAAGGTAAGAGCAGGTTTCATGTTATAATAAATTTTAGATACGAATATACTCATAAAAACAAACCGCCGACTGAAGAGCCGGCGGTTCGAAAAAATGGTTGATGTTACTGGTTACTGAATAACAACACGTTGTGTATTCTGTCCAACTTTTAAAATATACAACCCGCTTTTAAGGGTGATTTTATTGTTTTTAGTTGTAAGAACAAGCTGTCCAAGTGAATTGTAAATACGAATAGTTTCTCCGTTCGTGTTGGAAACTGAAAACGATCCGTGAGATGGATTTGGGTAAACCGAAACACGAACATCCTTAATTTCATCTAGGGAAACACCTGACAACAACTCTACATCTGCCAAGTCTCTAGGTAAAACCTTGTATGAAGCAAAGGAATGTGTAACAACTCCTGTCACATTGTACAGATTTCCGACAATCGGAGCAGGTGTGGTAGCATAGAGAAAATCATCTATTTTGACTCCACCAGAACCATCACTGACTGTCCATTCATTGAAGCCATCCGGAGCAACCGTACAACTTGCAGAGGAAACTTTAATTAATACACTTTCATACATTTCATTGTTTGCATTCAAGGTGCCTACAGCAACAGGACTGTAAGGATTGTAAGATCCTTGATTCGCAAAACTTGTCACAGAAGCAATTTGAGTGGTTTTTTCAGTACTAGTTCCAGGTGCGTACTCTGCAACAGTTCCTGATAGGATCACACTGTCACCTAATGCAACTGTGTTGTTGCCAAAGTCATATACGTAAATGCCACTCCAGGCACTTTGTGCATCTTGAATCCAAAATCCACTGCCCGCTTTAATAGCAGTTACACGTCCACCGATAGTTACTGCAGCACCGATCATGTCAGACTGATCTCCTGAGGTTGTAGTCTGAATCACTGAAATTGGTGTGATAGTTGGCAGGGTGAATTCCGAAATTTGCACGTCATCGATCTCCCATGTAGATGCTCCTGCTGCTGTAGAACTAGTGTATACAAAAGCGACGTAAACACCACTTTGACCATTGTATGTATTAAGGTTTATATTGCCTGAACCAACGAAAGCAAAAGCTCCTGCCGACCATGTTGCACTGGATGTAATATCTGTCCAAGTTGCACCTGAAGGAGAACCAGTACCAGTGTAATCAGTAGAAATTTTTAACGCGAGCGCCGGACCATTGAAATTTTTAGCATTTGCAAAGGAGAGAATAGGGTCAACAGATGACGTAAGGTCAACTGAAGGTGTAATTAACCATAGCTCTGTGTTGTCAGCAGACGTTCCATTCCATCCGGTAGCTTTCGCGTAGTAGTTTGTCCCGGTTCCTTGATTGGAACTTGTCCAATCAAATGCACCAGGCGAGCTGGTAACCACCTGTGTGCTCCATCCTCCGGAAGTAATGGAATTATCTTGAAAATCTTTCAACGGAAGATACGTTTGCGCACCTGCAATTGAAGCAACTAAAAGGCTCAGTGTAAATAAAGTGTTTTTCATGTCTGCGAATTTAAAAAGTTTATCTCTTAATCTTCAACTAAAATTTCATCAATTTCCCAAGTGCTGCCACTAGTGGCTCCTCCCGTATATTTAAATGCAATATAGGTTGCTCCTGAAATGTATGGGCTTAGATCGATCAATCCTGAACTGACCCAGCTCCACGTACCGGCTGACAGAGTTACCGTAAGCGGGGTCCATGTGGCTGCGGACGGCGCACCGGTTCCGGAATAATTTGTAGAAACCCATACGGTGATTGGATCGCCGGTGTAGTTTTTCGCATTTTGAAAACTAAATGTTGGTGAGGCTGCACCTGTCAAGTTCATGGCGGGGGAAATTAGCCAGGATTCACAAGCGGTATTTCCTGCGCCGTTCCAATTTGTTATCTGACCGTAGGCTGAACCGAAAACAGCACCTTGAGTATTGGTAGTCCAGTTAACACCACCGGAAACCATTTGAACGCTCCAACCACCCGAGGTAATGTTTTGATCCTCGAAGTCCTTATTTAAGTATACAGTTGGTTGGCAAGATGAATTTGGTAAGTTAATGTCTGAGACTCTTCTTAGATAAAGTTGTTTGTCTGTGTTGTACTGACCAACTATGGCGATAACAGTTCCGTTGCCTGAAGGAACCGTAGATCCTGCAAAATTTGCATACCCACTTGTTCGCATGAGCACACTGTTTTGTGCACAATCGAGTATAGTTATATTTTTCGAACTTTGGGTAGCCGCATTCGCGAACGTGCTCCCTACATCTGTGTTGCTGAATTCAACACTACTCAACCTAATCAACATGCTCTGAAGTCCCGGATCAGCGATTACTTGGTCGATTGTTACATCTTTAGGTGCAACTTGAACATTTGTGGCAAGTTTAACAATGTTCTTATCTACATCCACAGAATCAAGTTGCAACATTCCATTGTACTCGCTTAGGATGGTACCATTAAGGTTAATTCGGATAGAATCACCTTCATACAGACCACCTGCAGCGACTAATCGAACATTCAAACCTGACGTTCGGTCAGTCACATAAACGTTTTTGTACAGGTTGCCAGAAGTTTCATCGGCAGTGACGACACAATATAAGTTTGTGTCTCCATTCTCGAAATGAATAGGAGAACCCGTATAAAGCGCGCGTAGTTCAGTTACGTCCAAACGGGCACTTTCTGGAATATCGCTCATTGGTGGGTTGTCAATTTCTTTTCTACAAGAGACAAGTGCTAGAACAAACAGTCCAGAGAAAATTAACAAGATACTTTTGGTGGATTTAAACATCAGTAATCAAATTAGAGTTGATAAGTTAACATAAGGAAATAAGAGGTTCCATACATGAACCCGTATTTTGGAGGGAATTTATTAATGTTATTTGAGTCATATCTTAATTGCTCAAATCCTCCGGAAATGAAGTTCGTGTTGTTTAAGGCGTTATTAATTGTTGCCGACACGCGAAGAATCTTCCCTTTTATTTTAAACGAAGCCCCTCCAAAGATATCTAGCGTATAGTTGTTGTCAAAGAAAGGATTGTCGCTTAAACGGTGAATGACAGTCTCACCTACGATTTCATCCCATTGTGGGTCATCTTCAACATATTTTTCTACTGCTTCGGCTGTTCTTCTGTCAGGATTAGGATCTATATAAATGTCTGTGAAATAGTTGAAGCTGCATCCCGCAAACCAGAATTTCGGCGAGTTGTACTTCAAGCCAATCGAAGCAGCAGTTTGAGGCATCCCTCCAAGGTGATAGTTTTTCAGGTAGACTGTTCTTCCTTCAGCAACAACTTCTGATGAATTGTCGATCGTAATAGTTGCCTGGGGACGAGAATTGTATAAAAACTGCCCCGTTCCAAAAACAAATGTTGTAACCCAGTCGGTTCCTATCATTTTTTCAATGCCAAGTTCAATTCCGGAGTAAAGCTGATCCACATTTGTCATCGTGTAATTCACGAAATTCCGAAACTCTTCATGGTAAAAACTTTGGGCATACGTACCGTCATTGATCATTGTGTAATAAGCTGTTGCCCTTGCACGAAGTCCTGGGTATCGAACAACATAATTGAGGTCACCGGAAATAATTTCCATGCTTTTCATACCCTGCACCACATTGTCTCTGGTTCTCGGTGAAACGTAAACGTTCCGACTAAAGGGTGCTCTTGTTTGGTAGATGGCATTCAAAGTAAGGAAGTGCCTTCCTGTTATTTTATAAGTTATACCACCCTTTAATCCATAATTGAAGAAAGAATGTTTTTCACCGATGCCACCTGAATTTTCAAATCGACCATTCTGCCATATCCCTTCTCTGAAAAAAGTGGTTTGACTTAGATTGACTGCACCATATGCGTCCGTTTTTTTGCCCATAAAGCGCAACTGACTGAACATCTCGTGTGTGTTCACATGCATGTTGTAATTATACCCAAACTTGTCTCCTTCAGAAATCAGTTTGTTTGGCACCTCACTATTATTTTGTGCCAATGTAGGGTCTAGGAAAGTCTGTTCCGCAAACTGATCAACATCTACCCAGTGATCGCCCCCAAGCAAATCCGTAAGTACCTTGAAATTCCTACTTACATAGCGGTCGATATTCAATCCTGTTGTCAGCATGAGGTTGTCTTTCCATTTAAAATCATGGATGCTGTTAAAACCAAATTGCAAGGGATCAATTCTATATTCTTCCACAATGTATTTTGACCTGTTGAAAGTAACGTTGTTTCCGGCCACTCCGTTGGCATTCTCCTGTGTATACAAATTTTTGTAATTCGCATTGTAAATAGCGTCCCAATCTATTTGACTCACCGAAGGGTCATTTGACCAAGCATCCGAAAGTGCACTCGCAGTATTAGGGTCTGTGTCTGCATAGTAGCTTGGTAAATTCCTGTAGTAATCCGGTCGTGGATCAGGTGCATCGTACCAATTTAAATTTGTATTTCCTGTTCTTCCGAAGGTAGCATACAATGCGGTGTTCACTTTGTGACGGGAGTTCGGTTTCCAATAATGGTTCAAGAAAACAGATGGCCGGTGATTGTTTCGTTCTCTTGCATTTCTCTTCACTTGATTTCCAGATTCTCCATCGGTTTGATAACCCCAAAAAGGATTATAATAGTTATTTCCTGTCAAGTCAAATGTTTCCTGAACTGCAATTCCCGCACGACCCTGAATTGTAGGTGCTCCGAATGCTACCAAACCGAGACTGTGTTTCGGGTTTATCTTTTTCTCAACAGAGAGGAAATAACTTCCTCCGTTAAAATAGGTACCATCAACATATCCTTCCTGTGCCCATCTGTATGACCCTGAAACTGTAAAAGCCCAACCGTTGTTTAGCAGACCTGAGGAGTGAGTGATCATTATTCTGTTTCTGTACGTTCTGTTCGTGGAAGCATAACTCATGCGAGTTCCACTCCGATCTTCAGAGGCACGCATATCCATATTAGTATAGCCGCCAACCCCACTGAACGTATAATTCGACGCTCCCAAACCTATTCCCGCTTCCGGGTATCGGGTCACGTCATTCAAACCACCCCAGAAGGAAAAGATTCCCCATCCGAGTTCAGGATCATTCATCGGAACACCATTGATCAAGACAGAGTAATGATCAGATTCCAAACCTCGAATCTGATACCTGGCGTTACTAAAATTAAAACCTGCAGTGGAAGCAAAAACATCTCTTGTAGATTGGAGTAAGGTTGAAATATCCTGATTCTGAGCATCCGATTCGAGATCATCCGCTGTAATGCTGAACTGGATTACCTGACTGGTATCCCTCAGTGTAGTATCTGGAATCTGAGCGAATGAATATACTGTTGTGATCAGAAAAGGATAGAGTAGGAAGTGCCGCATGAACCTCGTAAAGTTTTGAAGTGTAAAAATACGTTAAAAATTTAAGTCCTTGAATGAGGAAATGATTCTTAAAAATTATTTAACCTAACATTCATACCTAGGCTGTGAAACATGTTTCTTTTTTCGTTCCTTTGTGTTCATATGGAGAAAATCTTTTCAATTGTTGCCGTTCTTCTACTACAGAATATTCTGTATTCTCAGGAACTGAAAAAAGGAAAGGAATACAATGTTGTTTGTGTTGCATTCTACAACCTTGAAAATCTATATGATACGATCATAGATCCTGATCCAAACAAAACTCTTCAGGACGATTTCACACCAAACGGGGACAAAAAGTTTACTTCTGAGCGTTATCAGCAAAAGCTTACTAATATGGCAAAGGTCATCTCAGAACTCGGTACAGAGAGCCAGCCTGATGGACCTGCTATACTGGGGGTGTGCGAGATCGAAAACAGACAGGTATTGGAAGACCTTGTTGATATGCCCTCTATTCGCTCAAGGAACTACAAGATCGTTCATTACGACTCTCCGGACAGAAGAGGTGTAGATGTAGCCTTACTGTATCAGGAAAAGTATTTCACCTATCAGTCATCCAAATCATTTACGCTCAAAGATCCTTCGGACAGTTCTTTTTTCACGAGGGATCAACTTTTAGTGTCTGGTAAAATAGGAAATGAATCCTTCCATTTTATGGTTGCGCATTGGCCCTCTAGGAGGGGAGGGGAAAAGCGTAGCCGTCCAAACAGAATTCTCGCTGCTGAATTGGGCCTTAAAGTTATGGATTCCATACGTAAAAGTGATCCCGCCGGCAAAGTCATTTACATGGGTGATTTAAACGATGATCCGATCAGTTACAGCCTTAAAAACGTAATAAGAGCAGAAGGTGAGATCACTCAAGTGGAACAAGGAGAATTCTATAACCCCATGGAAAAACTTTATCATCAGGGGATTGGTACGTTGGCATACAAGGATAATTGGAACCTTTTCGACCAATTTATATGTACCTCCACGTTGGTGCCTCGGGACAATGATTTTTCGCATTATAAGTATTACAAAGCTAAAGTGTTCAATGCTCCCTATTTAAAGGGCAGCTCCGGAAATTTTGCCGGGTATCCTTTTAGAACCTATGTGGGCTCCACCTGGCAAGGGGGATACAGTGATCATTTCCCCGTTTATATGTATCTCGTTAAAGAAAAATAAGATGAAATTGACGAAATCTCTACTACTCACGATGTTGATGTCGTCTACGTTTTCTTTTGCGCAGGATACGATCAAAGTCATGTGGTACAACATTTTGAATTATCCGGAGATCAACTCAGCCAGGATTTCTTATCTGCAAACAATACTTCAATACGAAAAGCCTGACATCTTTGTAGTTTGCGAAATCACAAGTCCGGCGGGTGCATCAACAATTTTGAACACGGCACTCAATGTGGGGACGACCAACTATGCTATGGTCAATTATACCGATGGGCCGGATGATGAGAACATGCTCTTTTACAACACTGCTAAGATTGGTTTTAAAGATCAAAATGAGATTCAGGCCAGTCCTCGACAATTCAATGAATACATTCTTTACTACAAGGACCCCACTCTCAAAGCAGCAAATGACACAGCGTATCTCTACTTCTATGCTGCCCACCTCAAAGCTGGAAATACATCTTCGGA
>JAJTDX010000085.1 GCA_021298235.1 Cryomorphaceae bacterium | reverse complement strand
AGTGAAGCCAGGTCGCATCATGTTTGAAGCGGATGGTGTACCTTACGAAATTGCTAAAGAAGCAATGCGTTTGGCAGCTCAAAAGTTACCGGTGAAATGCAAGTTCGTTGTTCGCAACGACTATGTTATACCAGGAAAATAGTATTTAAAATGAAGCAGCAAGAAATCACAAAACTTTCAGTTGAAGACGTTAAGAATCGCATCGCGGACTTCTCTGAGCAACTGGCGAAAATGAAATTGACGCACAGTGTTGCGCCAATGGAGAATCCAATTCAGATTCGTAAGGTCAGAAAAACGATCGCAAGATTGCAGACTGAATTGACAAAACGTGAAGCACAGGCTTAGTTGCTTGTTAAACAATTGAAATTAGCTTGAAATGGAAAAGCGTAATTTAAGAAAAGAACGAATCGGGGTCGTTACCAGCGACAAAATGCAGAAATCCATAGTGGTTTCAGTTGAGCGTAAGGTAAAACACCCGAAGTATGGTAAGTTCGTTAAAAAAACTACTAAATTTGTCGCCCACGATGAAAATAATGACTGTAACATTGGTGATACAGTTAAGATCATGGAGACACGTCCTTTGAGTAAATCAAAGAACTGGAGACTAGTAGAAATTATTGAAAGAGCTAAATAATTTTTAGTAATGATACAAACAGAATCAAGACTTGCAGTAGCAGACAACTCAGGAGCAAAGACTGTATTGGTGATCCGCGTTTTAGGGGGTACCAAGCGTCGATATGCCTCAGTTGGCGATAAGATCGTCGTTGCTGTGAAGAGCGCAATGCCCTCTGGTGCCGTTAAAAAAGGGTCGGTAGCCAAGGCGGTAGTAGTAAGAACAAAGAAAGAAGTACGTCGTGCTGATGGTTCTTACATTCGTTTCGATGATAACGCTTGCGTTATCTTGAATCAGGCGGGTGAAATGAGAGGAACTCGTATTTTCGGACCAGTTGCTCGTGAGCTTCGTGAAAACAACTACATGAAAGTTGTTTCATTGGCTCCAGAGGTACTTTAATAATTGAAGTTATGCAACAGAAATTACATGTTAAAGTAGGAGACACCGTGAAGATTATTAGTGGTGAAGCCAAAGGTCAGGAAGGAAAGATCCTTGTGATCGACCGTAAAAAAATGCGCGCGACGGTAGAGGGTGTGAATCTTGTAAAGAAACACTCCAAGCCAAGTGCAGCAGACCCTCAGGGAGGTATCGTGGAGAAAGAAGGAAGTATCCATGTGTCCAACCTTATGATCGTTTCTAAAGGCCAGGCAACTCGCATTGGTCGTAAAGTGAACGCTAAAGGAAAATTAGTTCGTTATTCAAAAAAGTCAGGGGAGGAGATTAAGTAATGAGTTATACACCAAGACTTAAGGAAAAGTACAATGCGGAAATTATTCCGACATTGACTGAAAAGTTCGGGTACAAAACAGTTATGAGGGTACCTAAACTTGAGAAAATTGTGTTGAGCCAGGGAATGGGTGACGCAGTAGCTGATAAGAAGTTGATCGATAGTGCTGTTGCAGATCTATCAAGAATTGCCGGACAAAAAGCGGTTACGACGATTTCTAAGAAGGATATCTCGAATTTTAAGCTAAGAAAAGGAATGCCGATCGGAACGAAAGTGACGTTGAGAGGTGATAAGATGTATGACTTCTTGGATCGTCTTCTTTCTGTTTCGTTGCCACGTACTCGCGATTTCCGCGGGATCAATCCAAAAGGATTTGATGGTAGAGGTAACTTTAATCTTGGAGTGAAGGAGCACATCATCTTCCCAGAGATCGATATCGATAAAGTGAATCGTATACTTGGAATGGATATCACTTTTGTTACTTCGGCTCAGAGCGATGAAGAGGCTAAAGCGTTGTTGGACGCATTCGGATTCCCATTCATTAAAAAATAAGAAGAAATGGCAAAAGAATCAATGAAAGCGCGTGAGCGCAAAAGAGAAAGAATGACAGCGCGGTATGCTAAGAAGCGTGAAGAATTGACAAAGATACTTAAGTCAACAGATGCCTCTGAGGATGTTCAAGCTGCAAAATGGGATGCAATGATGGCAATTCAGAAGTTGCCGGCAAACTCCTCAAAGATTCGCGTTCATAACCGTTGTGGTTTGACTGGTCGTCCGAGAGGTTACATGCGTCAGTTCGGTATTTCACGTGTTACTTTCCGTGAAATGGCTTTGGCTGGTAAAATCCCGGGAGTTAAAAAAGCAAGTTGGTAAAAGTCTCCGTCAGTTGACGGATTGAAACTCTACCGAGTAATTAATAAAAGAAAAAGGACATGTATACAGATCCTATAGCAGATTTTCTAACCCGTATCCGTAACGCGAGTGCGGCAGGTTTGAAAATGGTAGAAATTCCAGGTTCGAACGTAAAACGTGCAATGACACAAATTTTGTTTGATCAAGGATATATCACAAATTACAAATTTGAAGATGATGATAAGCAAGGTGTCATCAAGATAGCATTGAAGTACAATCCTTCGACTAAAGTTCCTGCGATAACTAAATTGCAAAGAGCGTCGCGTCCGGGATTGCGTAAGTACAGCGGGGCTTCAGAAATGCCGCGTGTATTGAACGGTCTTGGTGTTGCGATCGTGTCAACCTCCAAAGGAGTGATTACGGACAAAGAAGCAAGAAAACAAAACGTAGGAGGAGAAGTTCTTTGCTACGTGTATTAATCTTAAGAATAATAAGAAATGTCAAGGATAGGTAAATCCCCAGTTAACATCCCGAGTGGAGTAGACGTAAAGTTAGACGGTAACCGTGTTACTGTTAAGGGTCCAAAAGGTACTTTGTCTCAAGAGATCGATTCTTGTGTGACGTTGAACATTGAGGATAACACAATAACTTTCAGCCGCGAATCAGATGCACCTTCTCATCGTGCAAAGCATGGCTTGTACCGTGCTTTATTGCAGAACATGGTAGTAGGTGTTTCGGAAGGGTATAAGAAGGAATTGGAAGTGATCGGAGTAGGATATCGTGCAACAGCAACTGGTCAGCAGTTGGAGCTTGCATTGGGTTTCTCTCACCCGATCGTATTCGAAATTCCTTCAGAAATTAAGGTATCTGCAGACACCCAAAAGGGTAAGGCACCCGTTGTTACGTTGGAATCGTACGACAAACAACTTTTGGGCCAGGTCGCTGCCAAAATTCGCTCTTTCCGCAAGCCGGAACCATACAAAGGAAAAGGTATTCGATTCTTGGGTGAAGAGATTAGAAGAAAAGCTGGTAAATCTGCAGGTAAAAAATAATAGTTAATAGTTATGGCATTCAGTAAATTAAACAGAAGAGCAAAAATTAAAAGAAGAATCAGAAAGAAGATCTCTGGTACTTCTAAGGTGCCTCGCCTTTCAGTATTCCGCAGTAACAAACAGATCTACGCTCAGTTGATCGATGATGTGAATGGGGTTACATTGGCATCCGCTGGTTCATACAAAAACAAAGCTGTTGAAAAGGTTAATAAAACCGAACAAGCAGCAGTTGTTGGTAAAGAAGTAGCAGAAAAAGCATTAAAGGCCGGAATCGAGACAGTTGTGTTTGATCGCAATGGGTATCTGTACCACGGTAGAGTTAAATCATTGGCTGACTCAGCTCGAGAAGGCGGACTTAAATTTTAAAAAATGGCAGCACAAGTAAATAGAGTAAAATCTGCAGATATAGAGTTAAAGGATAAACTCGTTGCTGTAAACCGTGTTACAAAAGTAACGAAGGGTGGACGTACTTTCAGCTTCTCAGCCATCGTTGTAGTTGGTGATGAGAATGGAATCGTGGGTCACGGACTTGGTAAAGCAAAAGAGGTAACTGAGGCGATCACCAAAGGGATCGACGACGCAAAGAAGAACTTGATCAAAGTTCCGATCTTGAAGGGAACAGTTCCTCATCCTCAGAAAGGAAAATTCGGTGGAGCAGAGGTTTTCTTAAAGCCAGCTACGAATGGTACAGGAGTAATCGCCGGTGGTGCGATGCGTGCGGTATTGGAAAGTGTTGGAGTACATAACGTCTTGGCTAAATCGCAAGGGTCTTCAAACCCGCACAACGTGGTAAAAGCAACGATCGATGCACTTTCTAACATGAGAGATGCAGTATCTGTTGCGAAGCAGCGAGGAATAACATTGGACAAAGTGTTTAACGGTTAATAGAGTATCAGATGGCTACAATTAAAATCAAGCAAGTAAGAAGCGCTATTAAACGACCGGCTGTTCAGAAGGCTACCATTAAAGCGCTAGGATTTAGGAAGTTAAATCAGGTTGTTGAACATGAGGCAACTCCACAAATCCTTGGAATGGTTAAGAAAGTACAACATCTATTAGAGGTTGTTGAGTAAAACTTATAAATCGAATTGAAATGAATTTACATAATTTAACTCCTGCTGAAGGTTCCGTTAAAAGAGAAAAAAGAATCGCACGTGGTCAGGGTTCTGGACATGGTGGTACTTCCACTCGAGGGCATAAAGGAGCGAAATCAAGATCTGGTTACAGCAAAAAGATCGGTTTCGAAGGAGGGCAGATGCCATTACAAAGACGCGTACCTAAGTTTGGTTTCAAGAATATCAACCGAGTTGAGTACAAGGCTATTAACCTGGATATTATCCAGTCATTGATCGAGCGCAAGAGCGTAACGGAGATCACTCCGGAAGTCCTTCGTGAGAACGGACTTGTATCAAGAAATGAGCTTGTTAAAATTTTAGGAAGAGGCGAGTTGAAGACAAAGATTAATGTAACGGCTCATAAGTTTTCGGGATCAGCAAAAGCTGTGATCGAAGCCCAGGGTGGGAATTGTTCGGAAATCTAATTAACTTTGCCAACATTTTTTTAAAATGAAGCGTTTTATACAAAATATAAAGAACATCTGGAAGGTGGAAGAATTGAGGAAAAGGATCATTTTGACCCTGACCTTGATACTTGTATACCGCGTTGGATCGTTCGTTATCCTGCCAGGTGTTAACTACACCGCGCTCATGAATGCGCAGGCAGCAGGCGGACAAAACGCGTTGGAAACACTTCTTTCACTTTTCTCGGGTGGTGGTTTCACCAATGCATCAATTATGGCATTGGGAATCATGCCTTACATAAGTGCCTCGATCATTATGCAACTTTTAGGCATGGCAGTTCCTGCTGTTCAAAAAATGCAGAACGAAGGCGAATCCGGAAGAAAACGTATCAACAACTATACGCGCGTTCTTACAATCATTATTTGTGCATTGCAAGCACCTTCGTACCTGACGCTGTATGTGCAGTCAAAAGGAGCAATGCCTGCAGATGCTGATACATTTTGGTGGGTGCAGACTATTTTGGTGTTGATCTCTGGATCGATGTTCGCAGTTTGGTTGGGTGAGCGTATTACAGACAAAGGGATTGGAAATGGAATATCGTTGTTGATAACGGTTGGAATTCTTGCTCGTCTGCCTGAAGCATTTACTGCGGAATTCGGATTTGCAGTTGGATCTGGTAACCTTATCAAAATCGTATTGGAGATTGTTGCGTTCATGCTTGTTGTGCTTGGTACCGTTTTGATCGTTCAGGGGGTTCGAAAAATCCCGCTCAATACTGCCAAGCGCGTCGTTGGAGCGAGAGCGGTGGATGAGCAAGGAGCAAGAAGTTATCTGCCGATCAAAGTAAATGCATCCGGAGTAATGCCGATCATCTTTGCTCAAGCAATCATGACTATTCCTGTTATGATCTTCTCAAGTGCAGATGCTACAGGCGGGAACTTCATTTCAAGGACCTTGGGTGACATATACGGAGTAAGTTACAATGTATTGTTGGCAGTATTGATCATCGTTTTTACGTATTTCTACACTGCTATTATGATCAACCCTCGCAAAATAGCCGATGATCTGAAGAGAAGCGGAGGATTTATCCCGGGGGTTCGTCCCGGTGAGGAAACAGCAGAGTATATAGATACATTAGTATCAAGAATTACTTTCCCAGGATCTTTATTCCTGGCGGCAATTGCAATCCTTCCTGCCATGGCAAAGATCGCAGGAGTGAATGATGCGTTTGCTATGTTCTTTGGAGGGACCTCCCTTCTGATCATGGTAGGTGTTGTGCTTGACACATTGCAGCAGATCGAATCATACTTGCTGAATCGTCACATGGATGGTTTGATGGAAGGTACTCGTGTTAAAGGGAGGAGAACTGCTAACGAATTATCTGGTTTCTAAGATATGGCGAAGCAATCATCCATCGAGCAAGACGGTACGATCATCGAAGCCCTTTCGAACGCAATGTTCAGAGTGGAGCTTGAAAATGGTCATATCATCACAGCTCATATTTCAGGAAAAATGAGAATGTTTTACATTAAAATTCTTCCTGGTGACAGAGTGAAAGTGGAGATGTCTCCTTACGATTTAACGAAAGGAAGAATATCTTTCAGGTATAAATAGGAACGTTCCTTAAAAAATTAAATAAGATGAAAGTTAGAGCATCAGTAAAAAAGCGTTCTGCAGATTGCAAGATCGTTAAGAGAAAAGGAAGGGTTTATGTGATTAACAAGAAGAATCCTAAACTTAAACAAAGACAAGGGTAATATTATTAGAGTATGGCACGTATTGCAGGTATAGATTTACCAAAAAACAAAAGAGGTGTAATTGGATTGACTTACATCTACGGTATCGGAAGAAGTACTGCTCAAAAGATCCTCAAGGACAATGGGATCGATGAGAACATCAAAGTGAACGACTGGAATGATGATCAGTTGGGAGCTATTCGAAATTCAGTGAATGAGATCAAAACGGAAGGTCAGTTGCGTTCTGAGATCCAGTTGAACATCAAGCGTTTGATGGACATCGGATGTCAGCGCGGAATTCGTCACCGTGCCGGTTTACCGTTAAGAGGTCAGCGCACAAAGAACAACTCTCGCACGAGAAATGGTAGAAGAAAAACTGTTGCAAACAAGAAAAAGGCAACTAAATAAGAAAATGCGCAGCGTTTGATTAAAATCGAGCGTTTGTGCAGCTAGTAATAATTAATAATTGATAATGGCAAAGTCTAATCAAAAAAAGAAGAAGAACGTCAAAGTAGATGCAGCGGGTGAAGCGCATATTCAAGCTACCTTCAACAATGTTATTATTTCTTTGACTAACAACGCTGGCCAGGTAATTTCATGGTCATCAGCGGGAAAAATGGGCTTCAAAGGTTCTAAAAAGAACACGCCTTATGCTGCGCAGGTTTCAGCAGAGGATGCAGCAAAAGAAGCACATGACTTCGGATTACGTAGAGTGAAGGTATTCGTAAAGGGTCCGGGAGCAGGACGAGAGTCTGCTATTCGTGCCTTGCACAATGCTGGAATTGAAGTAACTGAAATCGTAGATGTTACTCCGCTACCGCACAATGGTTGTCGTCCACCAAAAAGACGTCGCGTTTAATTTTAATTAATAGGAAGAGCATTTCGGCCATCGAAGGAAAGCCTTAATTCATGGTCGCTCTTTAAAACAAATAAAAATGGCAAGATATACAGGCCCTAAATCAAAAATCGCTCGTCGTTTCAGAGATCCAATCTTTGGACCGGACAAAGCGTTAGACAGAAGAAGCTACGGTCCAGGACAACACGGACCGTCGAAAAGAAGAGGTGGAAAGCAGTCAGAATATGCTATTCAGCTTGGTGAAAAACAGAAAGCTAAGTATACTTACGGAATTCTTGAGCGTCAGTTTTCGAACTTATTTGAGAAAGCGTCACGAATGAAAGGTATTACAGGTGAAAACCTTTTACAGTTATGTGAAGCGCGTTTGGATAATACTATTTACCGTCTCGGAGTTGCTCCAAGCCGACGTGCAGCGCGTCAGTTGGTTTCACACAAGCACATTACTGTGAACGGTGAAGTGGTAAACATTCCGTCATATACTTTGAAAATTGGTGATGTTGTTGGTGTTCGCGAAAAGTCAAAGTCTTTGGAAGCGATCTCTTCTTCATTGTCCTCTAGCAATAAGAAATATGACTGGTTGGATTGGAATAATTCTGAGATGTCTGGAAAGGTTTTGAGCGTGCCTTCACGTGAAATGATTCCTGAAAACATCAAGGAGCAGCTGATCGTCGAATTGTACTCTAAGTAATTTAAACCCTTTTGGTATTCGGCTAAAGGGTTGGATCGAAATTCTTCAGTCTTTTCAACCGCGCAACCGAAGAACAATTAAAAAGAAGAACAAATAAACATGGCAATTTTAGATTTTCAAAAACCGGATAAGGTCATCATGATCCAGTCCGATGAGCATCACGGACAGTTCGAGTTCAGACCGTTGGAACCGGGCTACGGTATCACAGTTGGGAATTCACTTCGAAGAATTCTACTTTCATCGTTGGAAGGATATGCGATATCTTCGATTCGTATCGATGGTGCAGATCATGAGTTCACTACAATCAAAGGTGTAGTGGAAGATGTTACTGAGATCATCCTTAACTTGAAGCAAGTTCGCTTTAAGCAGCAGATTGATGGAACGGATAGTGAGACAGTTGTTATTTCTGTTTCAGGTCAGGATAAACTGACTGCAGGTGATATTGGAAAGTTTACGATTAAGAACGTAAAATACGCGATAGAAAACTACCGTGTTGAGCAGAAAACGGATTATGAGAAACTGGTTCTTGACATCACGACAGATGGTTCTATCCACCCGAAAGATGCATTGAAGGAAGCCGCAAAGATTTTGATCCACCATTTCATGTTGTTCTCTGATGAGCGAATCACATTGGATAGTGAAGTAAAAGCTGAAACAGAAGAGTTCGATGAGACCTCATTGCACATGCGTCAATTGTTGAAAACAAAACTGGTTGACATGGATCTTTCTGTTCGTGCCTTGAATTGCTTGAAAGCAGCTGATGTTGAAACATTGGGAGATCTTGTTTCTTACAATAAGAACGACTTGTTGAAGTTCCGTAACTTTGGTAAGAAGTCACTTACTGAGTTGGAAGACCTTGTTGACAACAAAGGACTTTCTTTCGGGATGAATGTTTCAAAATACAAACTTGATAAAGATTAGTATCGCAATTAATTAATAATGGCGTAATAGGTGGCTGACCTTAGGCGATACCTTAGAAAAGACTCAGTTAACCGTTACTTACGAAATTTAAAATATGAGACACGGTAATAAAGTAAATAATTTAGGAAGAAAATCTGCCCACAGAAAAGCGATGCTTTCTAATATGGCATGCTCACTTATTGAGCATAAGCGCATCACTACAACAATTGCAAAGGCAAAAGCGTTGCGTGGATTTGTTGAACCATTGTTGACTAAAGCGAAAACAGATTCGACACATTCAAGAAGAACTGTATTCAGTTACCTTCAGAATAAGGATGTTGTCACTGAGCTTTTCAGAGAGGTTGCTCCTAAAATTGCTAATAGAGAGGGTGGTTACACGCGTATTATCCGTACAGGATACCGTTTGGGCGACAATGCTGAGATGTGTATGATTGAATTGGTAGATTTCAATGAGATTTACACAAATGAGAAAGCGAAGAAGAATACACGCCGTTCGAGAAGAGGTGGAGCTAAAAAAGAGACCACAGAAGGAACAGATACAGCTGCTGTCGTAGAAGCAGTTGAGGATGTTGAGGCAGCACCTCAAACTGAAACGCCTGTAGACGAAGCTCCAGTAGTGGAAGAAACAGCACCAGAAGCTACTGAAAACTCAGTGGATGAAGGTTCTGAAGAGAATGCTGAAGAAAAATAGTTGTCTGATTTACAGAAGATAAAGGGTAATGGTAACATTGCCCTTTTTTTATGAACATCTGTTACCTGTTTCAAGATGAAATCCTAACTTTGCGCAAAATTTTATACATGGAACAAAGAAAACCTGCTGTTTTGGTGTTGGCTGATGGAACAGTTTTCCACGGAGTAGCAATCGGAAAGATCGGTACTACAACCGGAGAGATCGCATTCAATACCGGAATGACCGGTTATCAGGAGGTTTTCACAGATCCATCATACTTTGGTCAAATTTTGATCATGACAACAGCTCACATCGGTAACTATGGTGTGCATGCGCTTGAGATCGAATCTGATTCCATGAAGATCGCTGGTCTGGTTACGAAAAAGTTTTCCGAAGTGTTTTCCCGAGTTTCTGCAAAGGGGTCTCTGGAGGAAATGATGTATGAAAGCGAAACTGTTGGTATCTCAGACATTGATACACGTTCACTTGTCCGGCACATACGCCACAAAGGGGCGATGAATGCAATCATTTCCTCAGAAGAACTTGATATCTCGAATTTGGTGCAAACATTAAAAAAGGCGCCATCAATGGATGGTCTTGAGCTATCTTCGAAAGTTGCAACGACCGAAGCATATGAGGTGAAACCTGATAATGCACAATACAAGGTCTCCTTGATCGATTTTGGGGTGAAAAAGAATATTGTTCGCTGCCTTGTTGAGAGAGGCTGTCATGTTAAAGTCTTCCCTCTTCATTCAACTAAGTCAGATCTGGATAGTTTCGATCCGGATGGATACATGCTCTCGAATGGGCCCGGAGATCCCTCTGCGATGCCAGATTCAATCTCCCTAGTGAAGGAATTGGTTAATTCAGGAAAACCTATCTTCGGCATCTGTCTTGGGCATCAGATACTTGGTTTAAGTCAGGGATTGAAAACCGAAAAGATGTTCAACGGTCACCGAGGAATTAATCATCCAATTCTGAATCTGAAGACAGGAAAAGGTGAGATTACCTCCCAGAATCATGGTTTTGTTATTACAAAGGATAGTATATCCAATAATCCTGCGATGAGTGTCACCCATCGCCATTTGAATGACGATACGATCGCCGGGATCGAATTAATTGGAAAGCCTGTTTTTTCTGTACAATATCACCCTGAAGCATCTGCCGGCCCGCATGATTCGCGCTATTTGTTCGACCAGTTCATTGACAACATGAAAAAATTTAAGAAATGAGTTATATCGCAAAAGTTGTCGGAAGACAAATCCTGGATTCAAGAGGAAATCCAACAGTTGAAGTTGACGTTATTACAACAAACGGGATCATTGGTAGGGCTGCTGTTCCTTCCGGTGCATCTACAGGGATCCATGAGGCTGTCGAGTTGCGAGATGGAGATAAGTCGTTATACATGGGAAAGGGAGTGCTTCAGGCAGTTTCGAATGTCAATACGTTGATCAATGATGCACTCCAAGGGATGGATGTTTGCGATCAAAAAGCGATTGATACGGTAATGATCCGATTGGATGGAACTGATAATAAATCCACGCTTGGTGCCAACGCAATACTTGGTACATCCTTGGCTGTTGCAAGAGCAGCTGCAGATGAGTCCGGACTTGATCGATATTCAGGAATTCATGGTTATGCCTTTCGGTGCATCTTCTTTTTCAGAAGGTTTGCGTTGGGGAACAGAAGTATTTCATCATTTAAAAAGTGTTCTCAAGGCGAAGGGAATGTCAACGAATGTTGGAGACGAGGGAGGTTTCGCACCAAACCTTGGTTCCAATGAGGAGGCGATTCAGGTAGTTATGGAAGCGATCCAGAAAGCTGGATTCATCCCGGGAGAAGATATGTATATCGCATTGGATGCGGCTTCTTCTGAATTCTACAATGCTGAAAAAGGAAAGTATATATTCCATTCTACCGGTGAAGAAATGAGTTCTTCTGAAATGGTTTCTTTCTGGAAGGACTGGTGTTCAAAGTACCCGATCGTATCCATCGAGGACGGTTTAGCAGAGGATGATTGGGCAGGATGGAAATTAGCTACAGAGCAACTAGGATCGAAAGTTCAGTTGGTTGGAGATGATCTTTTCGTAACGAATACAAAGCGTTTATCCAGGGGGATAGAGGAGGGAATCGCCAATTCTATTTTGGTAAAAGTGAATCAAATCGGATCACTAACAGAAACCATCGAAGCGGTTCAGTTGGCAACCAGAAATGGCTATACCTCTGTAATGTCTCATAGATCTGGAGAAACGGAGGATAGTACGATCGCTGATCTGGCAGTAGCGTTGAATACA
>JAJTDX010000009.1:39951-65482 GCA_021298235.1 Cryomorphaceae bacterium | reverse complement strand
AAACTGATTTGTTCATAGATGCTATAGTATCCAAGCGTATCGAAAGAGGAATACACGTTGTAAGCGGTGTCTTTATCGTAATAGTTTAAGGTATATTTCCGGTTTAGATAACCGTGATTTTCATCCATGAACAAGGTATCTCCGCAATAAATCAGATTTTTAATGTTGCCTTCATAATTCCATTTGGGTATTCTGTTGGCATAATGAAGGCTTTCGTCTACCCATGTCTCGTAGATGGTATCCATGCCATGTATGAGAAAGTTTCCTTTGCAATCTACTGAAAGATGCTCCGGCCTGAAGTCAAGCTTAAAGCGTTTTTTTTGAGAATTGACCTCATTTACATCCAGAAAATACTCTTTTTGACAGGATTTTAAGGTGATGTAACTGGCATCAGGAAAGATATAATAGTCTAGGAGCTGCTCATTCACTTCTCCGTCGATTTTTTTAACCCGGCTTCCATTTAGTTTAATTTCTTCGAGAACTACAGGTTGGTTGATTAATTGAAAGAAAACAATGAGCGTATCTGCGGCTAATTCATCGTTTGCAATGAACTGATCGCGGACTTTGCCTTTGCGCACAGTGATTGTGTCATTTCTCTGCACGGTAGCATTAAAAAAACCGTTGTCATTTGTTTTTTGGAAAATTAATTTCTGGTTAACGAAAACTGCAGCTTCTGAGACAGGTATATTATTTTCGTTAAGAATATATCCTTTGATTGTCAATGACTGTGATCTTCCGGATACAGTCAATAATAAAGCTGAGATGAGGATAAGTGATCTTAAATTCGTAAAATGTTTCAATTGAATCAACGTCCTGTCATTTCCAATAATGACTTAAAGGAACGAAATTGTTTTGAATCAATTCTCATCTTTGTAAAAATAAATGTTGACATGGAATTTATATCCGCTGAATTGGATCAGTACGTATGCGCACATTCGGAGAACGAGCCTGAAGTTCTACGTGATCTAAATCGTAAAACACACCTTTCCGTCTTACAGCCCCGCATGTTAAGTGGACATCTTCAGGGAAGGGTGCTGAGTATGCTCTCTCACATGATCCGTCCTATGCGTGTGTTGGAAATAGGAACCTATACTGGTTACTCAGCTCTATGTTTTGCGGAAGGTCTCGCGGAAGGGGGGATAGTGATTACGATCGATGTGAATGAAGAATTGGAGGAACTGGTCAAGGAGTACATTTCAAAAGCAGGAATGGAGGAAAAGATTGATTACCGAATTGGCGATGCGACACAACTCATCCCTCAACTCGACGAACAATTTGATATCGTTTTCATCGATGCCGACAAGAAGAATTACTGTAATTATTACAATTTGGTGTTCGATAAGGTGAAGAAGGGGGGCTACATTGTTGCTGACAATGTGCTTTGGTCCGGCAAGGTGCTGGAGAATTATGATTCTTTGGATCGTGAAACAAAAGTGATTATGGATTACAACCGAATGGTACATGAAGATCCGCGTGTTCAAGAGGTCTTACTTCCCATTCGCGATGGTTTGATGGTGGCGAGGAAACGATAATTTAAAATTCGGGATTCACAATTTGTAATTGTTTAAATTTCTTTATTTCGTAATTTGCCCCTACAGATTCTATATCAAGACGACCACCTAATTGCGATTAATAAACCACATGGTTTGTTGGTACATCGGTCCGCAATTGCAGCCGATGCGAGTGAATTTGCTGTACAGATCTTGAGGAATCAAATAGGTCAGAAGGTCTATCCGGTCCATCGCCTTGACCGAAAGACGAGCGGTGTATTGCTATTTGCTAAAGATGAGGCGAGCAACAGTCAACTTCAGCAAGCTTTTATGAACAAGGAAGTCACCAAGAAATACTTGGCCATAGTAAGAGGATTTACTCCTGAAAACGGAACGATCGATTATCCGTTCACCACCGAAAATGATAAGATTCAAGAAGCTATCACGCACTACAGAACGCTTCAATACTTTGAAATACCGCTTCCATTGGGGAAATTTGAAACCTCCCGCTATTCCTTGTTGGAAGTTACCCCTGAAACAGGAAGAATGCATCAGATCCGAAAGCATTTCGCTCATATTTTTCATCCCATCATCGGCGATCGACCATATGGCTGTAACAAGCAGAACAAACTTTTTCTCGAAAAGTGGCAGATGAATACGATGCTGTTACACGCGAGTGAACTTGAGTTTAAGAATCCGTTTAGTGATGAAATCATTATTGTAAAGGCAGAGGTACAAGAGGAATTTAAAAGGGTACTGAATTTTTTGAGTAACGAGTGATTTTAATTTAACGTGGGTTGATTTCTCTTATTCAAAAAATCTCTAGGTGAATTAATTAAAAGAGTGTAACTTAGGTTCCAATCAGTAGAAGACAATTATAATTATTTCAAATTTGAGTTTCATTTACAGGTTTGTTAAAGGATTTAAGAGTGCTTGGTTTCTAACCTTGTGCACATTGCTTTTACCTTCAATATTTATTGCCCAACAAGTTATTTCCAGTCAGGGAGAATCGTATTCGAATACCAACACGAAAATTGATTTTACGATGGGGGAAATGGTTACAAATACTGCTTCAGACGGAACAATTGATCTGACGCAAGGTTTTCATCAAACAAACTGGATTTTTGTCGGTGTGGAAGATTTGCAACCGGAAACACAAGTGAACATCTATCCTAACCCTTCTGTTGATGAGTTGACCATTGAAACTTCGGCATTCAAAGAACTTTCGTTCGAGATCGTTGACGCAGTGGGAAAACTTGTTGAGCATGATGAGCTCAGTGCTAAAAAAACACCGGTTAAGGTAGCTCGGCTTGCTCCCGGAAATTACACTCTCAACATTAGGCATGGAGGCCAGGTTTGGAAGACCTTTAAATTGATCAAATCTCATTAAATCTACTGCGATGAAAAAGTTACTATTTCGTGTGTTCATTTTCCTCTGTTCGGTAACAACTTATGCTCAAGCTCCTGAAGGTTTTAAATATCAGGCAGTAGTCCGAGATGCTGCTAATGCAATTATGAATAATCAGGCGGTTGGTTTGCGCATGACCATTCAGCAAGGAGCTATAGGAGGAACAACGGTTTATGCTGAAACGTTTTCTACCAACACCAATGCCTACGGGTTGGTAAATCTCGAGATAGGTAACGGAACGGTGACGAGTGGCACCTTCGCTTCTATCGACTGGGCAAATGGTCCTTATTTTATTGAAACCGCGGTCGATGTTACCGGAGGAACGAACTATGTGGTGATGGGCACCAGTCAATTGTTAAGTGTTCCGTATGCCTTGTATGCCAAGACATCAGGAAGTTCAATTCCTGGTCCACAAGGTCCTCAGGGAATTCCTGGTCCGGCAGGAAACGATGGTGCTCAAGGACTACCAGGAGCTCAAGGTCCATCAGGGACAGACGGGTTAAGTGCCTACGAAGTGGCTGTGGCTAATGGGTTTGTTGGAACAGAAGCAGAGTGGTTGGCATCTTTGGAAGGCGCACAAGGACCACAGGGAATTCAAGGTCTGGCAGGCAACGACGGAGCGCAAGGTCCACAAGGAATTCAGGGGCCTTCGGGATTGTTAACAAGTGGAAGTACTGCGGGAAATACTCCTTACTGGGATGGAACGGATTGGGTTGTTAATTCCAGTAATATTCATAACAACGGTGGAAGTGTAGGTATCGGGACTGATACACCCAGTGTCGCCTCCAAGCTTGAAGTTAGTTCAAATACACAAGGATTTTTACCTCCTCGCATGACTTCAGTCCAACGTGATGCCATTTCGAATCCAGTAGATGGATTAATGATTTTTAACATTAGTTCTGGCTGTCCGAATTACTATTTTGATGGCGTTTGGCATGAGTGGTGTGGCACAAACACAGCACCACTTGCTACATTAGTTGGATTGGTATGTGGATCTTCAACCTTTTCGGGGAATTTACTAATGAGCGTACCTGTCTTAAATTCGAGTGTTACCGTGCCGTATAGCGGAGGAAATGGTGGGGCTTATGGAGGACAATTGATACCATCAACTGGTGTGAATGGTCTGTTTGCTGAGCTAAATGCAGGTAGCGTTGCAGTGGGTTCTGGAGACATCACTTTTACGATAATCGGTACACCGGAAAATTCGGGGACTGCTACATTTCAAATTTCACTTGGAGGTCAAAGCTGTAATTTTTCTGTAAATGTGGGATTACCTGCTCCTACTATTGTTTCGTCAACGCCCACAAGTCCTAGCAACAGTTCAACAACTCCGACGTTGGAAATCTTTGGCCCCGCGAATAAAACCATTGATATCTATGACAATCCGAGCGGTACAGGTGTTCCGGTTACAACTGTCACAACGAACAACTTTGGAGACGCTTTGGCACTTGTAACAGTGCCTCCAAATTCTTCAACAACTTTTGTTGCAATTGCCTCAGATGGGCTCGGTAATGTGAGTGCTCTGTCAAATACATTCACCTATGTTCACAATTCCATACCACCGGCAACACCAACCATACAAAGTGTTTCTCCAATGAGTCCTAGCAATTTATCTACCACACCAACATTGCTTGTAAGTGGTGACCCTGGTAGTCTGATTTCGATTTTTGATAATTCATCTTGTTCAGGTTCATCCGTTGCCACTGCTACTGTAGGCTTGGGTGGAACGGTTTCGATACCTGTTACTGTAATTGCAAATTCTTCAACTTCTTTTACTGCTCATGCAATTGACCTAACAGGAAATGTGAGTGCTTGTTCAAATTCTGTAACGTATGTTCATGACAATGTTCCTCCACCTGCACCTACTATTGTTAGTTCAAGCCCTATAAGTCCAAGCTCATCCTCTGTAACTCCAACTTTGACAATAAGTGGTGAACCTGGTTCTCTGATTAGACTCTATAAAGATGGATCTTGTACAGGACCAGTGGTAGCAACCGCAACTGTAGGTGGAGCTGGAACAGTGACAATACAGGTTACTGTGACTTCTAATTCCTTAACCATATTTACTGCTAATGCCACAGATGCCGCAGGAAATGTTAGTGCGTGTTCTGTTGGTTTTACATACGTACATGATGCTATTCCTCCAGCTGCACCAGTTATTACAGGTTCTAATCCTACGAGCCCAAACAATTCATCAACAACACCATCTCTGAACCTAACAGCCGATGCGGGATCTATAATTTACATTTATTCCGGACCATCTTGTGGAGGTTCACCAATTAATGGAGGAGCATTGGCTACTGCACCAGGAATCGCTAATATTGGTGTTACTGTTAATGCGAACTCAACCTCTAATTTCACGGCAGTTGCGATAGACGCTACTGGTAACCAAAGTGCTTGTTCAAATTCATTTTCATACACTCATGATGTCATTGCTCCGAGTGTTCCTGTTCCGGTATCTACAATGCCTTCGAGTCCCGGAAATAGTACCCTTCCTACAATAAATTTTACAGCTGAACCCGGTTCTGTTGTTCGATTGTATACGGATGCACAGTGTGTGACTTCAGTTGGAACTCCTACAACCACATCGGCTCTTGGTAATGCGTCCTTGCCTGCATCGGTTGCTACAAATTCAACTACGGTATTTTACGCAAACTCAACAGATGCCTCTGGAAACGTAAGTTCTTGCTCTTCTGGTATAACCTATGTTTGCGACGTTGTAGCTCCGCTTGCTCCAACTATAACAAGTTCGACTCCTGCTAGTCCAAGTGCTGCAACAACCACACCTTCACTCAATATTTCAAACCCAGAAGTGGGAACTGATATACTTATTTATTCTGGAAATACATGCAGTGGTGCTGCTATTTCTACCATAACCAACGCAGGTGCCACAGTGAGTGCTAATGTTTCAGTTACCGCCAATTCAACATCTATTTTTACCATAAGATCTCGCGATGCAGCAGGCAATATGAGTGCTTGCTCTCCCAGTTTAACGTATACGCACGATTCGAGCCCACCTGCTCCGCCGGTAATTTTTGAATCGATACCATCGAGTCCAGGGGATGCAGTTAATCCATTTATAAAAGTTTCCTGTGAACCATATTCGACTGTAACAATATTTCCAAATGCTACGGGCACGGGTGCTCCTATTGCGACAGGCACTTCAAGTGCTTCCGGTGAAGTTTGGTTTGGGCCTTATTATAATGTGATACTAAATAATTTGATTACAGTTAATAATGGTTCAATTAATAAATTTACGGCAAAAGCAACGGATCAATGCGGAAATGTGAGTGCTACCTCACCTATTTATTATTACGATCACATCTTTGACAATACGGCACCAGGCAATACATTCATATCTTCAGAACCCGCAAGTCCAGGCAATGACATCACGCCTCTATTGATCATATCCTGCGAACCAGGTGCAAAGGTTAATGTTTATAATAATCTAACAGCAACAGGTGCACCGATTGGAACGGGTTATGATACTGATTACGATGGTGACGTTGTAATTCAAGTTACTGTTTTAAATAATTCTACGAATGAATACTCTGCCAAACAAACCGATGCATCCGGAAACGTGAGTGCAAGTTTTAGTACATTCACTTATATACACACCCCCTAAAATAAAGTTTGATACATGTTGTTATCTCAAAATACACCCAATAAAAACAACACCCCGTAAACAATTAGCAGCACTCCTACTGCGCGTTGAATACCTTTGATAGTTGTTTTGGTGAGAAGCTGCTTCCCAAAGTATGTTCCGAGAAAAGCAAAGGCAATACCGATTAGCAGCGGCGTTTTTATGCCATTAAAATCAACAAGTTTAAAAATAGTTGTCGCATAGACAGTTATTCGCGTGATGTCGATGACCAAGGCAATGGCATTCGAAGTACCGATGAATTCCTCTTTGGAAAGTCCGGTTTTGGTAAGAAAAACGGATCGAAAAGCGCCCTGATGACCGGAAATTCCGCCAAAGAAACCACTGAGTACACCACCCAGCGGCATGTATTTTTGCTCCATTTTCCAGTTTGATAATTTGGGTATTAATTCAAAAAGTGCAAAAAAGAGCATGAGTGCGCCAATAACCAATTTCAGTGAAGTAATACTTAGTTCTTTATTAAACAAGACATAGCTGTAAATAACTGCTTGTTTCCCCATGAAATTGAGGAGCAGTGCCCCCAAAAGTGCCGCCCCCATTGCGGGTAAACCAAAGCGAAATAGTGTTGGCCAATGAACGTGTTTGTACACCATCCCAAATTTGAATACATTGTTCGAAAAATGCACGATGGCCGTGGCTGCAATAGCGATATCGATCGGGAAATACAGGCTGAAGACAGGCAGTAAAATGGTACCAAGTCCAAATCCTGAAAAGAAGGTGAGCCCGGCACCAAAGAGCACTGTAAACGCAAGAAGGAGATAACTTAGAAATTCCATAGTGCAAAAAAAACGAAAGATCGCTGTCCGTTTGTGAAGTTAACGTTAATTTCATTGTCAAATTTGAGGATATGATCGATCTGCGAAGTGATACCGTAACGCTGCCGTCGGAGGGAATGCGTGAAGCCATGTTCAATGCACCCCTTGGGGATGATGTCTTTTCGGAAGATCCTACGATTAATGAATTGCAGAAGTATGCTGCGGAACTATTTGGAAAGGAAGCGGCGCTTTTTTGTGCTTCCGGAACCCAAACCAATCAAATTGCTATTGCCGTGCACGTTCTCCCTGGAGGGGAGGTGATCTGTCATGAAGAAAGCCATATTTACAAATACGAAGGCGGTGGAATAGCTCGGAATACAGGTGCTTCGGTGCGTTTGCTTCAAGGCGATCGAGGTCGTTTGAAAGTAGATGCTATTTCGAAATGGATAAATAATCCTGAGGATGTTCATTTTCCGTTGACACAACTCGTGTCTCTTGAAGACACCGCCAACAGGGGAGGCGGAGCGATTTATGACTTCGAAGAGATTCGAAAAATCAAGCGGTTTTGTTCGAAAAATCAACTTCCCTTGCATTTGGATGGTGCGCGACTTATGAATGCTTTAGTCGAAACGAAAATTGATCCGAAGGTGTATGGGGCTGAATTTGATTCGATTTCACTGTGTTTGTCTAAAGGTTTGGGAGCGCCCGTGGGATCGGTATTGATCGGTTCGGCAGATTTCATTAAACGAGCCAGACGCGTGAGAAAGGTTTTTGGAGGGGGCATGCGACAGGCGGGAATTATTGCGGCAGGTGGGTTGTATGCATTGAAACATCAGGTAGAACGTTTAAAAGAGGATCATGGGCATGCACGCCAAATGGAAGCTGTTTTGAAGGAATTGTCGTGGGTATCTGAAGTGATGTCAGTTCAAACGAACATTGTCGTAACGATCCTTAAGGATGCCTCGAAAAGAGATGAGATTATTACAAAACTTGAGGAAAAGCAAATACGAATAATGGCCTTTGGAGAAGGAATGTTACGCATGGTTACTCATTTGAATGTGAGCAGTTCACAGATTGATGAGGTATGTCACGTTTTGAAAAAACTACATGTTTAAAAAAGTTATCATACCAATCAGTGCGACGCTACTTTTTTCTTGTGCGAGAGAAAACAAGGAGAAAGTACTCAACATGAGTGATCTGACACCACAGGCAAAAAGAGATACATCGGAGTTCAAGAAAGAAAAAGACACTTCTCACTTCTCACTTTTTAACCTCCCACTTGCAGACAGCTGTGGCATCCGACTTCAAGAATACAATGAGCTAAAAGACCCCATGTTCCCTGATCGGTTTATGCCGAAAAGCAAATTAAAACTTACATTGGTTGCTAGGGATGAGAGTTTGTTAATGGGCCAGTGGACTTATTCGGATTCACTAAAAACAATGAATGCTTTTTTTAACTGGCTGGATTGTTTTGGAACGGAATGCACTTCATTCAAATACGGGGAAGAGGTGAATATTCAAAAGGATGCCATGATCTTGTTTATTAACGATACTTCGATTACCTATTTCAGCTCGAAGTCAAAACTTGAGCTGAACAATTGGCAGCGGTATCTTGAAAAATTCTACGGCATCGACCAATGGGATGTAGTTATTTGGCAACAACCTCGTAAAAAAGGTGTTTGGATGAAGTACGATCTTCTTCCAGGGAAAAAGAAAAAACAGTTTTTACCCTTGAGATGAACAAAGAGCAAGGAACAAAGAGCAAAGATTCAAATGTTTGAGCTTTTTCAATCTCGTGTCGAGAAATTCAAGTTTTGAGAATCAGAAATGGTCTTCTTCTCGAGTCCTTGTTCCTTGCTCCAAAACCAAATGCACCATATGACAAAGAAGTAAACATTTAACACAGTACCTTTACCAAAGAGCAAAAAATAGAAAATGAAATTAATCAACCGCGGATTCATCACTATTCAACCTACCAATCATTTTTTTGAATGGGCCAATTCCTTTGAAACAGAATTCGAGCTTCTGCAATTCGATGACCCAGAACCAAATGTTTATCTGATTACGGAGGATTTTCTGGAGATCGAACCAATTATTGAGCAGAATTTTAAAAAGATTTTCAAAAATGAATTATCCATGATTACTGAGAATGAAGAGGACTGGCCGGAGGATCTTTCATTGGAGAACTTTAAAACATGGTTCAAAATTCAAGTTGGATCGACAGTCTTTGATCTCGAAAAGTCAGACCTTCGGGGAGAAAAACTTTAGAACTTTTACTGAGGTTGTTTGTTCTTCAAGAAATGTCATCTCATGAAAACATTCATTATTACGGCCTCCATTTTAGTTGGTTTGTTCATCGTTTCCCAATCTTTTGTTTATCTATCGATGTCTAAAATTGAGGAGCATAAATATGTAATCATCAAAGAATATGATGAATTCGAAGTGAGAAAATACGAGTCAGCACTGTTCTCTAGTGTAGTTCTGAATGACACAAGCTACGAGCAAACGTCAAGTTCTGGTTTTAGAGTGCTAGCGGGATACATTTTTGGAGGCAACGAAACCGGTGAAAAAATTGCCATGACTTCCCCTGTGGCAATGGAATTGGGTGACAGCACAAAAATGTCGTTCTTGGTACCGTCTAATTACACAGAAAAAGATTTGCCAAAGCCAAAAAATGGACGAATCTTCTTCGAAAGAAAAGAGGGTGCAATTATGGCTGCCATTCGATTTGGAGGTTGGGCAGACGATGAACGGATTGAAAAATATAAAAATGATTTAGTTCGTGCGCTTGAGAAAGAAGGTCTAAAATTTACCGGGCGCTTCACTTATCTTGGATATAATCCTCCGTATGCGATAGTTGCCAGACGTAATGAGATAATTGTGGAGTTGACAGAGTACCAAATTCAGTAAAATACCTTCTATTGTTCTATAGTTTGTCAATAAGATTGCTATTATAGTAGTTGGGATTATCAGAAACATCCTCTTTAATCCATTCCGGAATTGAAAAAGTTTCATCCTCTCTTTGTAGTTCGAGTTCAGCAATGATCAACCCCTCCAGCTTACCATGAAAAACATCTACATCCCAAAGGTGTTGCTCCAATTTAATTTCAAAGCGGTCTTTGATTAATACCTTTTCTGCGAAGTGTGTTAAAAGCTGCTCTGCTTCGGAAAATGGGATTTCATATTCGAATTCTTCCCGACTAATGCCAGTTGTTTTTCCTTTGATGGTGAGGTATCCTTTGCTTCCTTTAGTGCGAATACGGATGGTTTTTTCTGGCTCACGCACCAGGTAACCTTGAACAATACGCTGAGGTAGGGGTTTAGGAATGAGTGCCCATTTTTCATGATCTACGGTGAATTTTCGCTCGATTTCCTGCATAAATTAAAGGTAATTTTTTCAGTTGAATTAACCTAATTCCAAGGTCTGATTTGAAATCGCTAATTTCGTTCTGATGAAACTGATTCCGAAAGAGGAAATTGATCGCGAAAAATGGGATGTCCTTGTCAAAAGATTCGCAAGAGGCATCCATTCGTATTCCTGGTGGTTGGATGAAATTTCAGAGAGCTGGTGCGTTTACTCGGATTCAGAATACACGCAAGGAATAGCCCTTCCATTCACGGAGCGAGCAGGGGTTAAAACGCTTTACAACCCAATTTTCAGTGAATATTCTGAATGGTTCGGAGAGGTTGAAAATATTGAATCGCTCCAAAATATTCTTACTTCAAATTTTGACAGAGGTATCTTTGGAATGGAAAATCATGAGCTTGAACTGGAGAAAGAGATGTTTACCGTTCAACGTTTAACTAATAAAAAGCCTTATTCCAAGATGGCCTTAAGAAATATTAAAAAAGCGACTGAATTTGGATTTGAGTTGGTATGGGGAGATGATTTTGATCTCGTTTTCAAGTGTATCGAAACAGAGCTTCGCGATCGGGCAACAGGGATGACAAAGTTGAATTTTGCACGGTTGAAAAAAGCACTAATTCAGGCTGACAAAAGGAGCTTTCTTAAGATTTTGGGAATCCGAAAGGAAGGTGTCCTCTGTGGAGGAATTCTATTTCTAGAATCTCGAAATTTGTTTTATTATGTCAAGGGAGCGGTTAATTCTGAATTCAAATCGAAAGGAGCAATTTATCTCGGGATGGATGCAGGTATTCAGTATGCCCATGAGAAAGAGTTAGAATTTGATTTTGGTGGCTCACGTATTGAGGGAGTGCGGCGTTTCAATCTTCAATTTGGAGGTGAGGACGTAATTCGACCGTTCTACACATTTAATTCAGCGCCGAAATGGTATAATCTCTTGCAGAAATTTCGAAAAATGACACCTTGATTTTTTTCTTTGTATTGATTTTACTAACTTTCCGATAACCTTCCTCATAACACTATTTCTGTCACAATCTTAATTTATACCTGCACGTAAAGGTGAACAGCTTTGTATGAAGATAGTTGAACGTGAATTTATCGATACTGCTAGGTGGGATGCATTGGTATCTTCTTCTAAAGAAAGTACAATTTTTTCAATGTCCTTTTATCTAGACAGCGTTGCTGAGAACTGGTGCATTTTTGTTGATGAAGAATACTCCAGAGGCATAGCGTTGCCTTATGTTAAAAGACTGGGAATCAAGC
Organism: Cryomorphaceae bacterium; assembly: GCA_021298235.1. Next base: position 53,541 of record JAJTDX010000009.1, on the reverse strand, counting down.
TTTGTTACACGCCCACATTTGTTCGATACCTGGAGTGGTTCGGTGATTCTATGGACGATTTTAGATTTATGTCTGAAATGAAACATCATTTTCCTTCTGGTAGACTTTACACAAAACACAAGATTCGTACAAGAAAATTGAAACGAAGGATCTTTCAAACGATTAATTCAACGGGTGCCAAGGAATATAGCTCACAGACTGACAAAATGTTGGAAAAATTCGAGCGCTCCGAGCTTCAGTTGGATTGGAATGGGGATGGAGACGAGCTTATCCGATTGCTTCGAACGGATTCTCCGGTTAAATCAAACGCAATAGATCGAAAAACGATTAAAATACTTCAAGAATTGGTTCGGGAGCTCAGCGTCAGAGGCTTTCTCAAAACGGTAAATTTGACAGATGGAACTGCCTTTCTTGGTGGTGTCTTCTTAGTTGAGTTCAACGGAAAAGTACTTCAGCTTCGAAGCTCATTTACTCGAAGTGCAAAGGAAATGGGAGCAATGTATGGAGTGCTTGAAAAGGCGATTCAAAGTGCCCAAGAAAAAGAAATGGAATTTGATTTCGGAGGGTCAAATGCCGAGTCGATAAAACGAGTTCATCATCATCTGGGAGGCGAAGATCAAAAATATTATGTCATCAATTGGGACAATACTCCCTCCTGGTACAAGTTTATGATGAAAATAAGGAATGTTTTTAAGCGTAATTCTTCGTTCTAGGTGTCTTTCGAGTGATGGTTATCCACAATTAGAATAATTCCTGCTTGCTTCAAAAGCTTTTTTTAACTTTGAGTATGTTCAAAATGCAGGCAAACACTCCGAGATGGGTGATCATACTCCTTGACCTCCTCCTGTCGTTTGTTGCACTTACCTTTGCTTACCTTATTCGTTTTGACCTTAAGGCAGATCAACAGCTTTTACTCCGTGAATGGGAAGTTCTTTCCCGGTCAATAGCGATCTATTTTGGTGTCAAATTCATCGTCTTCTATTTATTTAATATTCACAAAGGACTGGTGAGACATACTTCCACTGAAGATATCAGAAGGATTTTTCTTGCGGTAATGACGTGCTCTGCGCTTTATTTGATTCTGGGATTCATTCGGTTTAAATGGTTTGACCAGGTATACTTGTTTCCTCTTTCAGTTCTTATTGTCGAATGCATGGCATCCTTCGTCCTCATGCTGGGTTCCCGGTTTTCGATTAAACTTCTGTATTTGGAGTCGATGCGTTCACGCAAAGAAGAGGAACGCGTAATCATTTATGGTGCTGGAATCTCTGGTCTTATTACGAAACGGACAATTGAAAAAGATGCACGATTGCATTACAAAATCGTTGGTTTTCTGGACGATAATCGAAAAATGTCCGGTACTCGACTAGAAGGAATAACAGTTTTTCATTCGGATCAACTCGAAAAACTTATTAACGAGGAAGGAGTCACAATGCTTATTATCGCAATTCAGCACCCCGACCCGACGAATCGTGCTAAAGTTCTTGAAACGTGCCTCAAACTGCAGGTAAAGGTTCAAAAAGTTCCAAATCCAAGAAGTTGGATCAATGGCGAGTTTTCTTTGAAACAAATCGGTTCTATTCGAATTGAAGATCTTCTTGGTCGTAAACCAATTGTTCTTGATGAGGTGAGAATTTCCGAGGAGCTAAACAACAAAACCATATTGATAACTGGTGCGGCCGGTTCCATTGGTAGCGGATTGGTCCGACAAATCGCAGGGTATGCTCCCTCACGGTTAATTCTGCTTGATCAGGCTGAATCTCCCTTATATGACTTTCAGCAAGAGCTATTGTCCTCTTTTCCCGCGTTGAAGTTTGAGGTAGTCATAGGTGATATTCGAAGCTACGAACGCATGAATCGGTTGTTTGAGTATGCCAAACCTGATTTTGTTTTTCATGCGGCTGCGTATAAACATGTTCCTCTCATGGAGGGCAATCCGAGTGAGGCAGTTCTAACGAACGTCAATGGCACGAAAAATCTGGTTGATCTTGCCCTGAAGTTTGGCGTTCACAAGTTCGTAATGATCTCGACGGATAAAGCGGTCAATCCCACCAATGTCATGGGGGCCTCTAAGCGCATTGCAGAGATCTATGCTCAATCAGCCAATTCAGCTCAGGGAACTAAGTTCATTACGACACGCTTTGGAAATGTACTCGGTTCCAATGGATCGGTTATTCCCCTGTTCCGTAAGCAGATCGAAAATGGAGGTCCCTTGACTGTAACCGACGAAAGAGTTACCCGTTTTTTCATGACAATCCCTGAAGCTTGTCAGCTAGTACTTGAGGCAGCTGCTATGGGGGAGGGTGGAGAAATCTTTGTTTTTGACATGGGTGAAAGTGTAAAGATCATTGATCTCGCTCGTAAAATGATACAATTGAGTGGTTTGGAAGAGGGGCGGGATATTGAGATCAGAATAACTGGATTAAGACCTGGTGAAAAACTTTTTGAGGAACTTTTAGCTGAAGAAGAAAATACTATTCCAACGCATCATCCAAAGATTTTGAAGGCGAAGGTGCGAGAGGCTGATGAAATTGTCCGAGAAAAAATATTGCAATTAGTTCAACTTTTTCAAGCGCAGCAAAATGAACGCATCGTAGCAAAAATGAAAGAGATCGTTCCCGAATTTATCAGTAACAATAGCGATTTCGAGAAACTGGATAAAAAATGATGACTCCTGCAAAAATTCAAGTGCGATTTTCTGACCTAGATGTTTTGGGACACGTAAATAATTCCATTTATCTGAGCTATTTCGAAATGACAAGAGTGCATTATTTCAAAGCTTTGCTCGGAACTGAATGGGATTGGAGATCCTTTGGCGTGGTGCTTGTGAAAAATGAGATTGAGTACAAAAAACCAGTGCTGCTCCATGATGCTCCCGAAATCGTAATGTTTACAGAACATATTGGTGACAAAAGCTTTACGTTGGGGTATCATCTTACGATAAACAATGAACTTCGTACGACTGGAAGGTCTGTTATGGTGTGTTTTGATGCCATTGCTAACAAGACCATTTCTCTTCCGGAAGAAATGAGGAAGGGACTCAATCAACTGATCAAATAACACCAGACATGAAACACTTATTCATTTTTTTTGCATTTCTGTCAGTTCTTCAATTCAATGCTACTAGCCAAATTCAAGCAGTTGAAAAAAAGAATTGTTATGATAAATTGAATTCCCGTAAAGGCCAGAAGTATGCGGACTGGGAATGCGGTAAACTTGCTGGAGTTGTAGATTGCAATGAAAAATTAACGTACGACAGCGATTCAAAAACTATCCTCAGTGGGAATGCCGGTACGCCTTTCACTGGAACATGTGAGACGTGCCACCTTAATGGACTTCTTGAACGGCGTATTTCTTTTGTGAATGGGAAGGAAAATGGAGTTGATACAACCTATTACAAGTCAGGATGTCCCCAGGTCGTTCGAAACCATATTCTTGGTGCAGAGTCCGGGCAATGGTTTTATTTTTATGACAGTACACAAGCCGTAGCTTGGGAGAACAATTACAACCTGGGCCAGCGACATGGTAAGCAGATCTATTTAACCAAGGACGGTGATACCACACGGTTGGAGTTTTACAACAATGGGCAGCTTCATGGGGTTAAAAAAAGCTACTATCCCGAGTCAAAGATCGAAAAAGAGGTGAGCTACAAATTCGGTTTAATGGATGGAGCTTACAAGAAATATAGTAGAGACGGAAAACTGTTGGAGGAATTAAATTTCAAGGAAGGTAAAAAAGATGGTGAACTAAAATATTTTTACAATGACGGGACACCTCTTTCGGTAGAACATTGGTCGATGGATATTAAAAACGGAGAGTTTAAAACGTTCTTTTACCAAGGAAATCTCCAGGTATCAGAGAACTACAAGAAAGGTGTTCCAGAAGGTTGGTTTGAGGAACGGTATCCGAATGATAAAGTAAAACATTCGATATTGTATAAGAAGGGGGAAGTGATTGAAGAACATAAGTTCGATGAACATGGAAATGAAACATACACTTTTGGTGTAGAGGCTGAAAAGGACAAAGAAGATGACGCAGTTCCCGGTTCCGAAAAGTCCAAGAAGTCTAAAAAGTCCAAGAAATCAAAGAAAAAAAAGGACGACGCTCAGAAAGGCAATGCCCTCAAGGTACAAGAATGAAAATAGGGGTCATTGGCGGAGGTGCTGCAGGTTTTTTCGCTGCGATCACATCAAGTGAGTACAATAGCAAAGCTGAAATCACGATTCTTGAGCGTTCTTCCAAATTTCTATCGAAAGTAAAGGTGTCGGGCGGTGGTCGATGCAATGTCACAAATGCGTGTTTTGATCAAAGAAGTTTAGCCTCCCATTATCCGCGCGGAGAACATTTTCTAAGAAAGGCTTTTGCACAATTCGATACGAAGGATACGATGGAGTGGTTCGAAAGCAGAGGTGTGAAGCTGAAGGTATATCCGGACAATTGCGTATTTCCGAAGAGCAATTCATCTCAATCCGTCATAGATTGTTTTCTGAATGAGGCTCTTGAACGAAAAATCCTTCTTAAAACAGGCTATATTGTGAGTGTAATCCGAAATACAGAAAACGGATTTATGGTTTCTGACGGAAAGGAAGATCTGAATTTTGATAAAATCATTGTTACCATAGGTGGACAGCCGAAACGTACTGGTTTACTCTGGTTGGAAAATTTGGGACTTGATGTGATTGAACCTGTCCCGTCATTGTTTACATTCAATATGCCAGATAATCCGGTTAGATCCCTAATGGGAACCGTAAATCCTTCTACTACTGTTAGAGTAGAAGGGTCTAAACTCACAGGGTCGGGCCCTCTTTTGATCACTCATTGGGGGATGAGTGGTCCGGCGATTCTTCAGCTGTCAGCCTGGGGAGCACGCGAGCTTCATGAAAAAAAATACAATTTTTCAATTCTTGTCAATTGGCTCGATTCACTTAAGGAGGATAAGGTTAGAGAACAACTTTTGAATGTTAAATCGGTTTTTTCGGAAAGAAAGCTGATCAATCAAAAGGCGTTCCCACTTACGAGTAGGCTGTGGGAGTACCTTATTGATAAATGCGAACTTAATGCTGACACATACTGGAAAGAGCTCTCGTCGAAAAAACTTAACAAGCTGGCAAATACTCTCATCAATGACAGGTACGAAGTATCGGGAAAAACTACTTTCAAAGAGGAATTTGTAACAGCTGGGGGAGTGGCTTTGAGTGAAATTGATGTTCGTACGATGGAATCAAAAAAAATCAAGGGGCTGTTTTTTGCAGGTGAAGTTCTTGACATCGATGGAATAACGGAAAATGCCTAAGTAAGTCCGTGGAGGTTACAATTCCAACAATTTTTTCGTGATCTACTACAGGAAGTGCGTGTATTTCATTCTTGAGAAAAATGTTAAGCGCTTCACTTATAGGGAGATTTTGTTCCAGAGTAATCACATTTCGCGACATAATTTCGCTAACGGCTTTTTGGTAAACAGGTTCATTATCATCCAAAGTTGCATTCCCCAATGCATGCATGAAATCAATTAGGCTGATCATCCCGATTACTTCTCCTGAGTCAGTAACAGGTATGTGATGATGAAAGTTTCGTCGTTCGAAAATGTGTTTTAGATCAAGAAGCTTGTCCTGAACAGATACGCACTCGGGGCGTGGTGTCATTAGGTCTTTGATTAAAAGTGTCATGAAATCTAATTTTTTCAAAGATGATGCATCTAATCATTTGTGCTATTGACGCTCGTCAATAGGTTAGTTGTAAATGGACCTTAGTTTTGATGCAAAAAATTATGAAAGCAAGAACTTTGGTTGAATTAGCAGCAATTTCCTCAACAATCTACACGATCTCTAAAGACAAAGAACTCATCGACAAGTTAAATCAATGGGCTGAAAAGGGGAAAGAAAAGATTAATTCCTTTGTCAAGGAAAAGTCATTTGACGAAGATGGAAGGGAGTTGGATTTTATGGAAAAACTCACTTCACGAATGGAAGAGTCCAGAAAGGACATGGAATTACGGATCAATGACCTCGTTAAATCAACTTATGAACGGATGAATGTGGCGCATACGGATCAGCTATCGGAGTTGAAAGTTCAATTGGGTGAGCTGAGAAAGGAGCTGTCGTTGCTAAAAACAAAAGTTGCCAGAACAGCAAAAAAGGGAGAATGATCCAATGGCATTTTTTCGCTCTTTGCGGAGCAGATTTCGTTCGTTCGTCCGCTATAATCAGATTCTCAGAGTTTTTGTAAAATACGGTTTTGAGGAGCTAGTCACTCAAATGATCGCGTCTGGCAGGTATCGTTTCATTCGCACGCTTATTCCAAAGACGACAATCCGGCATGCCGAGCAGTTTACCCGTTGGGAAAAGATGCGATTGGTGTGCGAAGAATTGGGACCTACGTTTATAAAATTTGGTCAGATTCTCAGTAATCGCCCCGATTTGATGCCTAAAGAATTAATTGTACAATTCGAAAAGCTTCAAGACAATGTGCCTCCTATGCCTGGTGAGATTGCACGATCTGTTGTAGAAAAAGAACTGAAAAGACCGATAGATAAAACGTTTGCATCCTTTGAAAAGGAAGCGTTTGCCTCTGCTTCAATTGCGCAAGTACATCGGGTAGTTTTAAAAACGGGCGAACAAGTAGCGCTCAAAGTGCAACGCCCAACAGTGCGTCGAATTATTGCTGAGGACATAAAAGTAATGTATCAAATTGCCAAATTGTTTGAGCGACGATTTCCGGTTTCCAGAAGCTTTGATCCAGTTGGGTTGGTTAGAAATTTTGAAGAGAGCATCACACGCGAATTGGACTTTATTCATGAATCCGTAAATATTCAGCGGTTTTCAGGGTATTTATTGAATGATCAAACGGATCGGACCACAAAAACGCCCAAGATATACAAGGAATATACTACTACAATGGTCTTGGCTATGGAATTCATAGATGGTATCAAGATTTCGAACATACAGGCACTTAAGAACCAAGGGTTGCATATACCTCAAATTGCCCGAAGATTAGCAGTTTCATACGTGAAGCAAGTATTTCATTATGGGTTCTTTCACGCTGATCCACACCCTGGAAATTTACTGATCACAAAGCAAGGTGATGTGTGTTTTTTGGATTTTGGGATGATGGGAAACATTCTGCCAAGGGATGTTCAAATGTTTGCTCAGCTTTTTATAGCGGTCAAAGCAGAGGACCTCACTGCAACTGTACGTGCATTGCAAATGATGTCGGAGGCTACTGTGATTAATGATCTTAGGGGCTTTGAATTCGCAGTAAACGAATTTATTACAAGTTACAGCGTCACATTTTATCATCAAAATGAAATGAGTACGATCCTCATAGAATTAAAGGATATCATTGTCCGGTATGGATTAAGGGTTCCCCCACATTTCTTTTTGTTGGCTCGCTCCATGGTCACAATTGAAGGGGTCATTCATCATTTGGATCCCCAGCTAGACTTGATGAAGCTTGCCAGACCGTATATCTCAGATGCTATTCGTAAAGAATTTGATCCGGTTAAGATCCTCCGAAAAATTGTGAATGGAGTTTATGAATTTGGTTCTTATATGGAGGAATTCCCTCAGGACTTAAGAAATGCAATTCGAAAAATAAATAATGGGAAAGTAAGTGTTGATCTTACCCATAAAGGAATTGATCCTGTGGTACACACGCTAAATCGAATTGCACGCCAGATGGTCACTGCTGTAATCTTATCTGGACTTCTCATTGGTTCGGCGATGTTTATAATTCGTGATGTTGGTCCCAAATGGTTGGGAATCCCTGTATATGCAATCGGTGGTATCGCAGCTTCTGTCCTACTCGGTTTAGGTATGCTCCGTGATTTGCGAAAGGGAGACCATGACGACTGGCCGGGTTGGAATCACGATTGACTTCGAGTCTTATTCCGAAAGTCTTGATAATCGATCCAATAAATAAGCTTCATGGAAAAACTGTTCAGTGCAGCTTTTTCAAACAATGCTTCGAGATTTTCACTGTAGGTAAGATTAAAGTTTTGGTCACTGTTAAAAATCGCATTTTTCCATACGATGTTCAATTCACTGCCCGGCCGGAAGACCCAGCGGTAAACAAAGTCAACTGTAAAGGCGTTGTAATTGATATTATAAACACTGTTCCCGTCGCTGTCGTTCCCTGAATAATTGATGTCATTGAGTGTTCCATCGGCTGACAGGTCAAAGAAATCCATATATCGCAAAGAAGAACGGTAGTGTCTGATCCTCCAAGTAATTCCCATGCGATTGGTGAGCGTGTAGGTAATATTGATGGTGTTGGTAACACTGTTCCGATTTCTTTTTCCAAACAGGATTCCCGAATGAATTTCAACTGGTGTTCCAAATGCCACAGCGTACCCACGGCTACTCAGTGAGAGCTCCTGTTCCCAAGAATACACCAAAAACAAGCGGTCACTAAATCGGAAGCGCGGACTTATGTTATAAGTATATTCCCTCCAGTCTTGCATTCCGACATCTCCGTACGTCAATCCAAAATCAAGAGCAAATTTTTTCTGGTAATTCGATGAAAACCAATAACTCGTGCTAAACCATGTGGGAGTCAGAAAGTACCTGCCAACGGTGCGGGGTTCGAAATAATCATACCCTTTTGTGAGCGATGCGTCTAATCGTATACCTGTTGCATGAAACCCTTTGATCAGGCCAAAAATATTTCCATTGAGATTGGTAAAAGTGTAAACATCGGGTGAATAAAGGCGCTGGTATGAAAGGGTTGCGTTACCTGAAGCCTGAATGAATTTCCAGAATGGTTTGAATTGTCTGTAACCAATGGATGCTTCAGTATTTCTTTTATTATTGTTGGTGTTAAATCCAAGGTCATTTGGGTCGTAAGTATTAGACTCTTCAAAGTAATTGAGTTTGTATATGACATTCCCGGTTTGCTTGCCAAGTGACATTCCCGCATTGTACCCTAAAACAGAGCTGGAAGAGTACATTTTGGAGGAAAGAGTCCCTTTTCCACTGATAAAATAAGAATTGTCTTTTGTGTTGATCTTGAAGTCTAGTCCGGAAACATTCGCATCATAAAAACTTCCTTCCCTTAAAACATTCGTGTTTGTGAGAGTCACCGAACTGTTGTTTTTTAGGTTTTGATCAAGAACAAGCACATTGTAATTCGTAAGTGGAGCAACAATTAATGACCTGGCTAAACCTGTAGAGTCATTGAATGCTGTTCCTTGTTGCGGAGCTGTTATACCATTAAAAACACCGATTCCAAGTCCGGTTTTAGTTCTGCCCGACACCTTGGTAGCATTGTAAAGCTGCGGCGAATCATCAACGCTTAAAAGCTGTTCGTTGGACTCAAGATTGGAAAATAATACAGAATTAGATTGCTGCACTCCAATCCTTCGCGAATAAAACAGACCAGATTTATTGAATAATTCGGTTCCTTCTGTAAAAAATTGCCTGTTTTCATTGAACTGCAATTCAAAGGGAGAGATATTCAATACTTTATTATCGTAAACCACCTGACCAAAATCCGGAACGAGCGTCATGTCCAGTGTGAAGGCTTCGTTAAGTCCAAGCTTTATGTCCATTCCGCCATTGACAGACCGGGTCCATGATGTTGGATCGGAAGGATCTGCACCACGATCGGCGTATCCTGAAATATAAGGCATAAATGCAAGTCTGAGTGGAGGTTCGATGCCATTGATATTTAGCAGATTTCCACACTGAGCGACTGCATTGTCAAAATCAGGTTTTACGGCATTCCAGTAACTTTCTTCTCTGTTTCGGCTAATGTATCTGTAGAAATTAACGCCCCAGCTCTGTTCATCTTTTTTGGGAAAACGAAAGGCAGAATAGGGGATCTTCATTTCCAGCTGCCACCCTTTTTCTGTGAAGTGTACATGACTTTCCCATGCCATGTTTAATTCAACGTTTTCATTGTCCGCATACACTTTTGCATCGTACTGAACTCCTGCACTACTTACTCCGAAAATAAACGCATTGAGATCGTCGTTATAGGTGTCAAGAATAATTTGGAAGTTGTCGATGTTTGCATTCAAATCATCACGCTGGGAGAGCACACGCGATATTTTTTCAGGATCATCAAAACACCGGGCTGCCACATAGAGATTGAAATCGTCGTAGGCCACCATAGCCTGAGTGAATTGGCTGGATTGCTCACCAGGAAATGGCCTTCTCTGAATAAATGAATCTGCAACCGATGAGGATTTCCATACGGATTCGTCTAACTTTCCATCGATTAGTATGATCTCTTCACATTTGGTCGCACTAAGTTGACGTTGACCTAGAGCGATTACGGATAGGCATATTGAGACGAGTGAAATGTACCATTTCATGTCCCCAAATATACAAACTACCCTGAGTTAATCTACGCGATCAATGGTGGATGAGGTATTCTGATTCGAACGTATTCCAGAGCACAGATCTATGAGATGGATGAGCTATGGAAGTAAGAAGCATTGCGCGTTCGTAAATTGATTTTCCGAACAAATTTACGGCTCCATATTCTGTGACTACCCAATGGACATCAGTTCGTGTGGTCACGACCCCTGCACCCGTGTGTAAAGAGGTGACAATTTTTGATTTGCCATCGTCCGTCTGCGAGGACATGGCAATAATTGGTTTCCCTCCAATCGAATTCGAGCTGCCTCTGATGAAATCCGGTTGTCCACCTGCTCCGGAATAGATCAAAGGACCTAACGAATCCGCACATACCTGACCGGTCAGATCGATCTCGATGGCGCTGTTGATTGCAACAGATTTTTCATTAAGTGCTATTGTCTCCGGTTGATTTATTCTAGAGGATTCGAGAAAAAGGAAGGAGGGGTTATCGTCGAGGTAGTCGTACAAAGCTTTGGAGCCGATTGCAAACGAGCAAATGTTGTGCTTCCTACCGAAGCTCTTAGTGTTGTTGGTGATGATATTTTTCCTTAGAAGTGGCAAAATGGAATCAGTTATTACCTCGGAGTGTAAACCAAGGTTCTTTTGGTCTTTAAGTGCGTCTAGAATGGCGTCCGGTATATGACCAATACCAATTTGAATCGTGGAACCATCTTGTATCAAGTCTGCTACATGCAAAGCGATTTTTCGATCTAAAGCGGTAGAATGCGTAGTGCTCCTCTCTGGAAGTGGTTCGCTCCAATCGATAAGGGTATCAATTTCACTTTTGTGAATTGTTGCATCTCCAAATGTTCGGGGCATGTATTTGTTTACCTGAGCTACAACCTTGCTCGCTGATTCGATCGCTGCTCTTGAAATGTCCACCGATGGACCAAGAGACATATTTCCATGTTTGTCAGGTGGACTAACAGAAATTAGAGCCAGATCGAGAGGAATTATATTTTTTCTAAACATACCCGGAATGGCATGTAAGGTTGCCGGAACATAACTCCCATGGTCATGCTGAATGGCAGAACGAATGTTTGGACCTACAAAAAAAGGCATTGGAATATAAATGGACCTGTATCTATCTTCAGACCAAGGTGCGTCTCCTTCGGTGTGTAGAGAGTATATTTTTATATTCTTCCGATCTTCGTTACGGTTGCAAAATTCATGGATTAAATGCAAGGGGGTTGCGGCTCCTGTATGAATAAATACTGTAGAATTCGAAGAAACCTTCAATTGATCGAGCGGATGGGACATTTTTCTTGCAAAACTACCTCCGTCCGTATGTATCAATCAATGATGAATATCAATTTTTCGAAAGGTTAAATTGATTCTGGCTTCTTTTATTTTCGGTTGTTTTGGAACCTGGTGTTTCCAAAAATGTTGAAGTTCACCACCCATTAGTAAGAGATCTCCATGTGAAAGTTCGAATTGAATACGCTCTTTGCTTTCAATATGCTTTAATTGAAACATTCTCGATGTCCCAATACTAAGAGAAGCGATGACCGGGTTCAATCCGAGTTCTTTTTCATTATCAGAATGCCACCCATTGCTGTCCATTCCATTCCTGTAAAGATTGATCAGAACAGAATTAAAAGAATGGTTGCTAACCAATTCTATTCGTGCTTTTAGGTCAAGCAATAGTTCATTGAAGGGCGAGATCTTAAGAGATTTTCCTGAATAACCATACCTTTGGCCGTTCATGCTGTGGAATGATTCCATTCGTGGAATAAGATGTTTTTTTCCAAACAGAACGATGTTACCTTGCTCCCAGTCTAAAGAGTTTTTAAGTTCGGTAAAAACTTGATTTCCGTATTCGCTACTAATAAAGCTCTTTTGAAGAGCTACCCATCCGTTTTGTACTTCAGTGAATTCCATCAAATGTATCCCACAATGTCATAGATAAGGTAGCCAACAGTTTCCTTAAGTAGGTTGTCCCAACCTTCAAAAGTTTCATAATTAGGGAAAATATACTGGTTCCAATAATAATTTCTTTTTGGTCCGGTGTAATGATCTGTAGTAAATACATCGCATTTCAAGCCTTCTTTTCGAAAGCAGCCCTGGGCTCTACGCATGTGCTTTGCCGAGGTAATAAGAAGGTGTTTGTTGAGATGAGGATATGTTTTTTCCAAAAGTTTTTTTGTTTCAAGTGCATTTTCATGCGTGTTTCTTGATCGACATTCAATAATGATGTCCTGCCTCGGAATACCCCAGTTGATCAGAACATTACGCATTTGTCTCGCTTCATGCAACCCTTTGTCGAAAACATAGCCATGGTCTCCAGTGATAAGTATCTTGTCTATTTTTTTCTTGTGATATAGCGAAAGTGCCTGCCAAATTCTATCAGCTCCGCGACGAACACTGAGTACTTTTAGGTCGTTGTTCCATTCAGCCATGCCGGTAAGGACAATGCCCACATCATATTTTTTAACCTTTTCAATTCTGGTTCCTTGAATTTCCCATACTCTAAAACATTCAGACAGGATGACAGTATTGGTAAAGAGAAAAAAGAAGGCCGCGGTAATCCATTTGAACCTTTTTTTCCAGACTTCTCCCTTCCAGAACATACTTAAAGCCACAAGTACGATAAACCAGTTGAAAGGGGACAACAGAAACAATAATGCTTTGGATAAAATAAAAAACATGATGCAAAAATAAAAACCTTTCAGGAAGCAAATGCTGTAAATAAAATGTGAAGAATACCTTAGTTTTGATGTGAAGTTAATCTCAGAACTGTTTATGCATCCACTCAACACCCATCCACTTATCCAGGAATACTTGAAGTTTAATCGTTTTGGTGAAGGTTTGGGCATGCACTTCAAGATCCTTGAACCTGGCAAGGTGAATTATGTTATTCGAATTAACGAAACGCATTTGGCGACACCAACATCTGCGCATGGCGGAGTAGTGAGTTCCATGCTGGATGCTGTTATGGGGGTAGGGGCATTGAGTGTGGTATGTGAGGATGATAAGGTGGTTTCAACCGTCGAAATGAAAGTTTCTTTTCTGAGGCCGGCTCATTTGGGTGACGAACTTATTGCTACCTCAACAATCGTTAAAAAAGGCAAAAAGATATTATTTGTCGAGGCGGTGATCAGAAATCAATTCAATGAGCTTATCGCCTTGTCTACAGGGACTTTTAATTCTTATCCAAAGGCCAAAGCTGGCTATTAATTTTTGGATTCATTTTCTTGCATGAAATCTATGTTTTAAAAATTATCAACAAAAT
>JAJTDX010000009.1:0-39933 GCA_021298235.1 Cryomorphaceae bacterium | reverse complement strand
AAAATAAGATCGACTAATCAGTCAAAATTTTATTTTTGTATTTCATAGCGATTAATTATGACAAAAAAAGAACGTCTGATGCTTACTGCACGAAGACTTTTTGCTGAGAACGGATTTTATGGAACAGCCACAGCGAGAATCGCAAAAGAGGCAGAGGTCAGTAATGGGATATTGTTCCATTATTTTCCCACCAAGGAAAAATTAATCCGGGCGATGTATATCGATGTGAAGGATCGAATCTTTGACTATTCGCTTGGTCAGGTATACAAAGGAGCAACGTTAAAAGAGAGCATCTACACGCTTTGGCTGGCATCGGTAGAATGGTACATGGAACATCCGGAAGATTTTCATTTCATCAGACAGTATGAATCATCGCCGTATTACACCATAGACTCGGAGTTGGACCACCGACATACGCAATTAACGTTAGAACTTATCAGCGAGGGCATGGAACAAGGAATATTTAAAACATTTAGTGCTCATTTGTTGTTTCAAATAATGATGAAACTAGTTCAGAATGCCGTCGAACATGTTAGCATTAATCACAGGTGCATCGAGTGGAATAGGGAAAGAACTCGCTAAAATTCACGCCGCGAAAGGTGGAAATCTTATTTTGGTCGCTCGACGAGGAGAGGAGTTAGAATCGCTTGCAAATGAGCTGACATCCAAGCATTCAGTAGAAGTTCAATGTTTTGTTAAAGATCTTTCTGTGCCCGGTGCAGCGCGTGAATTATTCGATGAACTAGGTGAGAGTGCTCAAAAAGTCGAGATACTCATCAATAACGCTGGCTTTGGCGGCTTTGGAACTTTTGCGGATCGTCCAATTGAGAAGGAACTCGAAATGATTCGTCTCAATATTTCTGCGTTGACAGAACTCACGCATCTTTTTCTTCCTTCAATGATTGAAAGAAAATCAGGAAAGATTCTAAATACTGCAAGCTCCGCAGGATTTATGCCGGGTCCATTGCAGTCTGTATATTTTGCAACGAAAGCGTACGTGGTATCCTTTACTCAAGGTATCCACCATGAGCTCAAAAGTAAGGGAGTCACGGTTACAGCTCTTTGTCCCGGACCAGTTAGAACTGAATTTGAAAAAACGGCGGGACTTGAAGGTGTTGAATTATTCAAGATGGCAGTATCCCCTCAACATACAGCCAAAGTCGGGTATGCCGGAATGCAAAAAGGGAAAATGATCGTCTTTGATCAAAAACTACTTACATTCTCCATTAATTGGATAATACCATTGGTTCCGAGGGCCTGGCTGCTGAAAATGGTCGAGAAAATGCAAACTCCAAAAAAATAATTCTTCGGGAAGACATGTTATTCTTTTAGCGCTCTTCAGTTTTCTGTTAAGATTTCTGAGAATATGTTCAACGCTAAAACCTGTAGTTATGTCCATCCAATTTTTTAAGCAATCCAAAGGAATTTTGAAATTCTTGTTGGTTAATTTAATTTGTTTTTCAGCAGTTTCTGCTCAATCTACCTACCTGATTCTTGATAAGAATTCTAGAACAAAGGAGCTTTTCAATGAAAAAAATCATACGTCTCTTTTAAGTAAAGTTAAATTTCACATGGAGCGCTCGAGATATGGTTTTGGCAGTTCGGTAGACTTTAAGCTGGATTCCATTCAAGGCATAGACCAGATGCTCATTCATATGGAGCAATTACCTGAGTGGGCAGAATATGAAAATATCTATGGCGAAACGGTGTTTGTACCTGTCGCCTCCGTTCTCACGGGGGAGGATTCCGTATTAGTTGATTCAGATACGGGAGTGGAGACTGTTGTTGTTACTGAAGTTCAAGATGTCAAGTTAAGCTATGATTTAAAAGACATTGATAGAATAGTTATTATCGACGTGGATTCTGCCCTTCAGGCGAGGGAAAAAACTACGTTGAGCGGCAGGAAAATTTGCTTCGCTAAAAAATATCCGGGCACCGGTAAATATGTGATTACATTTTCTTTGACAATGAACGAACTAAGTCGTGTCATGAACGGGGAAAGGTGTATTGAACAACTTGAGAAGATTATTTCGCGAAATGAAAGAAAAAGAGAAGCATTATTGGATTTTAATAAGATCTTAAGTGAATTCTTGGTTCTTGGTTCAGATCTTAACTTTTTCGCTATCCCTGATCCACATTTTGGTGTTTTTGTCTTTAAGTATTGATAGCTCTGATAGTAATTTTGCAGTAACTTTGTTCGACATAACGTACGAATGGTTCTTTTTTTCAATGACGTTTCCGGTACCGAGGTTTTAGTCATTTTGATTTTTATTCTCATGTTCTTTGGATCAAAAAGCATCCCGGGCATAGCTCGTACATTCGGACGGACTATTCGTCAGATAAAAGATGCTTCCAATGAACTTCAGGACGAAATTCGAAAGTCGGGTGTGGACATTAAAAAAGATCTGAACCTCACCAGGATTGTAGAAGAGACTGCACAGGATATTTCTCAACCATTGGATCAGGTTGCTAATGAGCTTGATGACACGGTACTTTATGAGCCAAAAAAAAATGTACCTGAGGATACAGAGGTAAATATCGTCGAGAATATTCTCCCGAAAAAAGACGAGTCTGTTGAGGAGCAAGTGGAAGTTAATAACGCAAAAGAGGACAAAAAGGATCCTCAGTCTCCTTCGGAATAGCAGGTATTCTAATGCTTTTAGGTCACATCCGAAAAAAGGTCGTACCTTTGCACCCAATTTTATAAACATTAAATGACATTTGAGGAACTCGGGCTGAAGAGTGAGGTGCTGAAGTACAGGCAAGACCGCAGCGTTTGGTCTTCCACTGGTAAACAATATTGAAAATCACGCTAAAACTCCGCAAGGGTTGGTTATCTGTCCCACGCGTGAGCTCTGTTTGCAGATCTCAAAAGATCTGGAAATCTATGCAAAACATTTAAAAGTTAAGGTGGTAGCTGTCTACGGTGGCACAGATATTCGTCGGCAAATGACGGATATCCGCCAGGGAGCATCGGTTATCGTGGCAACACCGGGTAGATTAATGGACCTTATCAATAGAAAGGCTGTTCAGCTTAATGAAGTTGAATATGTGGTATTGGATGAGGCTGATGAGATGCTCAATATGGGCTTTAAAGAGGATATTGATTCTATATTGGAATCAACTCCTAATCACAAGAATGTTTGGTTATTCTCTGCTACGATGCCTGCTGAGGTAGCGCGAATTGCAAAGAACTACATGACAGATCCCTTCGAGGTTTCGATCGGGCATAAGAACCAAAGCAACGAGAACATCGATCACATTTACTATGTGGTTAAGGAAAAAGATCGCTATGCTGCTGTTAAACGGTTGATCGATTTCAATCCGGATATTTACGGACTTATCTTTTGTCGCACGCGCCAGGAAACGGGCAATGTAGCTGAGAAGTTGGCAAAAGAGGGGTACAATGCAGAGCCCTTGCATGGGGATCTTTCTCAGGCTCAGCGTGACCGCGTAATGGAACGTTTCAGAAAGAAGGACTTGCAAATTCTTGTTGCAACAGACGTAGCAGCGAGAGGCTTAGATATCGATAACATTACACATGTTATCAATTATAACCTTCCCGATGATATTGAGAATTATACTCATAGAAGTGGTCGTACGGCCCGTGCGGGAAGAAAAGGAGAGTCATTGGTGCTCATCAATACGCGCGAACAAGGAAAGATTAGATCGATCGAAAAACAGATGCGCACGACCTTTACTCCGGGACTCATTCCGAACGCTAAAGAGATTTGTGAGATCCAGTTGATGAAACTGATCAATAAGGTTATCTCGATAGATGTGCGTGAACGTGATATTCAGACCTTTATGCCGACCATCATGGCAGGATTTGAAGATATGTCCAAAGAAGAAGTGATCAAGCATTTCGTTTCAGCAGAGTTCAACCGATTCATCGAATACTACGAACGTGCAGGAGATTTAAATGCAACTTCCGGAAAAGGAGATGATAAAGGATTTGAAGACCGTTCAAAACGCCGCGATCGTAAAGGAGATGAAACCGAAAGTGGTAAAACACGGTTTTTTGTAAGCATTGGTCGTCGGGATGGATTGAATCCGGGAGGCTTACTTCGTCTGGTTTGTGATGCGAGTGGATTGCGTTCTGCCAATGTTGGAAGAATAGATATAATGACATCCTATTCTTTTTTCGAAGCTGATAACGAACACGCGGAGAACATCTTGAAAAGTGTGAATGGCTCAAACTATGAAGGCCATGATGTGAGTATTGAAATCACGAAAACAAAACCATCGGGCGGTGGAAGCCGTAGTGGTGGTGGACGTCGTGATGGAGGATCTTTTGGAGGCAAATTCAAAAGTGGACGCGATGGTGGTGGACGTGAAGGCAGTGGACGTGATGGTGGTGGACGTCGAGAAGGAGGATTCAGAGGAGGAAGTGATGACCGTCGCGGAGGACCAAAAAAAGATGGCGGTCCGAAACGAGATGGTGGTGGACGTCAGCGATCGTTCGGAAAACCGTTTAGCAAAAAGTCAAAATAATTTACAGTAGTGCTTGAAATTTTATGGAAGTTAGGAATATAGCTATAATCGCACACGTTGACCACGGAAAGACAACGCTTGTGGATAAGATGATAGAGGCGGGGAGTGTACTAAACGAACGGGACCGTCCTACGGGAGAACTGATTATGGACAACAATGATCTTGAACGTGAACGAGGAATAACCATCGTTTCGAAAAATGTTTCTGTTACATACAAAGGAACGAAGATCAACATCATTGATACCCCTGGACACGCCGATTTTGGAGGAGAGGTTGAAAGAGTACTGAATATGGCAGATGGAGTATGTCTCTTGGTAGATGCTTTTGAAGGTCCAATGCCACAAACTCGATTTGTTTTGGGTAAGGCTCTTTCAATGGGGATTAAACCCCTTTTGGTCATCAATAAGGTCGACAAAGAAAATTGTACGCCGGACGAGGTTCATGAAAAAGTATTTGATTTGATGTTTGAGTTGGATGCAGATGAGGATCAACTTGAATTCCCGACTATTTACGGTTCGGCAAAAAATGGATGGATGTCCACAGATTGGAAACAACCAACCAATTCAATTACCCCGCTTCTGGATCAAATTCTCGATTATTTTCCACCTCGGAAAATAGAGGAGGGAAATACACAATTGTTGATTACATCGCTTGATTTCTCAAGTTATGTCGGGCGAATAGCTATCGGCAGATTAAATAGGGGAGAGCTGAAAGAAAATCAACCGATCATTCTGGTGAAAAGGGATGGCACACAGGAAAAACATAGAATTCGTGAGGTTTTTGTATTCGATGGTTTGGAACGTAAGAAAGTAACCACGGTGCAGGCAGGAGATATCTGTGCTGTAACAGGTATTGAAGGTTTTGAAATTGGCGATTGTATTTGCGATGCCGAACAACCAGAGCCACTTCCAACTATTGAGTTAGACGAACCGACCATGTCGATGTTGTTCTCAATTAATGATTCTCCATTTTTCGGAAAAGAAGGCAAATTCGTTACCTCTCGTCACATTCAGGAGCGCTTGCAAAAAGAATTAGAGAAAAACCTTGCTATGCGGGTTTCCGATACAGACAAGGCTGACAAGTGGATCGTGTTTGGAAGAGGCGTTCTTCATTTATCCGTTTTGATAGAGACTATGCGACGCGAAGGATATGAATTGCAGGTAGGACAGCCTCAGGTTATCATCAAAGAGGTGAACGGGATAAAATGCGAACCAGTGGAAGAGCTCACAATTGACCTTCCTGAGGAATTCAGTGGTACAGCTGTTGAGGCCGTGTCCAAACGAAAGGGGGAAATGGTGAATATGGAACCCAAAGGTCAACGAATGATCATACAATTCCTCATTCCATCACGCGGAATCATTGGGTTAAGAAATTACCTCTTGACTCAAACAGCCGGTGAAGCCATTATGACCCATCGTTTTCTTGAGTATCAACCTTACAAAGGGGAGATTCCAGGACGTCAGAATGGATCGTTGATTTCACTGGAACAAGGTACTTCCATTCCATTTTCATTGAACAATTTACAGGAGCGTGGAAAGTTCTTCATTCATCCGAATGAGAATATCTACGAAGGTCAGGTTATTGGTGAAAACTCCAGAGCTGGAGATTTGTGTGTGAATGTAACGAAAACCAAGAAGTTAACGAATATGCGTTCATCCGGAGCAGACGACAAGGTGCGTTTGGCTCCTCCTAAAGTGTTTAGTCTTGAGGAGTGTCTGGAGTATATACAGTCTGATGAGTATGTTGAGGTGACGCCTGAAAATCTACGAATTAGAAAGATTCTTTTAAAAGAAACCGATCGAAAGCGTTCGACAAAATAATTCGTCTTTGTAAGATATTGAGGAGTTTATCGTTTTTAAAGAGTTGTTCATAACATTTAATTGGATCATTTTGAGTAAAAACTCAAAGTCACTAATTTGACGTCAAAATCAACGCGTATGTTTGATGATGAAGAAGAGGAGGGGTTTGAAGGCAATTTGAAGGAAGACCTTGAAAAATTTGAGGCCTTTCTGAAAGGCGAATCTCTTGGTTTTTTAGACAGCGATAGATTGGAGGCACTGATTGATCATTTTCTGATTAACAGTCAATATGCTAAAGCAAAGGCATGTGCCGAACACGCAATCAGTCAGTTTTCCTATAATCCGATTTTCCACCTGAGAAAAGCCCAGGCAATTTCTGCCGTGGGGCAATTGAAAGAGGCATTGAAAATAATCAATCATATAGAAAAATGGGAGCCTCCATCCTGTGAATTATTACTCACCAAAGCTTCCATTTTTAGTCAGTTGAGAGACCGTAAAAATGCGGTTCGGTATTTCGAACAAGCGCTAGCATTGGCTGAGCCGGAAGATCGCGATGAGATATATTTGGATCTTGCAATGGAATATGCCCATTCAGGAGATTTCAAAAAAGCTGTTGTCATCTTGAAAGAGGCGATTTCAAACAATCCACACAACGAAGGTGCAATTTATGAAATTGCATTTTGCTACGATCAGTTGGGAGAATATGAACAGGCGATTAAATGTTACTCTGACTTTATAGATGAAAATCCATATTCCTTTACTGCATGGTACAATTTAGGGAATGCCTGCTCCAAACTGGAGGATTATGAGAAAGCAATTTGGGCGTACGATTACTGCTTGATCATCAACGAAGAATTTGGTCCGGCACATTTCAATTTAGGCAGTGTGTACCTCTCAATTGAAAAATACGAGGAGGCAATTGTTTCATTGGAACGCTGTATGGAACTTGACGGAGAGGATGCTATGGCACTTTCCTATCTGGGTGAAGCATGTGAGCAGTTGAATCAACTCGATAAAGCCAGAAATTGCTACAATAGAAGTATTGAGCTTGCTCCCGGTCTTCCTGATGCTTGGTTAGGGATGGGAATCGTTGAGGACTTGCAGGGAAATACCGAGGTAGCACTGACGTTCTTGCATAAAGCTGCTGAATTGGATCCGGGAAATGCTGGTGTTTTTCATGTACTTGCGGGTGCCTATGAAAAGTTGAATAACTTTGATTCAGCTGAAGAATACTATCGCCTGTCCCTAGAGCTTGATCCTACGGATGAGGAATGTCTGATTGATTTCGTTTCGCTCCTGGCCGATTCTGCTTTGTTAGAGGCTTATCAGTACATTGATGAATTTTGTGTTCAGGATGAACAAAATGTTGTAGCAAGAGTATTGAAAGTGAACATTCTATGGCTCATGGGGAGGAAGAATGAGTCGTTATTGCTCTTTGCGACTTGTGTGGAAGCAGATAAAGATAAAGCACGAGAAATATTCACGATCAATCCGGACCTGTCAAATGTGCAGGAATTTGTAACTTTGACTGAAGAATAGGAAACTATGAATTTTAAACTGCCATTCATTCCTGAAAGGAGCGAAAAACCAAGAGATAAAGGATTAACAATGATGATGGATAAGGGCTTGAGTCTCAATGAGGCTGCGAACTTTATTCAGGCGTCTGGTCATCTAACGGATTTGGTGAAATTTGGTTTTGGAACGGCATTCGTTACCAATGACCTTGAAAAAAAACTCGATCAATACCGTGAGGCTGGAATTAAACCTTATTTCGGAGGGACGCTGTTCGAAGCGTTTTATGCCAGAGGAAAGTTCAATGATTTCCTGAAATTACTTGACAAATACAAACTCGAAGTTGCCGAAATTTCAGATGGTTCGATTATCATTCCTCACGATGAGAAATGTGAATTGATTCGTCAGATGTCTAAGAATTTCACTGTCCTCTCAGAAGTGGGTTCGAAAGATGCTGGAATACTCATTTCTCCGGGAAAATGGATCAAGATGATGAGTACCGAACTGGAAGCCGGAAGTTGGAAAGTAATTGCAGAAGGTCGCGAGGCAGGTAACGTTGGAGTTTTTCGACCAAATGGTACAGCTCATACCTTACTCATCAATCGAATCATATCAAAAGTTGCTCCTGAACGTATTTTATGGGAGGCCCCACAAAAGAACCAACAGGTGTGGTTTATCAAACTTTTCGGAGCTGAAGTGAATCTGGGAAATATTGGTCCCAATGAACTTATTCCATTGGAATGCCTGCGCCTGGGATTACGAGGTGATACCTTCTTTGATTTCCTTCCGAAAGATTACGCAGATCGTCTCAAGCAGGTCAACGACGAAACTGAAGAGGAAGAGGTGGAATGACTTTTCAAAAGTTAAAAGAAATTCAAGGGCATTCAGCAGGTATTTACACACTTGAGTTTTCTGAAAATTTGATTTATTCCGGAAGCTCTGACCATTTTGTTGCACGTTGGAAGGTCTATGAAGGAATACAGGATAAATTCTCAATTCGTTTCGAAAATCCCGTCTACTCCATTCGTTTGTTTGATAACGCCACGAAGCTAGCAGTTGGTTTGGCGAATGGCGACCTTCACTTTTTTGATTTGAAGGACCGTAAAGAAATCAAATACCTTGTTCAGCATAAAAAGGCGATTTTTTCCATCATGGAGAATTCATTTTCCCATCACCTGTACGTGGCTGATGCAGATGGAAATCTATCGGTTTGGGATTTGAAATCATTCGAGCTCATGGCGTATTTTCCATTTGATTGTGGTAAAATCCGAAGGATGATGGTCAGCTCAAATGGCGATAAATTGGGATTGGCATGCCAGGATGGCAATGTTCGGATTCTGGAGACGAAAAACTTAAATCAAATTTCAAATTTTTATGCGCACAAGGACGGTGTGTCCTCAATTCTATTCCATCCTTCTGACCACACGATCCTTTTCAGTGGAGGCAAAGATGCGTATCTGAAAAAATGGGATCTAAATTCGGAAGCTTGTCTTAAGTCTATTCCTGCCCACAATTACGCGATTTATGATTTGATAGTTCTTCATAAAGGAAATACCCTTGTTTCCGCGAGTCGTGATAAAACAATTAAAATCTGGGATTTGGAAACGCTTGATTTCAAAGATCGGTTAGATCTTAAAAAAGGTGGACACCGACATTCTGTGAATGCACTTGTACCGATAAGCGCCAGTACTTTTGCTTCGGCATCGGACGATAAAAGAATTATTTTTTGGAAAAGTATTTTATAGCGTTTCTTGGTAACTTTTTGTTAGAGTAACTGCAAATTTACGTTCATCCATGTATATTTTCTCAAAATGTTTGAACTAACATTATCATCTGGTACAAAAATTCAGGTTGCTCAAGAAGATCTTGAAACAACTATGAGCTGGACCGAAGCTCAAAATCATTCTTCAAGCTTGATGGACGGATGGCGTCTGCCTACAACTGGAGAACTCGTTTGGATGTTCAAAGAGTTACATTTGAATGGTCAAGGGAGTTTTCATGAGACTGGATATTGGAGCAGTGCTCAATTCAGTGAATATGAAGCTCGGCTGATCATTTTTAATAAATTCTCAACGGGCAGTGGAACAATTACCAAACAGCATAAAGCCCGAATCCGACTGGTGAGAACTGTTTCGGCTTGAAGAGTTTTTGTCAATCATTTAATCGATACAAACCAATTTTTTGGAAAAAAAAAACGAAATTTGACCTTAATTCAAGTATGTCTTGTCTTGTAACCATTTCTCTGCTGGATGCTTACTCCTAAGTTAAGATTGTATGATAGTTAGTCCATACCAAAACCTGTTTATTCAGCAGGAGTTGACCTATGGATCGGCTCGCAACAATATTCTCCGCGGAAAGGCCGAGATTAGGAACCTGGATATTGTAAAACTGGAGGAAGCTCTGAATACTTGTATCGCCTCCTCTGCATGGTCTCATCTTCGCTTATCCCAGGATTTCACCGAATGGTACGTATCAGAAAAACTATCAGGTAAACTCCATCTGCAAAAAAAGAACGTTTTTCCAGAGATCTGCCTTCAAAATTTATGGGAAATTTCTCTTGTGGGAAATAGTGAGCTGTCAACGCTTGAAGTTTATATGCATCATGCCCTTGCTGATGCCCATACTTTTCAGCTGTTTTGGTCTGGACTGAAAAATGTATTTCAAGGGAATAATGAAATTGCCTTTGGTGTTCATCCAATCCTATCGGAGTTTTGTGTATTAGACATCCCAAACATCAAGCATGTAGAAGGACAAGGTATAGGTCCTGTCGAGCGTTTGACAATTCAGGTAGCAGGATGGCGAAAAAATCAGGCAGAAGAACAGCTGAAGTCTAAAGGGGTGTTACTTTCTACACTTTTATTGGGTGTTTTACAAAATGAATTAGACCATATAGAAAAGTTTGTAGGTATTGAGCTTCAAACCGGTTTTGCGCTACGCAATCGTTCTGGAAGGGCGGCCCGAAATTCTTTTCCTACTGCTGTCAATTTTCTTCCGGTTCCGCATAAAGGATTAAACGACCTTCACGAATTGGAATATTGGATTAAGCAACTATTCCGCCACCAGGACTATCCCTTACTTGAGTGGTTAAATGACAACGGTCGCACGACAGCCTTTAATGTCTTGTTTTCCTATCAAAAAGAGGATTACCATCAATCTGACATGTTCGCTCAGTCTAAGCTGACGTTCCTTCCCGCTGCTGAAGATGAAACAGTACTCGGACTGCATGTGCTCGATTTTGGAACGGATGAGTTGACATTATCCTTCGATGTAAGAACAGATATTGCCGATCGAATTTTCTGGAGAACATTTATTGCTCAGTATCTGAGAGCCGTCCATGCCCTAGTCAATTCGATCCCGAGTCAATTTACATTTCATCCGGTCAGCATACATTCTGAATATGTTACAAGCAATTTATGGGGAAAATTTCTTTCTGCACCAGATGAGAAAATCGCACTGTATTCAGGAGCCGCAGAGCTTACTTTCGGTGATTTAAGAAAGCAATTAAACGATAGTACATTAACGGAAGGTAATAGCTTAGTATTCGTAGAGCCTGATCGAAGCATCGAAAGTATTGTAAAGATTCTCAATGCCTGGCAGCTCGGAAAAACGGTCACATTTTCTCAATCTTCCGATTTGGAATTGCCGAAAGGGGATTTACTTTATCTTGCAGAAACATCCGGAAGTACGGGAATTCCAAAACGTATCGGAATTCAACGATCAGGAATAGAAAGTATGCTTGATTCCTGGTCTAAAAAACTAATTATTGATGATGCTTCGGTGCATTTGTCCACTGCTGATCAGAGATTTGATGTTTTTTTCGGGGACATTTTCAGGAGTTTATTCACAGGAAATACCCTCGTACTAGCTTCCGAAGAAGAGCGTTTGTCACCCGGAATATTGGCTCGACTCATAAATGACAGAGGTGTAACTCATTACGAGTCAACCCCGTCCTGGCTGAAATTACTACTTCCGAATTTAAAAGATAATCAATCGCTTAAGGTGTTGATCTCGGGTTCAGAACCCATGTCATCCCGTTTTTTCGAAGATATTCGGACGACACTCAATAATCAAGTCAAAGTTTTTAATAGTTACGGACTCACAGAGGTGAGTATTGATTCCGCCCTTACCGAGCTGGTGAAAACTCAGGGGGATCAATTTCCGGTTGGTTTTCCTTTGGGAGATCAGAACTTTCGAATTAGAAATAAATATGGAGAGCATCTTCCGGCCGGACTGTGGGGAGAACTGATGATTTCAGGGTCATGTGTGGGAATTCCTGTAGTTTGGGATCATGATAAATATTCGAGTTCGAATGGTGAGTTAACCTTTTTTACAGGTGATCGGGCCATGATACATCCTGAATATGGACTGATTGTAAAGGGTCGTTTGGAAGAGGATTTTATTAAAGTTCATGGAAAAAGAATTCCTATAAAGGATTTAGAAGCTTCGCTTTGTCAGCTGACTGATGCTAGAAACGCTTACGTGTTCGAACGAAAGGGAGCCATCATTGCGATACATGATTCAGTTTTGGATTCAAATAAAGTATTGAAAATTTTGTCACAAAGATTCTCGAGACATCAGCTACCTGATCATATTTTCTCAGTTGATCATTGGCCGATGAATAGAAATGGAAAAACAGACAAGGAAAAATTACGTGATCAAGCAGTCATTCCTGAGCAAACTGAAGCGCCATGGTTGCCCGGTGAACCTGATCTAGAGAAAAAACTGTTTAATGAATTGGAACGATCAGGAAAGAAATGGGGAGGAAAAGATGTTTCTCTTCTCTGGTACGGATGGAGCAGTATCGATCTTTTGTCTTTTTGTAATGAATTGAATGTTAAAGGGATGAAAGTGAATGCATCAGGGCTTATTCGACAGCCGACTATTTCTGAAATATTGAAACAGCTGGACTGCAAAAATGAAGTTAGCTCGATTAATTCTGCTGAACTAAATCTTGAGGATGATGATTTCGATGATATTCTTAGTATTTTAAACCAGTAATGAAGTTTACGAGAGAGGATATCGAAAAGGTTTACAAGACCTCAGTAATGGAGGAGAGCTTGCTCGTGTTTCAGGCGGAGGGCGATCATGCCGGCTATATCGAATATGCTGTTGTCAAAGTACCTGCAACTAAAATTGATGTACGTGAAATTCATTCTTGGATTGATCATATTCCCCGTTTTCGGGATGTTTATATTCATGAAAATGATGCACCACTCAGGATCCGATTCAAGAAAAATTTTTATCCGGTATACGCTGAAGAACTGGATTCAATTCGTTGTACTGACGATGTATACAACTGTCTGATTAGCCGAAATATTCGCTTTGATGTTCAGCATCCACCCCTATTTCGAGTAGACTTGTTTTACTCAGGTCTTGATACGTATGTTGGATTAACGTATCATCATATTCTTTTTGATGGAGTATCGGTTCAAATGGCTCTTTCCAAATTGGACCCTTCCTCTTCAATAGAATTTACGGAGTGGACGCCCGCATTAAGTAGCCAGTCAAAGACAGAATTGATTTTTCCAGAACCATTTAAACTGGAAGAATTTTTACCACCATCCAATCCGAAAGAAGCTGGATTTTTGAAAACTGAATTTCAATCGGTATTAGATTATGAGAAGCTTATGCTGAAATGGATAGACTTTCTCAAGAATGCGACCGGGAAAAAGGAAATTGTTGTGGGTGAAGTTTTTTCTGCACGAAATTCCGAGCCTTCAGCAGCACTAAGTCTGGGTTATTTTGTTCAAACATGGCCACTCGTAGTGAAGACGGATGTTTCTGTGGAAGAATTCAGAATTGTTCGAAATGAACTTATCCAAAGAGCAAACGAACCTGTCAAACATCATTACGCTCCTAATACATTTGATCATTGCTGGGTTGTCGAGCCATCGTTGAAATCAGATTTGGATACTGCATTTTACTCGACGCCACATTATGCTTTGACCATTACGCTTAATCCAAACATTGGTGGCACTGTAGTCGGCATGCTCTGGAATCTCAACAAGACCAATGGGCAGGCAGCACAACAGATATCACATTCATTTCAAAAGTACCTGGAACCTGATCCACTGTCCAATGAAACATCAGAACCTTTTTCTTTTTCAGAAACCTCTATTCTTCAATTATGGCAGAGAAATGTTGAGAAAAACCCTCATGCTATCGCTGTTGAAGATGTGAATGGGACATTGAGCTATGATCAATTAGACAAGCTTTCCACTGCACTTGCAAACAATTTGGATATTCTCCCACAGGAGCGTGTAGGAATCCATACTTCCTATTCTTCTGCCATTATTGTCTCTATTCTTGCTGTTTTAAAGAAAGGTGGAATCTACGTTCCCCTCGATCCTACGGTTTCCTCTGAACGAATTGCCTACATTCTACAGGACGCCGGAATTCGGATTATTTTATCTGATTTGAATCCTTCTTTTGACCAAACGATTATTTCTCCGCATGTTCAAATTGATTCGAATGGATCTTCCTTTGAATGGCATGAAGGCAGCTTGAAAGAAACCTGTTATCTGATTTATACCTCTGGTACGACAGGTCAGCCGAAAGGATGTGCAGTAAACCATGGTAATTTACTTAACTTATTTCTTGGGACTCAGAATCGGTTTAATTTTAACTCTCAGGATAAATGGATTCTGGCTCATTCGTACGGCTTTGATTTTTCGACTTGGGAAATTTGGGGTGCACTGCTGAACGGTGCTCAACTATATATCCCGGATAGGGAACAAGTAAAAGATACCTTTTCCTTTCATACCATTTTAAAAGAGAAGGCAATTACCATTCTTAATCAAACACCAAAGTCCTTCTATAATTTTATTCTTGTTGATTCTGAGTACGATGTGCATAGTCTTCGCTATGTGGTTTTTGGTGGGGATAAACTTCAAATAGACCGGCTCAACGGATGGATGAGCCGCTATTCGAATGTGAAATTGATTAATATGTACGGGATTACAGAAACAACAGTGCATGTTACATTCAAAGAAATTGAACCCGAATATCATAGCAACATTGGTCGATCTCTTCCTGGTTATGGCATATACTTGTCAAGTACTTTGGGTGAAAAAGTACCGGATGGTTTTCTTGGTGAAATCTTGGTAACCGGAAAAGGTGTGTGTAATGGATATTATGGTAAACCTGAGCTGACTGCTGAGAAATT
This sequence comes from Cryomorphaceae bacterium, assembly GCA_021298235.1. The sequence goes on along the minus strand of JAJTDX010000009.1, from coordinate 24,963 downwards.
CACTGATCACGGAACAATCTACCATTCAGGTGATCTTGCCTGGAAGGTTGGGGATGAATTTTATTATTTCGGAAGGAGAGACAGGCAAGTGAAGATTAGAGGATATCGCATTGAGCTTGGCGAAATTGAGTATTTGCTTAAAAAACGTTTTGCGGATAGTGATTTTACTGCTATGGTAATAGACGATACTAAATTAATAGCATTTCAAAAGGGACGAAGAATTTCCTATGATCCTTCAGAGCTTCGGGGGTATATGCCTGATTACATGATCCCTTCCTGGTGCATGTATCTCGAGGAGTTTCCTTTAAATCAAAATGGTAAGATTGACGAAAAGCAATTGATTGAGTTCTACAGAACAGGTAACGAAAATTTTAATAATCAATCGGTTAATTCTTCGTTTTTCATTGATTTATTGTCCGAGACCTTGGGAAGAACCATCGATGCTGACAAGAGTTTTATTCAGAACGGAGGGGACAGTATTTCTGCGATTCGCATTATCAATAAACTTAAAAAGGAAGGCTATTCAATTACAGTCCAAAGCCTTTTCCAACCTCTTCCTTTGAGGCTTACACAGCTAGAAAAATTGAAGGAAATTAAGGGTCTAGACTATCTAAAAGAATTCCAAAGAACCATTGTTTCAGGTGCTACAAATCAAAAGGTCTATTTTCCGCTTTCTGAGGCTCAACAGGGGATTTTGATGGACTGCCTGAGAAAGGAGGATCGATCCCTATATATGGAGATTTTGAATTACGAAATCCCAAAATCTTTTAGCGTCGAGCAGATCAAGGAGGCATATTCGAGGGTGTGTCGAGCCAATCCAATTCTCATGTCCCGGTTGAAAAGGATGGGAGAGTCTTATTTGTTTGCGATGGAAGATGAGGTCTCTGAGGTGATGGAGATTGCAACTTCTGACCTTCAAGAATTTGATCGGACCTTGTCTGCCAATGGAATGGATCTATATGGTTCTCTTTCTAATTTATATATAGTAACAACGGAATCTAACTATAGAGTGTCTTGGGTACACCACCATCTTATCCTTGATGGATGGTCACTTGGTGTGTTCAGTAAATTAATGATGGATGCACTGAATGGAATAGATATCCCTTATTCCGACCGTTTTATTCGTTTCTTGTGTCAATCGCATTTAGAGGGGAACGACACGCAGTTTTGGCAAAAAGTGAAAAATCTGAAGCAGCAGGAAAAATTGATACCCTTGCTCCCAAACAGGAATTCACTCACGGACTATACAAAGAAGAACATTTTAATTCCGTTTGAAAATAAAGAGCTTGTAAAAGATTGGAATATCTCAGAACACAGCCTCGCACTCGGATTATGGTCTGCTTTTCTCAGCTTGCTTTTCCGGAAGAATGAATTTGTGCTAGGAAATGTGGTTTCGTTGCGATCAACAGACGATTACGAGTCTCTCGGAATGTATGTTCGCACCTTGCCATTATATTCCCAATTTGATTCTGAAATTACAGCGCAAAAATACCTTAGAAATATATTTTCCTTACTTCAGGAGGATCACGCACACAAAAATGAGCCACTCAATGCCTATGTAAATGCAGATCTTTTTGATCATCTATTTGTATATGAAAATTATCCGGTAGATGAAGATCTGCTCGCGTCGAATGGGATCAGAATTCTTGATTTTCAGGAGAGAACGGGTGCATCCTGGACAACAATTGTCTATCCGAAACAGGAAGGATTCGAATTCTCCGTATTGTCAAGAACGGACTCCTATGCTGCTCATTTCGTGGATTCAGTGCTTTCGCATTTTGCAGATTGGGTTCAGGCACTCATTTGGGAGCAGACCCTTTCGAAGTCCATAGATTGTTTAAGAAAAAATTATCCGGATGGCGAGGCCCATAAAATAGAACTATCGAAAAGTATTCTGGAGATACTTTCTCCGGCTTCGGATAACATTGCGCTTGTGTCCAACGATAGAAATTGGTCGTACCAGGAGCTCTGGAGAGAAGTGAACAAACTTTCGGAACAACTGAATACTTATGGAATTCAAAAGAATGAAGCTATCGGTGTGGATGTTCATTCGACAGTTCATTTCACTCTGTCTGTTTTAGCAATTTGGAAATCAGGTGGTATAACGTGTGCTGTAGACCGGAGATATCCATTAAATCGCAAAGATTTTATATATGCGAACGCAGGTGTTCGATTTGTATTCCAAGGCGAAGAAGATCTGGTATTGAAGAAATTGAATGATCATACACCGAAAATTTTAAACGAGGGTGCGAGCTTCATTCTCCACACATCAGGTTCAACAGGCCAACCAAAGGGTGTCATTCAGACTCACTCTTGTTTGATTAACTTGATTGATTGGAATAGAAAATCGTTTGGTCTCAATTCAAATGAACGGATTCTTCAGCTTTCTTCATTTGGTTTTGATGCATCATTCCATGAAATATTGCTCGGACTTTCGCTTGGGGCAACACTCATTGAGGTTCCTTTAGAATCGAGATTGGACATACATGAGATCAAGAGCTATATTCTCACACAAAAAGTAACGCTAGCATGGATTCCGGCTAGACTGCTTAATGCTGTCTTGGATTCTGATCCTTTCTTTTTTGATGAGTGTAGTTCACTTAAAAATATTGTAACAACAGGTGAAGCCTTGGTCCTTGGGGCAGATCTGAAAGCGTGGTTATTGCGTAAGGAAATTGTCTTATTGAATTTTTACGGACCAACTGAGACGCATGTTGTTACCTCTTTTGCCGTCAATGGAAGCAATATGTCAACGCAGCCATGCATAGGTAGGGTATTGCCAAATTGCGAGATTATTCTCATGCATGAAAATCAACCTTCTATACAAGGCCTTCCGGGGGAAATTTGGGTTGCCGGAGCTAACAATGCGCATGGATATTTGAATGACGAACTGCAAACCGAGGAGAAGTTTGTGACTTTCATGGGTAAGTCCTGGTATAAAACAGGGGATTGGGCATATCGTGATGAGAATGGGGATTTTCATTTTATTGGCAGAAAAGATGATCAGGTAAAGATTCGTGGGTTCAGGGTCGAGCCGTTGGAAATTGAGCGTATAATCACTGAAATTGATGGCGTAAATCAATGCTGTATTTTAATTATCGAAGAGCGCGTAACCTGTTTTTATGTCAGCTCACGCACCGAAACGGAATTGAACGATGCCTGTTCTGAAGTATTACCTGACTACATGGTACCAAGTGCCTGGATAAAACTGGACGCCATGCCATTGAACCAAAATGGAAAAGCCGATAGGGATAAGTTGAAAAGTTTGAGCTCCACTTTTTCAGAACCTAAGCATACAGATGCTAACTATCCGAATGCTACCCTCTGTTGGAAAGCCATATTGGGCCACGCAGACTTTGGTTCAGAGAGCCGCTTTGAGTGGGTAGGCGGAAATTCGATCATGTTGATGAAAATGCAGGCTTGGCTCGAAAGAAATTATAAGGTTTTTGTATCCGTAAGTGAGCTCAGTAGGCATGCTACAATCAGTTTGTTGGAAGCATTGCTGGAAAAGAAATTTCAGGAGTCAGCACAGGAACTGCCGAGTGAACTGTCTTTAAATCCCCTTCAGAGAAATCTGCTCATCGCTGAGATTGGAAGTGAGATTGAGGTTAAAAGTCCATTTCAACTGGAGTTCAGTATTAGGCTTAAAAAAGTTCTGTCAAACACAGAATTTGAAAATGCGGTCAAAATTTTATTTGATCAGTTTCCACAACTCACTTACGTAGTTGATGGCGCACATGACCTGGAATTTGCGAAGCTTAGAAGGGCGCAAGTGAATCAGGTTTTTTTCACTCCGTTCGAACAGAATTTCCGTTTCGATCAGCCACTGATCCGATTTATTCTCAGAGAATCTGTAAACGTCACTCTCCAATGGCATCACATTCTTCTTGATGGCTTGTCCATGGGCATTATTTTACGTTGTTTGGTGGATATACTCGAAGGTAATTTTCAAAAGCGAACAATGCCGATTTTTGCCTTCACGGAAGAAAAGTTCGTAAAAAATTCTGACTTAAGAGTTCGCAGTATCTATGAAAAGGCGAGTTTCAAAACAAGAAAAATTAATGCTTCAGAGTTGGTGCAAATGGAGCAAATTGTTTTGGAAGAACGGATATCGCTAACCAATCTCATTTATGAGACTCTTGCGATAACTCACAACACTACTCATATAGCAGTTGCTCATGTAGAGGATCATCCTGGAGTTCCCGGAATGTTCACCGACCTTAGAGGGGCCATATTTTCTCAAGGTAAATTTAGTAGGTATACAAATTTTTGTGAGGAAGAAATTTCGGTGGTTACAAATTACATGGAGCTACCTATTCATTCGGATTGGGTGAATGAAGTACATTCTTTAAGTCCCTTGTGTACAAAGTATCCGTACGAATGGCAATTTGTTCGTATGAATGATGAACTCGAGGTCACATTCTATTTTTCTGACAGTGATCAAAATGCCGAGCATTTATTTGAACTTTGGGAAAGAAATTTGAATTCAATTCTTTCAGGGGATGCACCTCTGAAGCTTTCTTCGAGCGAAGATATCTTTGATGATTTTGATTTTTAGATGATAGCTTTTCTACAAGAAATCGTTCATGAGCTTTCTGTTCCGGGTTTTCGAAATGCCCAAGGAGAGCATTGGCCAGCTACCATGGCCTATATTGAAAAGAAGATCCTTGAAACCGGTCATACACCGGAAGTTCAGGAATGGAAAGGTGAAAATTCTATTATTTACAGAAATTACATTGTTCGAATCGAGGGCCGACAACCTAAAAAATATATACTTGGGGCACACTATGATACCTTCGAGGATACACCAGGAGCAGATGACAATGCCAGTTCCGTTGCTGTGCTCATGGGAGTACTAAATGTTTTGTCTAACAAGGAACCACTAGAATATACCTGGGAATTTGTCTTCTTTGCCTGTGAGGAACCTCCTTTTTTTGGCACAAAAGCTATGGGGAGCTGGCAACATTCATCAAGCCTAGAACCGACCTCTGTTGCTTGTATGATCTGTCTTGAAATGGTTGGGTATTATTCAGACGAGCCCGGAAGTCAAGACTATCCGTTTGCACCAATGAAGTGGTTTTTTGGCAACAAGGGCAATTTTATAATGGCGGTGAGCAATGCTAAATCGCGAATACCAGCGAAAGTAATTATCAAAAAACTGCTTAATCAACGACCTTCATTCTACAAGAAGTTAATCCTGCCCTTTGAACTGTCGGGACTAGATTGGTCAGACCATCGAAGCTATTGGCAACGGAATATTCCCGCACTTATGTTGACAGATACGGCAATGTTCAGAAATAAAAATTACCATACGAAAGACGATCTTCCAGAAACTTTAAACTATGAAAGAATGTCTGATTTGACAAAGGATTTAGCACATCTCGTCAAAACGCTATGACCTTTCCGGTTGGCAGCTCGTAAATTCCACTAAATTCTGTTTGAAACGTTCCGTCTTTGATCCTGTCCAAAAGCAATCGTGCCATTTTATCTGGATGCTCACCATCGGGAGCTCCCATTTCTGTTCGTAGCACACCGGGATGTAAAATGTTCACAGAAAAAGAATAGGATTCTTTCCGAAGGATAGTCGTAAAAACAGACAGAGCAGCTTTGGAGAGGCAATAACCATATCCAGGGAGTTTGTCTGCATTTTGTTGTGAAATGTACGAGTGGGATGAGAACCTGCTTCCCATTAAAATCAAATATCGAAGTGAATTGAGCTTACCCTCTCTTTGCAATCTTGCCAAAAAACTGATCGGGCGAATGAGATTTACCGTCATGATTGAAGTTAATTCTTCTTCGTTCAGACTTGCCAGGTTCACTCCATAGTCACCTACGGCCGCATTGAGAATGATCACTTGAGCTTCGGGTAACTGAGTGATATTTTGGTAGGTGAATACGTTTTCACGCTGAGGATTTCTGGAAATACCACTCATGGAAAAGTCGTCATCTTGAACTTCTAAAATAGCTTTTCCAAATCCGGTAGAAACTCCGGTAATTAATACGTTAATCATAGTTCAAGTAAGGCAGAATTTCTGAGTTGGCCAAGTTTTTCAAGTCTTGGATAATAACGCTTCATTGGAAAATATCCCGAGAGGTAATTTTTTTCCAGAACCTTATGAAATTCATTCATCCGTTCATATAATGGATCTTTGTCCTTGTCGTACTTATGATACGTTGTTTCGTCCAGATGTTCTTGATAGCTACTTGTGTGAGACAGAAGGTAGAATCCCTTTTTCTGAAGCATTTCAATTCGAATGAAGTAATCAATATCATCGTAAAAAAGCAGATAATCATGGTCTTCGAAAAAATAGCCTATTTCATTAATGATTTTTCTTGGGATGGTAAAACAGGCACTGCCTACAATAATTTCTTCAAGTGAAATAAATGTTCTGCCATTGCGCGAAGTACGTTTACACTCTTTCATAGTTGGATGGTTTTCCTGAAAAAGCATAAGCAATCCGATTGAATCATCTTCTTTAAAAATAGTGTCCATTTCTTCAAGCCATCCTCTATGATGAATGAGCACATCACAATCCAATTTAATCAGGTATTCAGATCGTGGATCAGATAGTGCAAATCCAGAATTATATCCTTTACTGATGCCTTGATTCTCTTTAAAAAGAACAGCACGGTCAATTATTCCTTGTTCCTGAAGATTACGGATGTATTCAGGGCTCTCATCTTTTGATCCGTTGTCTACAACGATGATTTCGACTGCCTCTCGGTCAATAAGGCTGTCAAGCAATGATTGTATAGTGTTTTTTAAATAGATACAACGGTTAAAACTCAGGATAGTTATACTTGCTTTTTTCATTATTGGTAGAATAAATTCAAAAAATTGTCAGCGCTTTCCAACGTGCCTTCGATCCAATTCGGATGGAGTGAAAAATGTTCGCCTACGCTGTAAAGTCCTCTCTGAAGTTCACACTCTTTGGATGCATCAAAGATGTGATGAAATTTGCCTGAATAGTAGTTCCAGTAACAACCAAAATACGGTTCCTCGTCATAGCTTTTTACATGAAGCTCGATCAAGTTTTCCTTACCGAAATATGTAATAAGCAAAGCTTTAATTTTTTCTTCATTATACGGAGTGTTCAGTGAGGGCAGATAAAATTCCCAGAGAAATTCGCTCCGTCGAAGCATACGCAGAGGAACTTCGCTAATCAGATAAGTGTCCTCAGAAAATGGGTTAGATGCCAATTTGAAATAGCCTTTAGCACTTTTTCCATAGTGACCGATGGTGAGCCAGTAATTAACTTTTTGTGAGGCCAACACTGGAAGTTGAATTTGTGAAAGCGCATTAAGTGAACAGGTGAAAATCACATTTTTCGCGAGTACTTCCTCTTCATTTGTCTTTATTACATAACCTTCCGAACTTTTTGTAACTGAGTTCACATGTCGATTAGACGCAATGTTCTTGATTTTTTTTGCCAACTGATCTGTCAGGGCAGTCATACCTCCTGACAACCTGTAAATACTCGAATCGGAATCCGAAAGGTTCGATGTGTAAAAAAACATTGATTCATATAGTGTAATGTTTTCGAGTTCAGTATCGATATCCCCCAAAAAGTATAATTTGGCAAACTCCTTTGGAACGCCTTTGTTTTCAAGCCACTCATTGGTTAGCATATAATCCCATGATTGGGGTGCAAAAGTTTCAAAAGATTCCAGATTAAAAATCTCATGCTCCTTCAACAGTTCATCAAATAAATCGAGCGGATCAGGATAATCCGTTTTGTCTAGTATTGAATTAAGAGATGGATGCCATTGACCTTGCAGATGCACGGCAGCGTCTTCGAGGATCTGTTCTTCTATTTTTAGATTGCCTTTTTTGACAAGCCTCATCACCCTTTTCTGGCTTTGAAGAATCCGTGCGGCCCCTAATTCGAAGCTATAGTCCTCAAAATAATTTGTGTCGATTCTACCACCGATGCGTTCTTGAGATTCCAGCAGTAAATAGGAATTTCCATGTTCCTCAAGGTGATGAGCAATGTAGAGACCTCCAACACCAGCACCAACAATCACGCAGTCATAGCAATTCATACTTCAAAGGTAATAGATTCCTGACATTGCTTAAGTTTGTAGTGTAAGATGAAAGTTTTTGCGTATTACTACCCCGGGTTTTTTAATGACACTTACCGTGTTTCAGGAACAGAATGGAATGTCGTAAAGTCTGCGAGACCTAGGAGCTTAAAGCACGATCAGCCCAGAGTACCATCTGCAGGCTATTACGATCAAACGGATTTCGACATTTGCTGTCAACAGATCAAACTGGCAAGTAAATACGGAATAGATGGTTTCATGGTATGCTTTTATTGGGATTTTGAAACTTCCAAACCGGTAATGAATGAGCCTTTGGAGCAGTTAATGAAGGCCATTGTCGGAACGGAATTTCAGTTCAACGTTATGTGGGTACTACGACTGCCTCACAAGGAGCTTCCGATACAAAACGGAGCCTACGGAAAATATCAGAATCATCCATGGTTTAAAAAACGAATTCAGAAATACAAACATGATGAAGCTTTCATCCACTATCTGAACGATGTCACTTCTCATCCCAATTACAGAAAAGACAGGGAGGGCAGATCTATCGTGCAGGTCTATTCCGTTTCAGAACTTCTTGAGCTCCATGGAGAGGAAACTGTTTCAATTTTTGAGTACTTTAAAAAATATCATTTGCAAGGTGTCTGCGGAAGATCGGATGAGTGGATTTCCGATGCGCATCAACTTGGATTAAGCAGTCTTACAACCTATGTCACATTAGTTGATTTCAATGCTGCCTCTACAGTGCTTGCGCACAAGGAATGTGTTGAGGAACAGCCGACAGTTTGGAAAAACATTAAAAAGGTGTCTTCAATTCCCTTTTATCCGAGCGTTTCTAGTGGATGGGACGCCTCACCCCGAGGTTCGTTTGAAAAAGGTTTCAGATTGCGAAAATTTCCATGGTCACCTGTCGTGATTGATGCCAATCCCGAGGATTTTGGGAAGAATCTTCAGCTAGCAAAAAAAGAAATTGCAAATGAGGATGTAGATCTTCATGTGGCAAGCTGGAATGAGTGGAGTGAGGGACATTACGTGGAACCTGATTTGGTGCATGGAACCACTTTTTTGGAACAGATAGCTTTGTTGAAAAAATTAATTTAGTTTTGAAATATGACTACAATATGTGAATTTTTTGAAGCTCATGGCTATTATCACGGGAAGTCAAAATTTCCGGTTGAACTGATTCAAAAGTTTAAGAATGAATTCGACCCTGTTTTCGATGCGAAACGGAAGCGATTTCACGCAAGATTTGAACAAGGCACGAACTATGCGGCAAATCACGATATAAATCGTTGGAACATGTTGTTGCCGAGCGACTCTATAATGATGAAAAGCGCCTTCTATGCTACTGATGAGATTTTCGCAACATTAAAATCAGTTTTTGATGAGGATTTTGCACTTGTTTTTTTCTCATCTGACATTTCTTCACCGGGATCAGCTTTTCAAACGATTCATCAGGATGGAAATGATTTTGCAGTTGCCTTGAATGTTCCACTGGTAAATTCGGATGAGGTAAATGGGGCTACACACATTTATCCTGATACTCATAGAACCTCTGACAAAGCTGAATTCACGAATGAATCCAATGAATTTACGGATGAAGAGGTAATTGATCGGGCAAATAAAATGTCGCCTGTTTCTCTAAATGTTTCAATTGGTGATTATACCTTGAGGGATTTGAGGCTCATACACAGGGGAACGCCTAATCATTCGAATGAGCACAGGCCATATCTTTCAGCAATCTTTCTTCCATCCTCTAAAAATGAGGCTCCAACCTTTGAAACAATCCGATATGGTTTGGAGACATTCATTCAATTCAAGGACGAGGCTTTTCCAACTGGGCGAATGGATTTGATAGATTATGCAAACACCTTTGGCAGGTTGGTAATGGGATTTTCAAATTCAGACAGGATCCAAAGGCCAATTCCAAAAGATGTCAGTGATAGCTTGAGTGAACACGCACTTTATTGTTTAAGATTTGCCTATTTTGAGGATGAACGCTTGAATCAGCGCATACTGCGCAACGTCACGACCAGCGAGGCTCTCAAGACTGAAATTGAATTGGCAAAGAAAGAGTTTGAGCAACTCAAATCTAAGAACGCATAACTGAAGCCATCCAATCGTTAAAGTTAGTCTGATTTACAATGTCTTGTGAATAGGAGATTCCAGAGGACTGCCCAACAACATAATGAACCCATCTTTTCGGAATAAAGAGAATCTGATTTTCATTCAATTCTCCTTCCCATGTTACAAGTCCTTCAGTTGGAAGTTGTGCGAGCGCATCATTGGTAAAGTCGTTGAATCCGTTAGGCAATAGTGGAAAGCTCTTGTTTTGGATATACTTGTGATCCTCAGGAGCAACTAGACAAGCCCATTTACTGCCTTTTAATTGAAAAATTGCCGTATGTACAGCGTCATGATCATAATGAGCGTTGGAAACGGAGTACTTGGGATGAATGAACAGCCAATGTGGTGAGGTAACTTTGAATTTCTGATAAAAATTATTTTCAAGTTGGAGAAGGTAATTGTCGTTCTCTATGAATGGAACCTTAAACTTTTGAATATGCGGAAAGATCCCTTCATTGAGAGATAAAGCATAATGTCGAAATGGAGTTTGGGTAATGTTCAGAGACCTTTCCTCAATAAGCTCAAAATTTATTGGGTAAAATGGGGTTGTATCAGCTTGTCGGGTGTAGGTAAGGTAATCGTTGAAATAACCCTCACGAATTTCTCTGTAAGGAATACTGTCAAATGTTTTGATTCGAACATTTTTGTCTAAGGCCGCAACTGCCTCAAGAGTTTCCGTTAAATAATCGGATAAATCATGGCTCAGGATAAATGGCTGTTCTCGTTTGAATTCCTGGATAAATAGTTTCTTCTCCTGAATGTTTACTACCGGAATCTGTCGTTTTAAAGAATTGAATTTTGGCTTGTACAGCTCTGGAATGTTCATCTCATGGAGGTTTTAGAATTAAAGTTGGTCTCCTGAAAGTGCTTCGAAGATATCAAAATCCTCTTGGTTCAGCTTACACAGCTTTTTTTTGATTTTATCAAGCTCTTTTTGAAAAGGTTCTTTTTGATCTACATATTTCATGACTGCGGTTTCAAAATCACTCATTGTTATCGCAGGTTTGCCTGGACGAATCGAATAAGGTTGCCGCGGTTTCGGAATAGCATCGATTTTAGCTTTTACTTCATCATATTTTTCAAGTAGCACACTGAAGGTTTTCATTTCCTCAAATCTTGATTCAAATTCTTGAATAAAGTCAGTCAATTCCGATTCGCCAAAATCAGTATATAGCTCAGCCGTTTTTGGAAAGTTTCTTCTCAAAAACTCTAGCTCCATCAAAAATAAATAAGGACCATACACGTAGTATTCTTCCATCGTTTCATAACAGAATTTTTCAAATTCTTTCACCGATACTTTGATCTCAGAAAGCAATTTGTTCGTGATACACAAACGGAGATTCATTAAAACTTCTTTAAAAAATTCCTCTTCGGCATAGAACATTTGAGCTGCCTTCATACTGTCTGTCAAGGCCTCAGTAAAGTTGCCCAAGTACTGGTTGCATATAGAGCGTTGCTGGTAAACGAAGGATTGATTTTTTGGGGAATCTGCTTGTGTGAGTATTGCATCAAAGGTTTTGATGCCTCTTTCGAATTGATAATTATTCATAAAGATCATGCCCATAAGCTCCACGCAGGAAAGAAAATATTCATCTTCATGAGGCACGAGACTAAGGAGGTTAAGAGCATCTTGATCTCTTTTTTCCGATAAAAGAAGTAATGCTTTAACTGTTAGGATTCTTCCACTTAATGTGTAAACTTCAATAGCTTTATCAATTGATTCATTAACAAGAGATCTATCCTTTGAGTAACAGATGTTCAAAGCATCTGCAAGCTCGTTCTCGCTGTATTTTTTTGCAATTTCTGAAATAGATTTGTTCTTGAGATTTTTCAGAAGGGCAGTTGCTTCATCTAATTCCATTATCTTTTCTATATTTAGCGGTTATGGACAGGATAAAATTTTTAAATCGGCTGGCTTCCACGAACAGTCAATACAATTTCGGAGCCGGTGTGCCACCTCTTGAAATGTATCCTCACTTTGATCCCTTGGCGTATTTAACATTTTTCTTGGAATCCTTTCCTTCCACAAACATAAAACAATACCATCAAACAGAGGGATTTCTGACAGAGCTTGGCTCCGAAGTCTATCGAAAGCAAGGATGTGATTTTGTTTCTTCACGTAATCTTGCAATTACGAATGGGGTGCAGGAAGCAATCTCCATAGTGTGTCATCTGTTCAAGGGAAAAACTATCGCCTGTCCTGATCCGTATTATCCTGGATTGGTAGATGTTGCGAAAATGTTGGGCGTTTCACCTGTTTTTTTGCCCGATGCAATTTGGTTAGATGAAATTTCACGATTACCCCAAGGTTCTTTAATTTATGTAAGTGCTGATTTTGCAAATCCTACGGGTAAACGATTAGATGAATCCGAACGTATCGAACTGGTTAAAATCGCGCAAAAAAATGATTTGTATATCTTCGACGATGCAACCTACAGGGAGTTTTATTTGGATGAACCACTCCCAAGTCTTGTTTCCTTAGCCCCTGAACGAGTCATACACGGTCTTTCCTTTTCCAAGATTCTGTCGCCCGGTCTTAGACTTGCCATTGTGCATGTGCCCGATTCACTCATGGATAAATTTCTTGGGGTGAAGGCTAATTTGAGTTTAAACACTTCGGGTTACACGCAAGGAATTGTTGGTGGATGGTTGTTAAAACATAATTTCGATATTCAGAGTCACTTGAGCTCATTTAAAAACGAATTAATTCGGAAAAAGGAAATTCTTACATCAAATGGAGTTGAGTACAACGGTGGATTTTTTGGGACTTTGAATCTGGGTGATTTCGAGCCCAGCTTTGATTGGTGTGCACAACTTCTTGAAAAGGAGGGGGTGGCTGTTTGTCCTATGTCTCTCTTCTCCGAGGAAACATCGAACAAAAATAAACTTCGACTTGCCGTGGCAAAAATTTCACCCAACCAAATTCAAACGGGCTTACAGAAAATTTATAACTTTGTATCGCTGTGATCATTAAACAAAACTCCGGTTTTAAATTTGTTGAACTTTATGTTGGAATGGGCAAGATGGTGGCCTGGTGGCATCGCTATGCTTTGGGATTTAACATTAAGGGAAAACGAATCCAAAAAGGAGTTCACGGAGAGGAGGTCTCCTACTGGTTGCAAAAGGGCCAGGCCAACTTGATCATCACATCGGCATTGGAGCCAGCAGCGCATGATGTCGTTTCATTTGTGGATAGGCATGGAAATTCCATCAAAAGATTTGGTGTCGAAGTTGAAGATATTGAGCTTAGCTTAAACCATTTAGCTAATTCCAAAGCGATTTTATTGAGCAATGGAATTGAAGATCTTGTAATTGGTGATGAGCACTCTAGAATAATCAGATACAAGCTGTTTGATGATAACGAGATTATGTTGGTTCAGACGCTTCGTTCTACAGGACCTTTGCCTGGTTTTATTTTAACAGAGGATGAAATTGAAAATACCGAGCCTTCAATTCTTGCCGTTGATCACCTAGCATCGGTCGTGCGTGTAAATGAGTCTGAGTATTGGAATACTTATTTGTCTTCGACGCTACAATTGGATCATGTTCAAACAATCGGAGAAGAATTCTTCGCAAACTTGAGAACTGGGATGAAAATGAACGTTTTTCACAGTAGTCACTCAAAAATCAATAAGGTTATTGTGGAGCCGCTTCCTGAAAAGACACGGAAATCTCAGGTAGATGTTTTTCTTCAGCACCATCTAGGTACGGGTATTCAACACATGGCATTTGAGGTCAGTGACCTAATTGCAGTTGTGAGTTCTTTTAAAAGTCGTGGCGTTACATTTACTCAAGTGCCGGAAGCATATTACACTGAAATAGAAAAAGAGTTTCCAGATCTTCCGATCGCTCTAATGAAAGAGTCTAATATTCTTTGTGAGCGCGATGGAGATAAAATTCTTCTGCAGGTGTTTACTGAACCTGTGGGCGATCGTCCAACACTATTTTATGAATTTATTCAGAGGGTAAATGATTACGATGGATTTGGTGTGAAGAATGTTCATCAGTTGTTCAAATCGCTAGAAATCCAATTAAACGGAGATGCCTGAAATTTCAGACTATTCGGGAATTTCAGGATGTCCGATAACAACTTTTTTACCTGAAAGTGTAGAATCACTCATTGATTTCCTTAAGTCACACCCCAAAAGAAAATTTCGTTTGGGAGCCGGTTTGACGGGTGTCAGTGGTGGCGCCGTGCCATTTGATAATGAAATTTTTATTGATCTATCAGGGTTTACCTCGATAGAGTGGTACGACGAATCTTCGGGAATACTCTCTGTAGAATCGGGTGTAACCATGATGAAGCTTCGCGATTTTGCACGCAGTGCTGGTTGGGAATTCCCTGTGATTCCCGGAAGTCTTGAGCGTGCGACACTTGGAGGAATGATTGCTTGTAATGGTGGTGGACCAATGTCGCTGAAATTTGGGAAAGTTGGGAATTATCTTTTGGAGCTTGATGTAATTACTTCAACCGGAGAACGTGTGAAAGTTGGCGCAGCACCGAACAAAACATCTCAGGGGATATGCGATAAAATGCTTTGGGTCGGTTCGGAAGGAACATTGGGGATCATTCACAGGGCGCTTGTGCGGTGCATTCCGATGCTTCCTGAGCTCCATTATTACCGAATTGCTTCAGAGGAGCTTTTTCATTTGATGGATTCTATCCCCTCACTTTTAAAATTAGATCCATATGTGCTGGAGCTTGCCTCTTCTGGGGCCCTAAAATTTTCCTCTGCACGTGATGAACATGTCGTTTGGGTTGCTTTTTCGAAGGAGGTAGAGCTCGTTCTTAGCAGTGAATTCCGGATTACAAAACATAGTTCGGATGCTTTGACAGAACGGTTTTCTATTGGATACAATCTTCAGAATTATAAGCCGTTTGTCGACTTAGATGTTAGTTTCCCTCTCAAGAATGCTTCAAGTGCGCTCAGGCGGATAGAAGAATTATTGAATCAACACAATTTGGAGCATGTCATATTTGGTCACGGTGGAGATGCAAACTATCATTTACATCTTTTCTTTAACAAGGACAGAGAGGTTTGGGAAAGTGTCGTAAACGATTTTGATGCTATTGTCAGTTCGTTTGATGGTGTGATTTCAGGAGAGCACGGCATTGGTAGAATTCATAAAGAACGTTTTTTAAAAGCTCATTCTCTCTGGCAAAAGGAGATTTACCTCCATTTAAAGCAATTTACAGATCCATATAATCAATTGCCATCGCTCTTGTGAAAGAAAATACGGTGTTGTTGTCTTTGGCACATATTGACGACATGTCTGAATCATTGCAGTATCCGATGGATGATTATCTCCGTTCCTTTAAAGATGAAATTCGTCGCAAAGAATCTATTCTGGCGCGAACTGAACTGAACAGATTGTGCCATACTTTTTTTTCGACATCACTGGAAAAAATGAACTTCCATAAATCGTCTGAAGGCAAGCCCTTGCTCAGCTCAGGTTATTGTTCCATAAGTCATTGCAAAGGCCTTGTTTTTGTTGCGGTTTCAAATAATTCTATTGGCGTTGATATCGAACGTTTCGAGCAGGAAGAACTCGGCGCACTTGAAATAGCTTTTCGCCCCTTTGAATGGGAAGAAATTAAGAACAATGCTAAAGAAATAATTAAGCGTTTTTCTCAAAAAGAAGCCTTGTCCAAATTGAGAGGTACGGGATTTTTGCAAGATCCAATTCTTATTGAACAATCACATCAGGAAAAAACGATGCAATTTAATCTTCAAACAGGTGAAAATGAAAATTTCGTTTTGACGGTTTGTACCTCAGAAAATACGCTGATAGAATTTGAAAATTCGAATAAATTTCGCACTTTCGTTCGCCATTATGAACATTGAACTTGAAGCATGGAAGGCGTCGTATGACGAACAAGGATATATCCTTGTTCGCGATGCAGTGAAGGAAATTCCCCAATTTGAGAAATTGCTCGACGGATCGGAGGAAAAGTTTTTTGAAAAAGATGACGTTACACTTCGCTCCGTCTATGGATTTCATAAAAACCCACTGTTTCTTAAATGGCTGTCTGAATCATCTCTAATTAAACAAATAGTTGTTTCCCTATTGGGTGAGGAGGTGTATCTGCATCAGTGCAAGGTGAACATCAAAAACAGAGATGAATCATCCGTATGGCCTTTTCATAGAGATTATCCGTTTTGGAAGGTTTTTGACCATTTTCCCAAGAATGACTTTTTAAACGTTGTGGTTTATTTAGATGATGTCTTTGAAGGCTCCGGCGAATTGAAGCTCATCCCATGCAGTCATATGGAATTTCTTGATCGAGAAGCAATGGATGAACTAACGGATTACTCATTGGAGGGGAGCGCATCTAGTGATTTATTGTTCAGTTTCAGTGAAGATGAAATCACGTATTTTAAAAAGAAATTTGGAGTATTTAAGACCATTGCTCAAAAGGGAAGTGTCTTATTGTTTGATCCAAATCTGATCCATGGTTCTGACCGATCTGTACTGGATTTTTCGAGAAAAATTCTGATCCTCACGTTTAATAAATGTATGAATCGTCCTTCCGAGATTTCTCAGAGACCTAATTATCTCTGTAACTCTGACAATACACCTTTGAAATGGTAAAAGAAAATACGTTTTCATTCTGTCCATTTCGTTTGAAGGAGAATATTGACTTTCTGAATGACACTTTTTCAGAAAAAAAAATGTCTTGGACACTTATACTTAAGATGTTCCAAGGTAAAGTTCCTGAAGATTTATTTTTGAGTCTAGGAGAAATGGGAATTAAGAGTGTTGGAAGCGATGAGCTTGAGCATTTGGCTTTTTTCAAATCAAATAAAACTGACATAGTCACATGGTTTTTGAATTATGACGGAACAGAGGTTATTCCTGAATTTGTAGATGTCAATTTAACACACAAAGAAACGGATTCAAATCATACGACATGCATAATGCTAGAGCTTGATACTGAACGTTATGGATTGCCTCTGGAAGAGCTAAGGAAATCTCCAGAACAGTACAGCTTTCTCGGAGCATACCTTAATTGTAACATGCTTCCGGAAGAGTATTTCTATAAAAAATGGGCTAATCTGAAAATTCCGGAATCCACTATTCAAAGTCTTGGAACTTCGGTTTCATTCCCAATCGCAGATAAATTGGCTGAGGCTGGAATTAATCATTTCCGGATTGGTGAGCTTGCTTTTTTTGGTCGGAATATTACGACGAATGAACCAATCCATGGAATGCGAACCGATGTATTTACATCGCCCTCGAGTGTTTCGTATCATTTCTTTTCAAAACGAGCTTTTGCATGAAGGAGAAAGTTGAAAATATAATTTTGTTTTAGATTTCCCAATCGTTTTGAAATGACCCCCTTTTGGCAAACATATTACAATCAGATCAATCCTTCTAAACGTTTACATTGTGGTGATACGAACTCGCAGTTAAACGTGCATGTGCCGGATGAATTCCAACAGATGTGCAAAGGAAACATCAACAACGCAAAAATTTTGTTGGCAAGTTGCCTGCAAGAATTGAGCATGAAACTGATTGGAGAGGCAGTTTACCTAGCATTTAGCCTGGATTCTAAAGCCATTCCTTTGGATGGGATTGCGACAGGTGATTTTCGTAGTACTGCAAAGAAAATTTTAGAGTTTTCTAGAATAATTCATCCTGAATTGTCGCGTATTCCGTCTATTCACACATCGGGAATAGTTATCAGCGATTCCCATTACAGCGGTCAGGGAAGTTGGAGTGTTCAGATTGAATTCTCCGACCATTTGGATCAGTTAACGATTCGCTGTGATGAATCGTATCTGCTTCTTTTTGAGATTTTATTGACATGTTGTCTAAGGCCACTTCAGCCTTTGGAAGAAACCAAACGACTTCATTTAAAAGAGTTGATGAATGAAGCAGTTCTCATTTCTGAGCAATACCGGGCTACTGCCGAAGCTGTTATTACTACAGTATGGAAGGAGAGTATTGGCAATTCTCCGGATTTTGAAAAGAGTTATTTCGCCAATGGTGGAGATTCAATCCAGGCGATTCGATTGCTTTCGAAATTGAAAGCTCAAGGTTATCAAGGGAATTTTGGTGAATTGCTTGTCGCCAGTGCATTGGGGTCATGGAAGATCAAAAAAGCGAATGTATATCAGGAAATTGAAACGCAAGTTGACAGGTATCCCTTATCGATCATGCAACAAAAGATTTGGAATCAGGCTACTGCAAATCGTAAAGGAATTTATCACGAGCAATTCTTGTTTGAGTTATCCAAATGCCCAGAGCTAGATCAACTAAAAATAGCCTATTGTCGTATATGGAAAGCCTACCCCCAATTGCGTATTTCACCGGTTTTTGAGAATGGTTCATGGCAGCAAGTCGTGAATGAGTGGCCTGCAGATTTTAGGATATTGAATTCAGCTTCTCCTGATCTAATACTCGAACAAGACCTGAATGATGGATTTAACGGACCTCTCATGCGATGCTGCTTTTTTGAGTGGGAAGGAAAGGCCCATCTTTTGTGGTCACATCATCATGTTTTACTCGATGGATGGAGCGTTGGACTGCTGATACAAGAATTTATTCAGGTACTGGATTCTGATTCAGATTTGGAGGGAAGGATGAACTATCAGCATGTTCTGGTATCCAGAGAACTAGCGCTCAAGAGTACTGCTCAAATAAGTGAGCTTGGTCATTTTTTCAGAGAACACGCTGCGCTTAAATTGAATTCAAATCGATCTGTGGACAGTAAGTTCGAAGAGCTAAATAATTACTTAGATTCGCCTGAGTTGAGTGTTTTCTGTAAGTCAAACGGGTTTACCGAACAGCAGGTTTTTTTGACAGCTTTGTCCATGACTAATTATCGGCTCAACGGAACGTCCAATTCGTACATTCATAGTATTTCGAATGGCCGCTCGATTGCACCAGAATATGCTGAAACGGCAATTGGATTGTTTATAAAGAATATTTTTCTTGGGTGGGATTGGACGGCTGATCAAACGGTAAGACAACTCATTCAGAATGTATCCAATGGTCAGCAGTTTGCACTCGGGTATGAACACCTGTCTGAAGACGATCTAAGTGAGGTTGTTGAAGAGATTCCGGATGTGCTGTTTGTGATCATGCCCACTGAAGCAAAGTATCAGATAAAGGCTATTTATGATTCCGGTAGTTTCAGTACTGAGTTTATAGCTTACTTCCTCAAGTGCATTCAGGAAAATATAGGATGTATTTTAGATTCACCGGATGAACCATTCGAGAAAAGTATTGGATCCTTTCCGCAGCCTGCTAAACTTACCGAACCGATTCTTTGGACAGAGGCAGTCGAGCATCATTTAATGCACTCTGATTCGGTAATCCTTGACTCTTTTTCAGAAAGAGCTCTTTCTTTTTCTGACACTTCGAAATTCACCGAAAACCTTTATGGTTATTTAACTGCACATGCCAAAAGTAAGCGGATAGCTCTTTTTGGCGAGAAAACGGAATATACGCCTGCGCTGATATATGCAATCATGAGAAGCGGATACACCTATGTCCCTCTCAATCCCAGTTGGCCCCTGGAAAGGATTCAGCAGGTTTTGGAAATTTCTGAATGTTCTATGGTCATTTTCCCTGAAGACATTCGGCTTAATCTCAACGGGGTAGATTCGGTGGCTTTAAATGACATCCTCAAGGAGTATCCAAAGTCAATTGAGGCGATTGTGAATCAAGACCAGGAGGCATACATCCTCTTTACTTCCGGTTCAACAGGAAAACCAAAGGGGGTGGCACTGACGCATCAAAATTTATCTTCCTTCCTGGATGCCTGTAGGTGTGAAATTGATAGTGATGGTTTTGATCATATTTTTAGTTTGACAAATTTGGGATTTGACCTTTCGATCTTCGAAAATCTGTTTGGACTTTACACGGGAAAGAATACTATCATTATACGGGATCTTTCTCATTTGGAAATCTCAATTTTAAAACATCCCGGAGGTCTATTGAATACGGTTCCTTCTGTGCTTTCAAAACTGCAGGGTCCCGAAATCAAAGGGTTAAATGCAGTAAATAGTGCTGGTGAACCATTTCATGAACAGCTTTGGAATCATTTGAAGTCCCACAATGAGGCGCTTGTTATTAAGAATTGGTACGGACCGACTGAAACGACCACATATTCAACATGTATTGATTTAAGCCAAAATTATTCTACAAGTATTGGTACGGCACTGCCGTATGAAGAGCTGTTTGTGTGTGATCATTTGTTACATATTCTGCCTGAGGGTGTTGAAGGAGAAATTATCATTGGTGGGGCTGGTGTAGCCACAGGTTACCTCAATTCGGAAGGTGGTTTTTTTGAAGTAAATGGATTGCAGTATTACCGTACCGGAGACAGGGGAGTGATGAGTAACGGTCAATTTTATCTAAAAGGTAGAAACGATCGACAGGTCAAAAGATTGGGACAACGTTTTGAATTGGGAGAGGTAGAGCAAAAGGTGTTAAATAAGTTTCAGGAGGTTAAAAGAGCTAGGTATATCCAGTCGGAAAACACGTTTATTTTATTTATCGAACGAGAGAATACTGATGTTTCAGATGTCGTCGCATTTATTGAATTGGTGTTTCCCGCTTACATGCGACCAGATCGGATATTTTCTCTAGCGCACTTTCCTGAGAATGCAAATGGGAAAATTGACGAGTTGACACTTTTAAGAACCCATAAGTACAAGGGGGTTGAGTCCGATTTTGAGGGGAACGCCCCATTATTACTTCAAAAACTGAGGTCAATCAGTCTTTTCGAAATGCTAAATGGAAACTTTGGATTTATTGAGCAGGGTGGAGACTCCATTCTTGGATTACGCTTGATAGGGAAGCTGAAGTCATGGGGGTATAAAGCTGAAATTAATGAGCTTATGAATGCTCCCAAACTGAATGACTATTTGAATTCACTTGGGCAATTAGGAGTGTCATCCAAAAAATCTGATTCATTGCCATTAACTCCTATACAGGAATGGTTTCATTCCGAATATTCGGGAAATAGAAATCGGTTTAATCAATCGATTTTGCTTGAAATTCAGCTACCGTTGAATTCGGATTTTGTTGCAACTATTTTAAAAAAGACGCTTGAGTCATTCAAGCTTTTGTCAATGGTATACTCGTATGGCTGGAAGGCTGGTTTGAGCCCCGAAGTGCGCGTGGAAAATTGTCAAACTGAAAATGAGGTCACTTCATTGTGCGATCAGATTCAAGGTTCCTTCGATCTGTTGAAGGGACCGGTGGCCGGTGCGGCAGTGATTGATTTTAATGAACAAAAGCTATTGTTCATTTCAATGCATCATTTTTATTGTGATGGATTTTCTTGGAGATTGCTATTGGATGAACTGCGTGCCCGATTAAATGGAGGTGGATCGGAATATGAGAGCTTTGAAGTATTTGCGAAGGTTCGGGATGCGTTACAACAAAAGGTCGAGTCAAGTGGATATTTACCAACGCCTCTTCTTGATCCTTTTGCAGAATGGGAAGTGGCCTCCTATGAAGAATCCAGTTACACAGAGTGGACTTGGACAGAGGTAGAAACGGATCGCTTTATTCGAAATTGGTTGCCTGAGCTGAATTCCAATGAAAAGTTTTTGTACTTAATTGCCGGCGCTTGGGAAAAAGCGGAGCTACCGCCTGTAACTCCTGTTTTCGAAACCCATGGCAGGTCCTATGCTGAGATTACAGAATTGAGTGAATCACTTGGATGGTTTACACAATTTTATCCTGTAGAGCTGGATTTTGATGTTTCAAAAGCTAACCTATTAGAACGCGTACGCTTTGCGATGAAAAATGTACCTGAAAATGGATTGTTGTATATGGGGCATCCATCATGGAAGAAACCACCCTTTCCTTTGCTCTTGAATTACCTTGGAAGCTTTGATGAAAATTGGGGAGGAATGGCACGTCCGAGTGATATCGGCCAAGGGGATATGGTGGATCAAAAGAATTTCCTGCTTGGTCATGTGGAAATCAATGCATTGATTGTCGAGGGGAAAATGCGATGGATGTTGCGGACGCATCCTTCTTTTGATTCGAAGCATTTTGAAGAAGCATTGACATCGTTTTCAAAGGAAAATATTTCAGCCGAGCTTCAGGGTGAGACGTTTATCCATGATTCTGTTGATTCAGATGACATGAATGCAATTGATGACCTTTTGAGCGACCTCTGATGAATAAAGAAGATATTCTTTCAATTGTACCATTGTTGCCCGCACAGCAGTTTATGCTGAGTGCAAGTCTGAAAGGCAAATCTTCAGAATATGTTCAGCAATTGACCTTCGAGGTCACAGGATATGAATTGGGGCAGATAAGCTTTGCTATTGAAAGATTAGTCGAAACGTATGAGTGTTTGCATTCACATATTTTATTTGAAGGATTAAAGCAACCTGTGTGGGCATGCTTGAAGAATTCAAAGCCTCGAATTAGCGGGCATCAGTGCACAGAAAATTTACTGAATGATCGTGTCGCAGATATAAGAAACAGAGGCTTTGATTTACAAAAGGAACCGGCAATAGCTTTCGACTGGTTTGTAACTGAAAGCGCGACGTATCTTCTGATTACCAACCACCATATCTTGTTCGATGGTTGGGGACGACAACAGCTTCTCGGTGATTTTATGCTTATCCTGTCTTCTCCCAAACTTTATTTACCTAAAAAGACAAATAAGGATTGGTACGACGGATGGAAGGCCCTTGACCATTCAAAGGCTGTGGAGGCCTACTCAAAATATCTGTTGCCCTTAGAAGAAAGTGCAACACTCACAGAATTTCCAGATGGAGGATCCGGTTACAGTGAAATTAAAAGGGAAATTGATTCCACCGCACTCAAGCGTTTTTCAAAAGCCAGAGGCTTGACGCTTGCTGAGACTGTAAACTTTTTATGGTCCTGTTTTATAGCTGGTTGGACAGGATGTTCCAAAGTGCAATTCGGAGTTGTGAAGCAAAATGGCTTAATCGAACAAGTTAAAAATGGTTTTGGACTAGCCATCCAAACGTTGCCTTTTCAATTCGAAATTTCTTTGGATGCTTCTCCTTCAGAGTTGCTGAACGGCTTCAAGGAGAGAGAGAGGAGCGTGGTTCAATTTCCATTTGTGGATGTGACAAGCGATCTCTTTAAAGGCATTGCCTATTCTATGCTCATAGCATTTGAGAATTATCCTGTCAATGAGCAATTGAAGAACTTTCAATCAAATTTTAAGTTGATTGGAAGCTATGATTTTTCTGAATTTCCATTGAGTTTAGCGCTTACTCCGTCACCTAATCGGTTGATTTTGCAGTGGCATTTTGATCTCTCCAAACATTCTTTCGATCAAATTAGTTCAGTCAGCGATGCATTTGAAGCTTTTTTAGTTGAGCCGGATAAAATCTTGAATCTACCCGTAGGACGTGCAGTGCAACCACACCTAAACACGTTTAAAGAATATTCATCAAAGGAATTCATTCAAAAGATTGAAAACTCATTACTTCTTGAAAACAGATTTCGTACCTATGAAAAGTTGAGTTCCAGTTTTTCGGAACTGAAGTATCGAAGGATTTGGATCTATGGAGACAAGTGTGCTGACATGGATCTTGTGCTGTGTGCGGCATGGAAAAGTTCTGTGGAAGTATTGATGGTCAATGAGAAAGAAACGGACGGGTTCATTCATATTCTGCTAGCGATTAGTCCACCGGATTTAATTTTCACTAGTTCAAATGACAGAGGTTTTGAAAAGGTGGTCCTCATCAATGAATTGTTAGCTGATTCATTTCCTCCTGCTGTAAATTTTGAGTTTAGCACGGCTGCATTATCCGTCTGTACTTCGGGGAGTACAGGAGAACCTAAAGTTGTTCAACTTTCCCTGGAAAATCTTGTTTCTTTTTTTCACGCCTGGAACGAAAAATTGCCTTGGAGGGAGCAAGAATGTTTTGGAGTTGTTGCCCATCCTGCGTTTGATATTGGGGTTGCTGAACTGATCTTTCCACTTTGGAAAGGTTGGGAAAAGGTTTTAGTAAGCAAGGAAATGCTAAGCGATACGAAGTCGCTAATTAAAATCTTTGAGAAAGTGACGGCTTTTCACATGGTTCCTGCTTTGCTGGAAAACTGGATTGATATTTTCCCTAACGACGATAAGGAACGTATCATAATGACCGGAGGAGATCGTGTGCCGCAAAGAATTCAAAAAAACTTACACCATAAATTTCCTGCTGCAAGATTATTCCAGTTTTATGGGCCTTCTGAATGTTCAGTTCTGACCGTAGGGTTTGAAAATAAGGGACAGTTTAATCCGGATTCACTGCCGATAGGAACACCTTTTATAAATGCCGTTATATATATCGTTTCGGAATCTTTGAGCATTTGTATGCCTTTTCAGGAAGGTGAAATTCTAATCGTGGGACCGAGTGTTGGTTTGGGCTATGCAAATTCCGATATGACGGAAAAGTTTGTGTCTTTTTTTGGCGAAAGAGCATACAAAACAGGTGATCGCGGTGTTATGGACACTTCTGGGAATATTTATTTCAAAGGTAGAAAGGATCATCAGGTAAAGATTAATGGCCAAAGGATAGAGCTTTCAAGAATAGAATTCGCGTTGCATAAGTGGTCTGGAATTGAGAAATGGTGCGTTGTATATGAACACTCTGTTCTTGCAGCTTTTTATGCCTCAACAGAGAAGGTTGTGCTTCCAGAAAGAGAGCTTTTGCTTGAGCTTTTACCTGCCTATGCTGTGCCTCATTTGATTGAAAACGTTGGCGCCTTCCCGTTGAATAAAAATGGGAAAGTGGATATTAGCCAATTGAAAGACCGCATTCGCATTGTTTCATCAACAATGGGAGAGCA